>NZ_JBDGJQ010000008.1:0-279057 GCF_057656815.1 Variovorax sp. Soil_C_39
TCCAATGAAAAATGCCCTCCAGACAACGCCTGGAGGGCACTTCTCGCGGACTCAACGCCGACTATTTACACAGACTGCCTGTGGCCGGCTTTTTTCATGGGCGCAGCGAACGAACCGGCGCGGAATCAGAACGGCAGCTTGCCGCCACCTCCGCCCATGCCGGGCATCCCGCCCATGCCCTTCATGCCGCCCATCTTCTTCATCATCTTCATGAGGCCGCCGCCCTTCATTTTCTTCATCATGCCCTGCATCTGCTCGAACTCGTTGAGCAGGCGGTTCACTTCCTGAACCTGCACGCCCGCGCCGGCCGCGATGCGGCGCTTGCGCGTGGCCTTGAGCAGTTCGGGCTTGCGGCGCTCCAGCGGCGTCATGCTCTGGATGATGCCTTCCTTGCGGCGGATGTCGCGCTCGGCGCGGGTCATGTCGGCCTCGCTGGCCTTGGCGGCCATCTGCTGCGGCAGCTTGTCCATCAGGCTGGAGAGGCCGCCCATCTGCTTCATCTGCTGGAGCTGGCCCAGAAAGTCGTTCAGGTCGAAGCCCGCGCCGCTCTTGACCTTGGCCGCGAGCTTCTGCGCCGCCGCCACGTCGACGCCGGCCGTGACCTGCTCGACCAGCGCCACGATGTCGCCCATGCCGAGGATGCGCCCCGCATGGCGCTCGGCGTCGAACACCTCGAGGCCGTCGATCTTCTCGCTGGTGCCGGCAAACTTGATCGGCACGCCCGTGACCTGGCGCACCGACAGCGCCGCGCCACCGCGGGAGTCACCGTCGGTCTTGGTCAGGATGATGCCGGTGAGCGGCAGCGCCTCCTTGAAGGCCTTGGCGGTGTTGATCGCGTCCTGGCCCTGCATGGCGTCGACCACGAAGAGCGTCTCGACCGGGTCGAGCGCGCCGTGCAGCTGCTGGATCTCGTTCATCAGCACTTCGTCGATCGCAAGGCGGCCGGCCGTGTCGACCAGCAGCACGTCGAAGAAATGCCGCTTGGCATGGTCGAGCGCCGCGCGGGCGATGTCGAGCGGCTTCTGCTCGGGCGTGCTTGGGAACCATTCCGCGCCCGCCTGCTTCGTCACCATCTTGAGCTGCTCGATGGCGGCCGGCCGGTAGACGTCGCCCGACACGGTGAGCACCTTCTTCTTGCGCTTCTCGATCAGGTGCTTCGCGAGCTTGGCGGTGGTGGTGGTCTTGCCGGCGCCCTGCAGGCCCGCCATGAGGATCACCGCGGGCGGCTGGGCCACGAGGTTGATGTCGGAGATGCCCTCGCCCATGGTGGCGGCGAGTTCGCGGTTGACGATGCCGACCAGGGCCTGGCCGGGCTTGAGCGAGCCCAGCACCTCCTGGCCGAGCGCCTTGTCCTTCACGCGGGCGACGAAATCCCGCACCACCGGCAGCGCCACGTCGGCTTCGAGCAGCGCCATGCGCACCTCGCGCAGCATGTCCTGCACGTTGCTTTCGGTGATGCGCGCCTGGCCGCTCATCGTCTTGACGAGGCGGGAGAATTTTTCGGTGAGGGCGGTGGCCATGAGCGGGATGCCTTGTTGCCCGCTGCGGCGGGCATTGGGAAGTCGTGAACTGGATCGGCCGCGTTGGCGCTGCGGTACGCAGCGTGCAAGCCGGGGGGAGATAAACTCCAGCCATGATTTTAGCGATCCCCTCCCCACTCGCCGTGGCGCTGGGCATCGCCACTGCGGCGGCCTATGGTTCTGCCGCCGCCGCGGGTGCCCGGCTGAGCCGCCGCGGCACGCAATGGGCGCTCGGCCTCGCCTGGCTGCTGCACGCCGCCGTGCTGGGCTACGGACTGGTCGGCAGCGAGCCGCGCTTCGGCTTCGCGCCGGCGCTCTCCGTCACCGCCTGGCTGGTGCTCACCGTCTATGCGGTCGAAAGCAGCATGTACCCGCAGCTCAAGGTGCGGCGCGCGCTGGCCTGGCTGGGCGCGGCCGCCGTGCTCCTGGCGGTGCTGTTCCCGGGCACGCCGCTGCATGTCGCCGCTTCGCCGTGGCTGCCGCTGCACCTCGCGCTCGGCATCGCCTCGTACGGCCTGTTCGGCGCCGCCGTGGTCCATGCGTGGCTGATCACGCGCGCCGAAAAGCAGATTCGGCTGGCCGCCGAGCCACAGGGCGGGGTGCCGCTGCTCACGCTCGAACGGCTGACCTTCCGCTTCGTCGCGGCCGGCTTCGTGCTGCTGTCGGCGACGCTGCTCGCGGGCCTGCTGTTCAGCGAAACGCTCTACGGCGCCGCCGTGCGCGGCTGGAAATGGGACCACAAGACCGTGTTCTCGGTGCTCGCCTGGCTCAGCTTCGCGGTGCTGCTCGGCGGGCGCGCACGCTTCGGCTGGCGCGGGCGAACCGCGCGGCGCGTGCTGTATGCGGGCACGGCGCTGCTGCTGCTGGCCTACGTGGGTTCGCGCTTCGTGCTCGAAGTGGTTCTGGCGCGCGGCACGGCATGAAGTACCTGCTCGTTTTCGCGGTGATCGCGGTGGCGATCTGGCTCTGGCGCAAGAACCGCCGCGAGGAAATGCGCGACACCCGGCGCGAGCAGGCGGCGCGCGCCAAACGGCCCGGCGCCGCCCCGGCCACCCCGAAAGCCATGCTGCGCTGCGCCCACTGCGGCCTGCACCTGCCGGCAGCGGACGCCATCGGCGGCACGGGCGAGGCGGCCTACTGCAGCGCCGCGCACCGCCAGGCCGCCGAGCGCGGCTGAAGGTGCGCCCATGAGCGCAGCGCCGGGCCGCCCCAAGCAAGCTCGCTCCCGCCTGGCGGGAAAGCGCGCAGCGCGAAGGGTGCACCAGTGACCGCAGCGCCGAGGCCGCGAGGCGAGCCCGTCACCGATTGGGGCGGGCTCGAAATACAGCATAGCCAGAGCGCCGCGCTGCTGCGGCTCTGGCGCGGCTTCATGGCGGCGCGCTGCTTCGTGGCGGTGGTGCTGGTGCTGCTGCAGGGGGTGGCTCTCGCGCTCGGCCAGGCGATGCAACCGCTGGCCGTGGCCCTGTCGGCGGGCTACCTCGTCGTCACCTGGGTCAGCGCACGCTACGTCCGCTTCACCCCGCCGATCCGCGCCTTCGCGGCGGTGTGGTTCCTCACGATCGGCATCGACCTCGGCACCTTCACCGCGCTCCAGGTTCTGCAGGGCGGCAACATCAACTACACGCCGCTGTTCGCGCTGCCGGTGCTCATGAGCGCCGTGCTCGGAACCGTCACCGTGGGCCTGGGCACCACATCCGCCGTCACGCTGCTGCTGCTGGCCGACGCGGGCTGGCACTGGCTGCAGCAGCCCGGCGACCCATCGAACCGCTTCGTGCAGGCGGCGCTCACCGGCACCGGCCTGTTCGTGGTGGCGCTGCTCGCCCACGAGCTGGCGCGCCGCCTGGCGCGCGAAGAAGCGACGGCCCAGCGCAACCGCAGCAGTGCGCAGATGCAGGCGCAGGTCAACGACCTCGTGATCGAGACGCTCAGCGAGGGCGTGCTGGTGATCGACGCCGAAGGCCTGGTGCATGCGGCCAACCCGGCGGCCGACGCGATCCTCGGCCAGGGCCTGGCCAAGCTCGGGCTGCCGTTCGCGCTGCACGCCCAGCCCGCCTGGCATGCGCTCGCGGCGCTCGCACGCCAGACCTTCGCGCGGCGCGCACCGCAGAGCGAAGAGATCCCGGTGGCGCAGGCGCGCGGCGCCGCGCGCGAGGTGCGCGTGCGCACGCGGCTCACGCCGACGAGCGACCGGCGCGTCGAAAGCCTCTGCGTGATGTTCCTGCAGGACCTGCGCGAACTCGAGGCACGCATCCGCACCGAGAAGCTGGCTGCGATGGGCCGCATGTCGGCGGCCGTGGCCCACGAGATCCGCAATCCGCTGGCCGCGATCACCCAGGCCAGCGCGCTGCTCAACGAAGACCTGACCGATCCCGCCCACCGCAAGCTGACGAGCATGGTGCAGCACAACGCGCAGCGGCTCGCGCGCATCGTGGACGACGTGCTCGACGTGTCTCGGGCGCGCCAGCAGCGCGTGCTCTCGCTCGGCGAGCAGGTGGTGCTCGATCCCGCGGTGCGCGCGCTGGCCGAGGAATGGGTGCGCCAGACGCAGCGCCAGGGGGTGCTGGTGGCGCTCGACGCCGGCGAGAGCGAAGTGCGCTTCGACGTCGAGCACCTGCGCCGCCTGCTCGTGAACCTGCTCGACAACGCCGCGCGCTACGCCGGCAGCAGCGACGGCTCGATCCAGGTGGTCACCACCCTTCAGCGCGGCGGCGCCGGGCTGCCGACCCTGCTGGTGTGGAGCGACGGCGCGCCGCTCGAGCCCGCGGTGCAGCGCCACCTGTTCGAGCCCTTCTTTTCTTCCGAGAGCCGCTCGAGCGGGCTTGGCCTCTTTCTGTGCCGCGAGCTGTGCCGGCGCCACGGCGCGACCATCGGCTACGAGCGCCGCTCGCTCGTCGCGGGCGGCCCCGAGGGCAACGAATTCTTCGTGCGTTTCGCGCCGAGCGAAAACCGGCTGACACAATAGCGCCGTGAGCACGACCCCTTCTTCCGCGCAGCGTCCGGGCAACATCCTGGTCATCGACGACGAGCCCGACCTGCGCACGCTCTATGAACTGACCTTGCTGCGCGAGGGCTACCGCGTCGAGGCGGCCGGCAGCGTCTCCGAAGCCTGGCAGCACCTCGAGGCCGCGCAGTTCGACGCGGTGATCACCGACATGCGGCTGCCCGACGGGCAGGGCATGGAGATCATCCAGCGCATCCAGAAGAACCACCGCAGCGAGCGCTGCGTGGTGATGACGGCCTATGGCTCGGCAGAGAACGCTGTCGAGGCGCTCAAGGCCGGCGCCTTCGACTACCTGACCAAGCCGGTCGACCTCAAGCAGTTCCGAGCGGTGGTCGCCTCCGCCGTGCAGGCGCAGCAGGCCACGCCGGCCAGGGCGGCGCCGATTGCGCCCGCAGGCTTCGGCGAGCGGGCCGACGTGCCAGCCATTCCGGTGAACGGCGCCGCGGCGCTCGATCGGCTGGTCGGCGACTCCGAGCCGATGCGGCGCGTGAAGTCTCGCATCGCCAAGGTCGCGCGCGGCATGGCGCCGGTGCTGGTGCGCGGCGAATCGGGCACCGGCAAGGAGCTCGTGGCGCGCGCGGTGCACGCCTGCAGCCAGCGCAGCGACGGACCCTTCGTCGCGGTCAATTGCGGCGCGATTCCCGAGAACCTGCTCGAGGCCGAATTCTTCGGCGCCCGCAAGGGCTCGTACACCGGCTCGTCGCAGGACCGCGACGGCTACTTCCAGGCCGCCCGCGGCGGCACGCTGTTCCTCGACGAGATCGGCGACCTGCCGCTCGCAATGCAGTCCAAGCTGCTGCGCGCGATCCAGGAGCGCAGCGTGCGCTCGATCGGTTCCACGCAGGAAGATGCGGTCGACGTCCGCATCGTCAGCGCCACGCACAAGGATCTGCATGCCGAGGTGCAGGCCGGGCGCTTCCGCCAGGACCTGTTCTACCGGCTCAATGTCATCGAGATCGCCGTGCCCGCGCTGCGCGAACGGCGCGAAGACCTGCCGGCGCTGTGCAAGGCGCTGCTCGCGCGCATCGCGCACGACGGCGGGCTGCCGGTGCCGCACCTCTCGGACGAACTGCTGCGCCGGCTCGCGCAGCATCCGCTTGCGGGCAACGTGCGCGAACTCGAGAACCTGCTGCACCGGGCGGTGGCGCTCAACGACGGCGACGAGCTGCATCTCGACCTGATGGGGCCGGGCCATGCGCCGGCGGAGGCAGTCGCGGCCACACCTGCCACGCCTTCCGTGGCGGCGCCCGAACAACCCGACGAGCAGACGCGCCCTGCGCCGGCGCCAATCGCCCAGCCCCGGCCGGCGCCGCCGCCCCTGCCCTCCGACCTGCAGGCCTACCTCGACCAGCAGGAGCGCGAAATCCTCGTGCGTGCGCTGCACGAGAGCGGCTTCAACCGCACCGCGGCGGCCGCACGGCTCGGCATGAGCCTGCGCCAGATCCGCTACCGCATCGCGCGGCTCGGCATCACCACGCCGAGCGGCGACGAAAGCGCCGCGAACCATGTCGACGACTGAAACGCAGGACGGCGCCGCCGCGCAGGAGCGGCTCTGGCAGGCCGGCTGGTACCGCTTCGCGCGGATGCTGCGCTCGCCGAACTTCGGGCCGCGGCCCGCGGGCGCGCAGACCGACCTCGTCGTGCTGCATTCGATCAGCCTACCGCCGGGCGAGTACGGCGGCGAGGCCGTGCAGCAGCTCTTTGCGAACCAGCTCGACTGGGACGCGCACCCGTATTTCCAGTCGATCCGCGGGCTCGAGGTGTCGTCGCATTTCTATGTGCGGCGCAACGGCGAGCTCTGGCAGTTCGTGAGCTGCGACGACCGCGCCTGGCACGCCGGCGTCTCGGCCTGGCGCGGGCGGGCCAACTGCAACGACGACTCGATCGGCATCGAGCTCGAAGGCCTCGAGGGCCAAGCGTTCGAAGAAGCCCAGTACGAAACGCTGGCCGGCCTCTGCGCCGCGATCGCACAGCAGTTTCCGATCGCGCACATCGCCGGCCACGAGCACATCGCGCCTGGCCGCAAACACGACCCGGGCGCGGGCTTCGACTGGCCGTTGTTGCGCGGTCGGCTCGGCTGGCCTGCAAAAATGTTCCCCGCGCAGGTGATGGGCCGCTAATTTTTTCAATCACGTCGCGCAACGCGATGCGCCCCGCGCGCCGCCGGATTGGGACAACATTGCAAACGCCGCATGCAGCAACCATGCGCCCTGCAAGCCCAAATCGGCCTGCAGGCCCCGTTCCACGCGGGTTGCGACACCATGAACCAATGTTCATGGGGCACAAATGGCCGTGTCACCGTGCGAGCCAAAAAACGACCCGCATGTATCCGATGGAAAACGCTACATCTAGTGGGTTGTAGCCCCCTCACACCCCAGATATAGTGTGTTCCGTCCAGCCACCTGCCCCGGCGCAATGCCCGGCCCAGGCGCTGCCACCCCACAAGAATTGCCAACCGAGAGGAAGCGAATGCAAACATCCCTGAACACCCCATCGACTCCGCGCGCCGTTCCTTCCACGCCGTCGCAGCAGCCGCAAGACACGGCCGGCTCGCCGACGAGCCAGAGCCTCGCGCACTACCAGATCATCCGCCGCAATGGCGCCGTGGTGCCGTTCGAGCCGAACAAGATCGCGATCGCGATGATGAAGGCCTTCCTGGCGGTGCACGGCACCCAGGGCGCGGCCTCGGCCAGCGTGCGCGAAACGGTGGACACGCTCACGCAGGGCGTGATCCGCGCCATGGTGCGCTCGCGCCCGGGCGGCGGCACCTTCCACATCGAGGACGTGCAGGACCAGGTCGAGCTCGGCCTGATGCGCGGCGGCCACCATGAGATCGCGCGGGCCTACGTGCTCTACCGCGAGCGCCGCACGCAAGAGCGCTCCAAGCAAGGCGAACAGGAAGCCCCCGCCGCACCGACGCTGCATGTGCTGGACAACGGCGAGCGCGTCGCGCTCGACCTGAACGAGCTCAAGGGCCTGATCGAATCGGCCTGCGAAAACCTGGGCGACAGCATCACCGCCCAGCCGATCGTCGCCGAGACGATGCGCAACCTGTACGACGGCGTGCCGCTCGACGAGGTCTACAAGGCCTCGATCCTGGCCGCCCGCACGCTGATCGAGAAGGACCCCGACTACACCTTCGCGACCGCCCGCCTGCTGCTGCACACGATCTTCAAGGAAATCATCGGCCGCGAAGTCATGCCCGCCGAGCGCGCGCAGACCTACGCCGACTACTTCCCGCAGTTCATCAAGAAGGGCGTCGAGAACGAACTGCTCGACGAGAAGCTGCTCCAGTACGACCTGCCCCGCCTGGGCGCGGCGCTCAAGGCCGAGCGCGACAACCAGTTCGACTACCTCGGCCTGCAGACCCTGTACGACCGCTACTTCCTGCACGTGCGCAAGTCGCGCATCGAGCTGCCGCAGGCCTTCTTCATGCGCGTGGCCATGGGCCTCTCGCTCGGCGAAATCGACCGCGAAGCGCGCGCCATCGAGTTCTACGAAGTGCTGTCGTCGTTCGACTTCATGTCGAGCACGCCCACCCTCTTCAATGCCGGCACGCTGCGCTCGCAGCTGTCGAGCTGCTACCTGACGACCGTGCCCGACGACCTCGACGGCATCTACGAGTCGATCAAGGAAAACGCCCTGCTCTCGAAGTTCGCGGGCGGCCTCGGCAACGACTGGACCCGCGTGCGCGCGCTCGGCAGCCACATCAAGGGCACCAACGGCGAATCGCAGGGCGTGGTTCCGTTCCTCAAGGTGGTGAACGACACGGCCGTGGCCGTGAACCAGGGCGGCAAGCGCAAGGGCGCGGTCTGCACGTACCTCGAAACCTGGCACCTCGACATCGAGGAGTTCCTGGAGCTGCGCAAGAACACCGGCGACGACCGCCGCCGCACGCACGACATGAACACCGCCAACTGGATTCCCGACCTGTTCATGCGCCGCGTGATGGAAAAGGGCTCCTGGACGCTGTTCTCGCCTTCCAACGTGCCCGACCTGCACGACCTGTTCGGTGCCGCTTTCGAGAAGGCATATGTCGCCTACGAAGAAAAGGCCGCCCGCGGCGAGATCAAGCCCTCGCGCACCATCCAGGCCTCGGACCTGTGGCGCAAGATGCTCACGATGCTGTTCGAGACCGGCCATCCCTGGATCACGTTCAAGGACGCCTGCAACGTGCGCTCGCCGCAGCAGCACGCCGGCGTGGTGCACTCGTCGAATCTGTGCACCGAGATCACGCTGAACACCAGCGACACCGAAACCGCGGTCTGCAACCTGGGTTCGGTGAACCTGCTGCAGCACCTGAAGGACGGCAAGGTCGACCAGGAAAAGCTCAAGAAGACGATCTCGACCGCGATGCGCATGCTCGACAACGTGATCGACATCAACTACTACGCCGTGAAGAAGGCGCGCGACTCGAACCTGCGCCACCGTCCGGTCGGCCTCGGCCTGATGGGCTTCCAGGACGCGCTGTACGAACTGCGCATTCCCTACGCCTCGCAGGAAGCCGTGCAGTTCGCCGACGAATCGATGGAGGCGATCTGCTACCACGCCTACTGGGCCTCGACCGATCTGGCCCGCGAGCGCGGCAAGTACTCGAGCTACAAGGGCTCGCTGTGGGACAAGGGCATCCTGCCGATCGACTCGCTCGACCTGCTGGAGCAGGCACGTGGCGGTTACGTCGAGGTCGACCGCTCGTCCACCCTCGACTGGGACGCGCTGCGCGCCAAGATCAAGGCCGACGGCATGCGCAACTCCAACTGCGTGGCGATCGCCCCGACCGCGACGATCTCGAACATCATCGGCGTCGACGCCTCGATCGAACCCTGCTTCGGCAACCTGTCGGTCAAGTCGAACCTGTCGGGCGAGTTCACCGTGATCAACCACTACCTGGTGCGCGACCTCAAGCGCCTGGGCCTGTGGGACGACGTGATGGTCATGGACCTGAAGCACTTCGACGGCTCGCTGCGTCCGATCGACCGCGTGCCGCAGGACGTGAAGGCGCTCTACGCCACCGCGTTCGAAGTCGAGACCACGTGGCTCGTCGAGGCCGCTGCGCGCCGCCAGAAATGGATCGACCAGGCGCAGTCGCTCAACATCTACATGGCCGGTGCATCGGGCAAGAAGCTCGACGACACCTACAAGCTCGCATGGCTGCGCGGCCTCAAGACCACCTACTACCTGCGCACGCAGAGCGCGACGCATGCCGAAAAGTCCACCGTGCAATCGGGCCGACTCAACGCAGTGTCGTCGGGCAGCAGCGATGCAGGCTCGGGCATGAGCGCACTCGAAGCCGCGGCCGCTGCAGCGAAGGCGCAGATGAGTGCGATGCCGGCCACCGACATCGCGTTCTGCGGCGTCGATGATCCGACGTGCGAAGCGTGCCAGTGACGCGTCGTTGAAATCAGCGAGGCCCATGCAGCGCGTTGCGAACCCTCAGTCGATCACGGCATCGACTGACATCGCACGATGCATGGGAGCAACATAACAACCACATAAATGGAGCGCGACGTGGGCGAGCACTTTGCAACTCACATCGTTGCTCCGATAATTGAGCATTGGATTTTTCTATGTTGACCTGGGACGAAGAAGTCAAGCCCTCCTTGCCAAAGGATATGCAACAAGGATTGCAGCAGTACCAACCATCGACCAGCGGCGTGTCCGCGGGCCGAGCGGTGGATGCTCCGACTTCGTCTTCTGCCCTGCAGCCTGCAGCACCCGTTGCCACGCAGCGCGTCAAGGCTTCCGACAAGCGCATCATCAACGGCCAGACCGACGTCAACCAGCTGGTGCCGTTCAAGTACAAGTGGGCCTGGGAAAAATACCTCGCCACCTGCGCCAACCACTGGATGCCGCAGGAAGTGAACATGACGCGCGACATCGCGTTGTGGAAAGACCCGAACGGCCTGACCGAAGACGAGCGTCGCATCGTCAAGCGCAACCTCGGCTTCTTCGTGACCGCCGACTCGCTGGCCGCGAACAACATCGTGCTGGGCACCTACCGCCACATCACGGCCCCCGAATGCCGCCAGTTCCTGCTGCGCCAGGCCTTCGAGGAAGCGATTCACACGCACGCGTACCAGTACATCGTCGAGTCGCTCGGCCTCGACGAGAGCGAGATCTTCAACGCCTACAACGAAGTGCAGTCGATCCGCGAGAAGGACCAGTTCCTGCTCCCGTTCATCGAAGCCATCAGCGACCCGCACTTCAAGACCGGCACGCACGAAACCGACCAGACGCTGCTCAAGTCGCTGATCGTGTTCGCCTGCCTGATGGAAGGCCTCTTCTTCTACGTCGGCTTCACGCAGATCCTTGCGCTGGGCCGCCAGAACAAGATGACCGGCGCCGCCGAGCAGTACCAGTACATCCTGCGCGACGAATCGATGCACTGCAATTTCGGCATCGACCTGATCAACCAGCTCAAGCTCGAGAACCCCGGCCTCTGGACCGCCGAGTTCAAGGCCGAGATCAAGGCGCTGTTCCTCAAGGCCGTCGAGCTCGAATACAAATACGCCGAAGACACCATGCCGCGCGGTGTGCTCGGCATGAATGCCTCCATGTTCAAGGGCTACCTGCGGTACATCGCCAACCGGCGTGCACAGCAGATCGGCCTCGAAACGCTCTTCCCGAACGAGGAAAACCCGTTCCCCTGGATGAGCGAAATGATTGACCTGAAGAAAGAACGCAATTTCTTCGAGACCCGCGTCATCGAATACCAGTCGGGCGGCGCGCTCTCGTGGGATTGAAGCTTTCCGACAACAAGAATCGATGAATTCAAGAATTGCCCATGCCACCGACCGCGCCAAAGAGCGCGGCATGGACGAGGGCTCAGGTGTTCATGGTGCTGGAGCTCAGACTCCAACCCCATGGATCACTTTGCGCTACCAACGTGCGCGGAGTGCTTCAATAGGTTGATTTTTTCAACTTGATCAAGGAGAAAACAGAAATGGCAACTGCAAAAAAAGCGCCGGCTAAGAAAGCCGCAGCAAAGAAGGCTCCGGCCAAGAAGGTCGCAGCGAAGAAGGCTCCGGCCAAGAAGGTAGCGGCGAAGAAAGTAGCGGCGAAGAAGGCTCCGGCCAAGAAGGTCGCTGCCAAGAAGGTCGCCGCCAAGAAGGCGCCTGCGAAGAAGGTAGCAGCCAAGAAGGCAGCACCGGCGAAGAAGGCCGCTGCCAAGAAGGCAGCACCGGCCAAGAAGGCCGCTGCGAAGAAGGCGCCTGCCAAGAAGGCGGCTGCAAAGAAGGCGCCGGCGAAGAAGGCCGCTGCCAAGAAGGCCCCTGCGAAGAAGGCCGCCGCCAAGAAGGCGCCTGCGAAAAAGGCTGCGGCCAAGAAAGCCGCGAAAAAGCCCGCTGCCAAGCCTGCCGCTGCGGCCAAGAAGCCGGCTGCAAAGAAGGCCGCCAAGGCAGCGCCCGCTGCGGCGCCTGCGCCTGCTGCGCAGACCACGCTGAACCCGCAGGCAGCCTGGCCGTTTCCGACGGCCAGCAAGCCCTGAGTTCTTTCAGCGGCCTTGAAGGCAAAAGCCCGGCACCTCACGGTGTCGGGCTTTTTTCATGGTGCGCCGGGAAAGGACCGGATCAGAGGCCCAGCGCCTTGCGGTCGACCTGGTAGTTCTGCGGTCCGCGCTGGGCGATCTTGAGCGCGCCGACGCGGTTGCCGAGCGCCGCACACTGCGCGAGCGGCCATTCCTTCTCGAGCCCGAACAGCAGCGCGCCGCGCCATGCATCGCCGCAGCCCGTGGGCTCGACCACGGCCGTCGGCCTCACGCCCGGCACATGCTCGCGCTCGCCATCGGTCCAGACCTCGCAGCCTTCGGCGGCCAGCGTGACGACAAGGCCACGCACATGCTTCGAGATATCGGCCAGGCTCCAGCCGGTGCGCTGCGACAGCATCTTGCCTTCGTAGTCGTTGACCACGACCCAGCTCGCCAGCGCAATGAAGCGCCGGAGCGCCTCGCCGTCGAACATGGGCAGGCCCTGGCCCGGATCGAATACGAACGGAATGCCGGCCGCAGCAAACTGCTCCGCATGCTGCAGCATCGCCTCGCGGCCATCGGGCGCGATGATGCCGACCCGGATGTCCTCGCGCGCGCGGACCTTCGTGAGGTGCGCCTGCTGCATCGCGCCGGGATGGAAGGCCGTGATCTGGTTGTTGTCGACGTCGTTCATGATCATCGCCTGCGCGGTGAAGGTGTCGTCGAGCTGACGTACGAACTCGGTGCTGATGCCCAGCGAGCGCATGCGCTCGAGGTAGTCGGCGCCATCGCTGCCGAGCGTGGCCATGGGCAGCGCCGTGCCGCCGAGCGCATTGAGGCTGTAGGCGATGTTGCCGGCGCAGCCGCCGAAGTCGCGCCGGAGGCCGGGCACCAGGAACGACACATTGAGGATGTGCAACTGGTCCGGAAGGATCTGGTCGGCGAACCGGCCCTCGAAGGTCATGATGGTGTCGAACGCGAGGGAACCGCAAATCACTGCTGCCATGGGTGAGCCCGTTGAATGAGAGAGAAGAAGGAAGGTGGATCGAAGAAGAAGAATAAAACGCGCGTGCGGACCTGCTCAAGGGTAGAACGCTTCCACGCGGTAGCCCGCGATCGGCGGCAGCGTCGTGCCTTCGGGCGCCGACAGGCTCAGCGGCAGCGATGCCGCATGGTCGGTGCGCGCCGCAAGCACCGCGGGCGCGCCGTAGTCGGCCGCAGTGAGCACGCGGCGCACCACGGCGCGCTCCTGCGTGTCGAGCAGCGAAAGTTCGATGGCCGGCATGGCGAGCGGCACGGCGGCGCCATTGCGCAAGGTGAAGCTGAGCCGGTAGTCGCCGCCGCCGGACTTCTCGCGCGTGAACGCGGCGCCTTCGATCACGATGTCGCCGATCCGGCGCAGCGCCGTGAGTTCGCAACCGCTCCAGCGGCACAGCGCGGCGAGCGCCGGCCGCAGGCCCGGCTGGCGCGCGACGATCGCATCGCGCTCGTGGCGCAGCACCTGCGCGGCGAGCAGCAGCACGGCCAGCACCACCAGCAGCCAGAACGACCGCCGCACGGCCGGGCGCTGCCAGATCGGCGAGGGCTGGCGCTTGGTGCGCTCGTTCTCGAAGAGCGCGAGCGGTTCGGAATCGGGTGCATCGTCGGTGCGAAACGGCCGCGGTGCGGATGCATCAAGCTCGGGTTCGCTCGCCTGGCGCACCATCGACGAAGTCGTCGCCAGTTTGTCGGCCGCGCGTTCTTCTTCGCGCTCCCGGGCATGCGCGATCCCGTCCGACTTGATGCGCGTCCGCCGCAAGACCTTGTCCAGCTGAGCCCGGTCGCGGTCGGGGGAAGGTTCGTGCGCTTCTTCCTCGTCGCCGCGGGCCGACTCGGCGAGCTCGCGCGCCTCGAGGCGCAGCGCGGGCAAGGGCAGCGGCGGCGGCGGTGCTGGAGATGTCGCCGGCGCCGCCGCGAGGTCCAGGTCGATGTTCGGAAACGGCGGTAGCGAACTCGGCGGCGGCCGCCATTCGGATTCGGGTGTGTTGACTTCGAAGTCCGACCACAGCGCGTCGGGGGCGATACCGTGCGCTGGAAGTGAAACCGCGGGCGCGGTCACCTCGGCTTCGTCATCGGTTTCGGCTTCGTCATCGGTTTCGGCTTCGTCATCGGTTTCGGCTTCGTCATCGGTTTCGACTTCGTCATCGGCTTCGGGCGTCGCCGCTGGCGGCGTCTCGCGGCCCTCCGCTTCGTCGTCGACGAACTCGGGCTCCTCCCGCTCGGCATGCGAAGGCGCTGTCGGCATGGGTGCGGCCGCTACCGCCGCGGGCGACGGTGCGACGGCCGCTGGCCCGTCCGCCATCTCGTGCAGTTCGAGCGTGGCGTCGAACACATGGCTGCAGCGGCCACAGCGCACCCAGCCATCGGAGATGCGAAGCTGGTCGCGCACCACCTTGAAGGTGGTGGTGCAGGAAGGGCAGCGCGTGGCAAGGCTCATGACGGGGCGATTGTAGGGTTGCCCCTTCGCCGCGGACGCGCCGTCAGCAGCGCGCCGTCATGAGGATCCAGCCGTCCTCGCTGTCGCTGACCTCGAGCGCGGCGTAGGGCGCGTAGGCCTCCTTGAGCTCGTCGGCCTGGCGCTCGAGGATGCCGGCCAACACCAGCGATCCGCCCGCCGCCACATGGCCGCGCAGCAGCGGCGCGAGCAGCTTGAGCGGCGTGGCGAGGATGTTCGCGAGCACCACGTCGTACAGGCCCTTGGCCGCATCGGGCAGGCCGGCCTTGAGTTGCACGCGGTTCGCCTCGGCATTGAGCAGCGTCGACGACACCGCGGCTTCGTCGATGTCGACGGCAACGATGTCGCGCGCGCCGAACTTCGCAGTGCCGATCGCGAGGATGCCCGAACCGCAGCCGTAGTCGAGCACGCGCCGACCCGCGAAGGCGCCCTGCCCCGCGATCCAGCGCAGGCACATGCGCGTGGTGGGATGGGTGCCGGTGCCGAATGCAAGCCCCGGATCGAGCCGGATCACCTGCCGCGCCTGCGCGGGCGGCTCGTGCCAGGTCGGCACGATCCAGAAATCGGGCGTGATCTCGACCGGCGCGAACTGCGACTGCGTCAGCCGCACCCAATCCTGCTCGGGCACGGGCGCCACGCCGAGCATGGCGCAGCCTTCGAAGAAGTCCTGCAGCGCGAGCACCGACGCGGCTTCCTTGGCGGCGACCTCGTCGGGGAATAACGCAATCACGCGCGAGCGCAGCCAGCCTTCCTTGGGCGGCGGCATGCCGGGCTCGCCGAACAGCGCCTGCTCGGCATCGGTCTGCGCGTCGGCGTCTTCGACCGAGACGCTCAGCGCATCGAGCGCCTCGAGCGCATCGCCAAGCAACTCGACCTTGTCTTCCGGCGCCATCAGGCGAAGTTCGAACATGGCGTCGGGCAGTGGTGGCTCAGCGCTTGTGCGCTGCGAGCCACTCTTCGAGGTAGTGGATGTTGGTGCCGCCGCTCATGAACTTGGCATCGACCATCAGCTCGCGGTGCAGCGGGATGTTGGTCTGGATGCCTTCGATCACGGTTTCATTGAGCGCGGTGCGCATGCGCGCCATGGCCTGCTCGCGCGTGTCGCCATAGACGATGATCTTGCCGATCATCGAGTCGTAGTTCGGCGGCACGAAGTAGTTGGTGTACGCATGCGAATCGACGCGCACACCAGGACCGCCGGGCGGATGCCACATCGTGATGCGACCCGGCGAGGGCGTGAACTTCCAAGCGTCCTCGGCATTGATGCGGCATTCGATGGCATGGCCGCGCATCTCGATCTGGCGCTGCGTGAACGGCAGCTTCTCGCCCGCCGCCACCATGATCTGCGTCTTCACGATGTCGATGCCGGTCGTGGCCTCGGTCACCGGATGCTCCACCTGCACGCGGGTGTTCATCTCGATGAAGTAGAACTCGCCGTTCTCGTAGAGGAACTCGAAGGTGCCGGCGCCACGGTAGCCGATCTTCTTGCAGGCTGCCGCGCAACGCTCGCCGATCTTCTCGATCAGCTTGCGCGGAATGCCCGGCGCGGGCGACTCCTCGATCACCTTCTGGTGGCGCCGCTGCATGGAGCAGTCGCGTTCGCCGAGGTAGACCGCGTTCTTGTGCTTGTCGGCCAGCACCTGGATCTCGATGTGGCGCGGGTTCTGGAGAAACTTCTCCATGTAGACGGCCGGATTGCTGAACGCGGCGCCCGCCTCGGCCTTGGTCATCTGGATCGCATTGACCAGCGCCGCCTCGGTGTGCACCACGCGCATGCCACGGCCACCGCCGCCGCCTGCCGCCTTGATGATCACCGGGTAGCCGATGGCCCGCGCGATGCGCTTGTTGGTGGCCGCGTCGTCGGACAGCTCGCCTTCGGAGCCGGGCACGCAAGGCACGCCGGCCTTGATCATGGTCTGCTTGGCCGAGACCTTGTCGCCCATCGTGCGGATGTTGTCGGGCGTCGGGCCGATGAACTGGAATCCGCTCTGCTCCACGCGCTCGGCGAAATTGGCGTTCTCGCTAAGGAAGCCGTAGCCGGGGTGGATGGCTTCGGCATCGGTCACCTCGGCGGCCGAGATGATGGCCGGCATGTTGAGGTAGCTCTGTCCCGAGGGCGCCGGGCCGATGCACACGGCCTCCTGCGCAAGCTTGACGTACTTGGCGTCGCGGTCGGCCTCGGAATAGACCATCACGGCCTTGATGCCCATTTCGCTGCACGCGCGCTGGATGCGCAGCGCGATCTCGCCGCGGTTGGCGACCAGGATCTTCTTGAACATGGTCACTCGATGATGAACAGCGGCTGACCGTATTCGACCGCCTGGCCGTTTTCGCCGAGGATCTGGGTGATCGTGCCGGACTTGTCCGCCTCGATTTCGTTGAGGATCTTCATCGCTTCGATGATGCAGACCGTGTCACCCTCGTTGACCTTGCTGCCGACTTCGACGAAGGCCGGTGCGCCCGGGCTCGACGCGCGGTAGAAGGTGCCGACCATCGGCGACTTGACGACGTGCCCGGTGGGCGCGGCCTCGACGGCAGGCGCCGGCGCGGGGGTGATGGCGGGAACGCCACCGGCCGCCGGTGCGGCGGCGGGCGCAGCCGCCAGGGTCTGCACGTACTGCACCGGCGCGGCGCCGCCGCCCTTGACGATGCGAACCTTGCCTTCGGTTTCGGTGATTTCCAGCTCGGAAATATTGGATTCAGACACCAGGTCGATCAGTGTCTTGAGTTTGCGCAGATCCATGAGGCTCCAGTGCCGACTTTGTCGGGATTCGGAAGTAACTTTGCCAAAAATCGTTGATTTTCAGCGAACAGCGGCGAATGCCGGGAGTGTGTATCTGATTCTAACCGTGAACGAGTTCACGTCGCCAAGCGTCCAGGTCGGCCGCCTCGAGCTGGCCCATTTTACGGGCGGCCACGGTGCCGTCGCCGCCGAGGACCAGCGTGAAGGGCAGTCCGCCCGCCGTGTTGCCCAAGCTTTTGACGAGTTCGGTGCCTTGGAGGCCCGCCAGCCCAATCGGATATGAGACAGGCGTCTTCTGCAGGAACTTGCGTACGGAACTCGGCTGATCGATCGCCAAACCGACAACTTGCCATCCATTAGCGGCATGATCTTGAAAAAAGCCGTCGATCATCGGCATTTCTTCAACGCACGGGGGACACCATGTGGCCCAAAAATTGAGCAGCAGCGGCTTGCCGCGAAGGCTCGAAAACTGCAGTTCGCCGCCGCCAGGTTGCTCGAAGCGCTGGGCCCAGAAGTCCGGCGCGAGCGTCTCACCGCGCGGCGCGTTGCGCTGCTCGCGCCACCATGCGCCGCCCAGGCCCGCCGCAGCGGCCGCAACCGCCACGCCGCCGTAGAGCAGGCCGCGCCGTGTGGGCGAAGAAGTCATTCATGTGTCCTTTTCTTTTTCAATCAGCCGGCGCAGTGCGGCCAGGTCGCCGCGCGGCGTGCGGCCCTGTGCGTCGGGCCGCAGCGCGCCGCGCAGGTCGTCGAGGTCGTACACCAGCAGGTGCACGCCGATCTCCTCGCCGAGCGTGCGGCTCGCGGCATGCACGCTCAAGGCCTCGACCTGCTCGCCATGGAAGCCGGTCACCATGCGGGGTTCGTAGTCCACATGGTGATCGATCAGCGCGATCTCGGCCGACTTCGAATCATCGCAGAACAACTGAATATAAATGTCTGACAGCCGCGTGGCCGTGCCGTGCCACACCGCGCCACCCAGGTGCGGGCGGAATACGGCCATGCGCTCCATCCATTCGAGCGCGAGCTGGCGCAGCGCCTGCAGTTCCTGCGGCTGGGTGTCGGCGCAGTACAGCGCGATGTAGTCGCGGACTTCCGCCTCGACCTCGTCATTGTTGGGCAGCGCCGTGCGCGACGGCAGGCCCAGCACGCGCACGGCGCGACGCTTCGCGGGCCCGTATTCGAGCCCCTCCTCGACGACGAGGCGGGCGGCTGCCGCGGCGATCTCACGCTTGGACGTGTCCATCGGGGCATTTTGCCCGCAAAGGATGGCTGGGTGCAGCCTCCTAGAATTGGCCGATGCACATTCACATTCTTGGCATTTGCGGCACGTTCATGGGCGGATTGGCCGCGTTGGCGCGCGAGGCGGGCCACCGGGTCACGGGCTGCGATGCCGGCGTGTACCCGCCGATGAGCGACCAGCTTCGCGCGCTGGGCATCGACCTGATCGAAGGCTTCGGTGCCGACCAGCTGGCGCTGGCACCCGACATGTTCGTGGTCGGCAACGTGGTGTCGCGCGCGCGGCTCGCCGACGGCTCGCCCAAGTTTCCGCTGATGGAAGCCATCCTCGATGCCGGCAAGGCCTACACCAGCGGGCCGCAGTGGCTGGCGGAGCATGTGCTGCTCGGGCGGCATGTGCTCGCGGTGGCCGGCACCCACGGCAAGACCACCACGACCTCGATGCTGGCCTGGGTGCTCGAACAGGGCGGCAAGGCGCCGGGCTTCCTGGTCGGCGGGGTTCCGCTCGACTTCGGCGTGTCAGCCCGGCTGGGCGAGGGACCGGCCTTCGTGATCGAGGCCGACGAATACGACACCGCCTTCTTCGACAAGCGCAGCAAGTTCGTCCATTACCGCCCGCGCACTGCGATCCTCAACAATCTCGAGTTCGACCACGCCGACATCTTCGACGACCTCGCGGCCATCGAGCGCCAGTTCCATCACCTGGTGCGCACGGTCCCCGCGACCGGCCGGCTGGTGGTGAACGCCACCGAGGACAGCCTGGAGCGCGTGCTCGCACAGGGCTGCTGGAGCGAACTCGCGCGCTTCGGCGGCGAAGGCGCCAAAGCGCAATGGCAGGCGCGCGGCACGCACGACGCCTTCGACGTGCTGCACCGGGGCGAGAAAGTCGGCCGCGTCGAATGGGCGTTGTCGGGCCTGCACAACCAGATGAACGCACTCGCGGCGATCGTGGCCGCCGAGCACGTCGGCGTGGCGCCGGCCGACGCGGCCCGCGCGCTCGGCAGCTTCCGCAACGTGCGCCGGCGCATGGAGCTGCGCGGCACGGTCGAACGCGCGGGCGGCGCGATCGCGGTCTACGACGATTTTGCCCACCACCCCACCGCGATCCGCACCACGCTCGACGGGCTGCGCAAGAAGCTCGACGACGCCGGCCGGAACAACGAGCGCATCCTCGCGGCCTTCGAGCCGCGCAGCAACACGATGAAGCTTGGTGTGATGGCGGCGCAGCTG
Organism: Variovorax sp. Soil_C_39; assembly: GCF_057656815.1. NCBI lineage: Bacteria > Pseudomonadati > Pseudomonadota > Betaproteobacteria > Burkholderiales > Comamonadaceae > Variovorax > Variovorax sp. Soil_C_39. The sequence goes on from NZ_JBDGJQ010000008.1 coordinate 19,690, forward strand.
CCGTGGAGCCTCGCGTCGGCCGACCTGTCGTTCTGCCACACCGCCGGGCTCGACTGGGACGCGGCCGCCGCGCTGGCCCCCATGGGCGAGAGCGCCCGCGTGGCCGGCGACGTCGGCGCGCTGGTGGCCCAACTGGTTGCCGCTGCGCGGCCAGGCGACCACATCGTCTGCATGAGCAACGGCGGCTTCGGCGGCGTGCACGACAAGCTGCTGCAGGCCCTGCGCGGCAGCGCCGGCTGAGAATTCACCATGACCGCGCGCGCCAAACAACTGATCGACACGCTGGGCCTGCAGCCCCATCCCGAAGGCGGCTGGTACCGGGAGGTGTTCCGTTCCGCCGCGCAGGTGAGCCCCGCCGATGGCCGCGCGGCCCGCGGCGCGCTCACCAGCATTTATTTCCTGCTCGAGGCCGGCCAGCATTCGCGCTGGCACCGGGTACTGTCCGACGAAGTGTGGGTGCATCTCGAGGGCGTGCCGCTGGCGCTGTGGACCTGCGACGCCGCACTGCGCACCGCGCCGGCCCATGTGCGGCTCGGGCCGGTCGACGTGCACGGCACGCGGCCCCAGCACGTGGTGCCCGCGGGCCAATGGCAGGCAGCGCGGCCGATCGAAAGCCATTCGTCAGGCGACTACGCGCTGGTCGCCTGCATGGTCGGCCCGGGCTTCGATTTCGCCGACTTCTCGTTGATGGCGCCCGACGGCGACGAGGCCGCCGCCATCCGCCATCACTGGCCCGAGCTCGCGGCGCTGATCTGAGCGACTAGGGCCTGTTCACCCTATTTACGGGGTCGCCGTAAATAGGTGAACAGGCCCTAGCCGCGGCGCTGCTTCACGGCGCGCGACAGCGTGTCGAGCACCTGTACCGAATCGTCCCAGCCGAGGCAGGCATCGGTGATGCTCTGACCGTATTCGAGGCCGGCGATCTGGTCCTTGCCGGGCGTGAACTTCTGCGCGCCGGGCTGCAGATGGCTCTCGACCATCACGCCGAAGACGCACTTCGAACCACTGGCGATCTGCGCCGCGATGTCCTTCGCCACGTCGATCTGCTTCTGGTGCTGCTTGGAACTGTTGGCATGGCTGCAGTCGACCATCAGCGTCGGCGGCAGCTTGGCGGCCTCGAGGTCCTTGCAGGCGGCCGCGACGCTCGCCGCGTCGTAGTTGGGCGCCTTGCCGCCGCGCAGGATCACGTGGCAGTCGCGGTTCCCGTTGGTCTGCACGATCGCCACCTGGCCGTTCTTGTGCACCGAGAGGAAGTGATGGCCGCGGGCGGCCGCCTGGATCGCGTCGGTGGCGATGCGGATGTTGCCGTCGGTGCCGTTCTTGAAGCCGATCGGCGCCGACAGGCCCGAGGCGAGCTCGCGGTGCACCTGGCTTTCGGTGGTGCGTGCGCCGATGGCGCCCCAGGCGATCAGGTCGCCGATGTATTGCGGCGAGATCACGTCGAGGAACTCGCTGCCCGCGGGCAGGCCGAGCCGGTTGATGTCGATGAGCAGCTGGCGCGCGATGCGCAGGCCCTCGTCGATGCGGTAGCTTTCGTCGAGGTACGGGTCGTTGATCAGGCCCTTCCAGCCGACGGTGGTGCGCGGCTTCTCGAAGTACACACGCATCACGATCTCGAGCGAGTCGGCGTACTTCTCGCGCTCCTGCTTGAGGCGGCGCGCGTAGTCGAGCGCGGCGGCCGGATCGTGAATCGAGCAGGGCCCCATGATGACCAGCAGCCGGTCGTCCTTGCCCGCCATGATGTTGTGGATGTTGCGGCGCGTGCCGTCGATCAGCGTTTCGACCGGCGTCCCGCGAATCGGGAAGAAGCGGATCAGGTGTTCGGGAGGGGGCAGCACGTTGATGTCCTTGATGCGTTCGTCGTCGGTCTTGCTGGTCTTTTCGACGTTCGCATACCAGCTGTCGCTGGCCGGGGCAGTGTTCGTGCTCATGTTGGTTCCTTGTTGTGAATATCTTCAGGGCATAAAAAAACCGCCGGGGCCTTGGAAGGCACCGGCGGTTTCGGAGGGTGTTCGTTTGCGTTTTACGCGCTCGCCTCTCGTCCGCCGGAAACCGGGAACCAAAAGTAGGCAAAGAAATAAGCGCGGAGGGCGGACATGTGGGCCGAATGTAGCACGGAAAATAAACACCCGGCCGCGTGGCCGGGTCGGTGTTGTTTTACCGGTAGCCCGATTCGTTGGCGTTGTGGATGATCCAGATCAGGTTGCCGCTGCTGAAATCGCCCATGCCGCCGCCCGCGAAGATCAGGCGGCCCTGGCCCTTGTAGGTCATCTCGAAACGATGCCGATCGCCGCCGAAATAGAACGGAATCCAGGCCTTGCCCGTCATGTAGGCGCCCTGGTCAGTCGGCTGGCCGGCGATGTCGGTGACTTGCTTGGCGCTCATGCCGATCTGCAGGCGCGCAAACCTGCTGTTGCGTGCCGGATTGCCGGTGATCTCGCCTTCGTAGCCGTTCAGGCCCTTGACCGTGCGTCCACTGCCGGCCTCGACCTTCGAAGAGTCGACCACGTTGCCGCGGGCATCCATGCCGGCCTTGGCACCGCCACGGGCCGCCGCGGGAGCGGCCGCAGGTGCCGCCGCCTGGCTCTCGGCCGAACCGCCGCGCGAGGCGCAACCCGCCGTCGCCATCACCACTGCAGCAGCCGCGGCCCACAGCGCCGCGGACGAATTGATCCTGATCCTCATCGAAAAGCTCCTTCAGTCAGCAAAAGTGCTGGAGCTTAACAATTGCAAGCAAAAATTATCAGAAGTCGAAAGTTCTACGCCGTTCCGCCGACGGTCAGGCCATCGATGCGCAGCGTCGGCTGGCCGACGCCGACGGGCACGCTCTGGCCTTCCTTGCCGCAGGTGCCCACGCCCGAATCGAGCGCCATGTCGTTGCCGATCATGGTCACGCGGGTGAGTGCGTCGGGGCCGTTGCCCACGATGGTCGCGCCCTTGACCGGATACTGGATCTTGCCGTTTTCGACCCAGTAGGCCTCGCTGGCCGAGAAGACGAACTTGCCGCTGGTGATGTCGACCTGGCCGCCGCCGAAGTTGGTGGCGTACAGGCCCTTCTTGATGCTGGCGACGATTTCCTTCGGGTCCTTGTCGCCGCCGAGCATGTAGGTGTTGGTCATGCGCGGCATCGGCACGTGCGCGTAGCTCTCGCGGCGGCCGTTGCCCGTGGGCTTGACCTTCATGAGGCGCGCATTGAGCGAATCCTGGATGTAGCCCTTGAGGATGCCGTCCTCGATGAGCACGTTGCGCTGGCTGGCATTGCCTTCATCGTCGACGTTGAGCGAACCGCGGCGGTCGGCGATGGTGCCGTCGTCGAGCACCGTCACGCCCTTGGCCGCAACGCGTTGGCCGATGCGGCCCGCGAACGCGCTCGAGCCCTTGCGATTGAAGTCGCCCTCCAGCCCGTGGCCGATGGCTTCGTGCAGCAGGATGCCGGGCCAGCCCGCGCCGAGCACCACGGTCAGCTCGCCGGCGGGCGCCGGGCGGGCGTCGAGGTTGGTCAGCGCAGCCTTCACGGCCTGGTCGACATATTCGGCAATCTTCTCGTCGTCGAAATACGCCAGGCCGAAGCGCCCGCCGCCGCCGCCGGAACCCATTTCGCGGCGGCCGTTCTGCTCGGCGATCACCGTGACCGACAGGCGCACCAGGGGCCGCACATCGGCCGCGAGCGTGCCGTCGGCGCGCGCCACGAGCACCACGTCGTATTCGCTCGCGAGGCCGGCCATGACCTGGGCCACGCGCGGATCGCGCGAGCGCGCGAGCTTCTCGGCCTTCTCGAGCAACTGGACCTTGGCCGTGCTGTCGAGCGTGGCGATGGGATCAATGCCGCCATAGAGCGATCGGCTCGGGGCGATCTTGCGGGCCGCCGTCTTCACGCGGGCGCTGCGGCCCGCCGACGAAATGGACCGGACGGTGCGCGCCGCATCGAGCAGCGACGCCTCCGAGATGTCGTCCGAATAGGCGAACGCCGTCTTCTCGCCGCTGACCGCACGCACGCCGACACCCTGGTCGATGCTGAAGCTGCCGGTCTTGACGATGCCCTCCTCGAGGCTCCAGCCCTCACTGCGCGTGTACTGGAAGTACAGGTCGGCATCGTCCACGCGGTGCGCCTTGATCTCCGCCAGGGCCTTGCCCAGGTGCGATTCGTCGAGGCCGAACGGCGTGAGGAGGAGCTGCTGCGCCGTGGCGAGGCGCTCGATGGTGGGTTCGCGGGAAATCATTGTCTGATTATTGCTCGCACACGGTGTCCGCACGCGGCCAAGGGCCGGGGTGTGCGTCCCGGCTCAGTCGCGCAGCAGCTCGTCGGCCAGCGCGCGCAGGATCGGCAGGGCCGGCGCCTCGGTGCGCCGCGCGAGCGTCACCACGGCGAAGCGCGCCACGCGCGCGAGCGCGGGGCGCATGTCGAGCTCGCGCAGTTCGGGCGCTGCGGCGCGGATGGCGAGCAGCACGGCGTCGCTGTTGCGCGCCACCTCGACCAGGCTGTGGAGTTCCTCGCACTGCAGGGTGACGCAGGACGACGGATGCGCCTCGGGCCCGTAGGCCTCGACCAGGGCCGCCGCTACCTGGTCGCTCAGCGGCGTCGAGGCGATGGGATAGCGCTGCACGTCGGCGAAGCGGACGCCCTGGCGCCTGCGCACGAGCGGGTGGCCGGGCCGACAGAGGAACACGCCGCGCATCTCGCGCACGGTGTCGAGCTTCAGGTCGGGCGCCGGCCTGAGCGACAGCGCATCCACCACCAGCGCGTCGAGCGTGCGCGCGCGCAGCGCCTGCAGCAGCAGGTCGGTGTGGCCGCGGGCCACGACCACGCGGACCTTCGGATGGCGCTCGGCCATGCGCATCAGCAAGGGTGTCATGAGCATCGCGCCGGGGCCCGACCCCATGCCCACGCGCAGTTCGCCGCCTTCGGCCCCGCCGACGAGGCGGCCGCTGCCGTGCAGCTCGTCGGCATCGAACACCAGTTGCCGCGCCCGCTCGAGCACCTGCTTGCCGAAGGGCGTGAGCTCGTTGCGTCGCCCGAGCCGGTCGAACAGCGGCAGGCCCAGTTCGTCCTCGAGCGCACGGATGCTGCGGCTGAGCGCGGGCTGCGTGAGGTGCAGCGCCTCGGCCGAGGCGCTGAAGGAGCCGGTGGCGGCCAGCGAGATCAGGTGGCGAAGCTGCACCAGGGTCATGGACGTTTAGCAATGAGTTCAACTCATGCTAGTACATAGAACAATGCATTGGACTGCGCACTTTCCCGTGCCTACGATGCGCCGGCGCCCTTCTTCTCCTGCGCCATCGCGCGCATCCCAACCCACGGAAAGCGACACATGACGACGTCCTTGTTCCTTCGCCGGCGAGACCTGCTTGCCTGCGGCGTGCTGACGGCCACGGGCGCTGCGGCGCTCGCGCAGCAGCCCTATCCCGCCAAACCGGTCAGCCTGATGGTTCCGTACCCTGCAGGCGGGCCGTCCGATGCCACGGCGCGCATCTTCACCGTGCCACTCGGCCAGGCGCTCGGGCAGCAGGTGATCGTCGAGAACCTCGGTGGGGCCAGCGGCGCGATCGCGGCGCAGAAGGTGCTTTCCGCGCCGGCGGACGGCTACTACGTCTTCCAGGGCTCGCCCAACGAGGTGATCCTCTCGCCGCTTGCCAACGCGGCCGTGAAGCTCCGGGCCGAGGACTTCCGCCTGGTAGCGCCGGTGGCCGATGCGGTGATGGTGTTCGTGGCACGCAAGGACCTGCCGGCCAACAGCGTCGACGAGCTCATCTCGCTGGCGCGCAAGTCGCCGCAGCAGCCGCTGAGCTACGGCAGCGTGGGCATCGGCTCGCTCTACCACCTGCTGCTCGAGAAGGCGCAGCTGCAGACCGGCATCAAGCTCAACCACGCGCCCTACAAGGGCAACGCGCCGCTGCTGCAGGACATCGGCGGCGGCCAGGTCGACTTCGCGGTGCTGGTCTACAGCGCCGCCATGGGGGCCTTGGCCGAGCAGGGCCGGCTCAAAGTGATCGGGCAACTGGGCGCGCAGCGCTCGGAACTGCTGAAGAACGTGCCCGCGACGAGCGAGAGCAAGGAGCTCAAGGACTTCGACTACAAGACCTGGAGCGGCTTCATGGTGCCCCGCAAGACGCCCGAAGAGGTGGTGCAGCGCCTGCACAAGGCCATCGGCGCCACGCTGGCCAATGCCGGCGTACGTTCGCAGCTCGCGGCGCAGACGCAGCTGGCCTCGGCGCCCATGTCGCTGGCCGAAGCGCAGAAGTTCTTCGAGAGCGAGACCGCCCGCTACAGGGAGATCGCAAAATCGATCAACCTGCAGCCCCAATGATCGATACACAAGAGGTAGCACGCATGAGCACCCTGCTTGAAGACCTGCAGCAACACGCCGGTGAATTCATCGGCATCCGCCGCGACATCCACCGCCACCCCGAACTGGCCTTCGGCGAACACCGCACGGCCGCGCTGGTCGCCGAAAAGCTGCAGGCCTGGGGCTACGAGGTGACCCAGGGGCTGGGCGGCACCGGCCTGGTGGGGCGCCTGGTGCGCGGCAACGGAACGCGGCGCCTGGGCATCCGGGCCGACATGGACGCGCTGCCGATCGACGAGGCCACGGGCCTGCCGTACGCCAGTTGCCACCATGGCGTGATGCATGCCTGCGGCCACGACGGCCACACCGCGATGCTGCTGGCCGCGGCGCACCACCTGGCCACGCGCGGGCGCTTCTCGGGCACGCTGCACGTGATCTTCCAGCCGGCCGAGGAAGGCGGCGGCGGCGCGGTCCGCATGATCGACGACGGCCTGTTCGACCAATTCCCGTGCGACGCCGTGTTCGCCATGCACAACATGCCGGGCCTGCCGCAAGGCCGCTTCTCGCTGCGCGAAGGCGCCGCCATGGCGTCGTCCGACTACGCCACGGTGGTGATCGAAGGCGTGGGCGGACACGGCGCCATGCCGCACCGCACGGCCGACCCGGTGGTGGCGGCCGCCAGCATCGTCATGGCGCTGCAGAGCGTGGTGTCGCGCAACGTCGCCCCGCTGGAGATGGGCGTGGTGACGGTAGGCGCCATCCACGCCGGCAAGGCCAACAACGTGATCCCGGCCAGTGCGACGCTCGAGATCAGCGTGCGTGCGCTCGACCGCGAGGTGCGCGCGCTGCTCGAAAAGCGCGTCAAGGCGGTCATTGCCGCGCAGGCCGAGAGCTTCGGCTGCAAGGCCGCGATCGAATGGCGCAAGGGCTACGCGGTGCTGGTCAACACGCCGGCCGAGACCGAGTTTGCGCGCCAGGTGGCGCTCGAACTGGTGGGCGCCGAGCGCGTGACGCTGCAGGGCCCGCCGCTCACCGGCAGCGAGGACTTCGCGTTCATGCTCGAGCAGGTGCCGGGCAGCTACCTGCTGATCGGCAACGGCGACGGCGACAGCGCCGGGGCCTGCATGGTCCACAACCCGGGCTACGACTTCAACGACGACAACGTCGCGCTCGGCGGTGCGTACTGGGTGCTGCTGGCCGAGCGCTTCCTGGCGGCTGAATGATGCCGGGCGGCGCCTAGCTCTGGGCCGGTTTCCTGGCCCGCGCGATCGACATCAGGATGCCGAGCCCCAGCCCGAGCGTGACCATGGCCGTGCCGCCATAGCTGATGAACGGCAGCGGCACGCCCACCACCGGCAGGATGCCGCTCACCATGCCCATGTTCACGAAGGCGTAGGTGAAGAAGATCATCGTGACCGCGCCCGCGAGCAGCCGCGAGAACAGGGTGGTGGCACTGGCCGCGATCGCAAGCCCGCGGAAGATCAGCAGGATGAACGCCGCTATCAGCGCGAGGTTGCCGAACAGGCCGAACTCCTCGGAGTAGGCCGCGAAGATGAAGTCGGTGGTGCGCTCGGGAATGAACTCCAGGTGCGTCTGGGTGCCCTGCATGAAACCCTTGCCGCCGAGCCCGCCCGAGCCGATCGCGATCATGCCCTGGATGATGTGGAAGCCCTTGCCGAGCGGATCCTTGGTGGGGTCGAGCAGCGTGCACACGCGCTGCTTCTGGTAGTTGTGCAGCACGTGCCAGTCCACCCCCTCGGCGCACAGCTGCGACTCGAAGCCCACGAGCAGGGTCACCGCCACCACACCCACCGCGACCGGCGGCACGATCAGCTTCCACGGCAGGCCCGCGAAGAAGATCACTGCGAGCCCGGCCGCGAGCACCAGCAGCGAGGTGCCGAGGTCGGGCTGCTTCATGATCAGCCCCACCGGCACCGCGAGCAGCACCGTGGCCACGACGAAGTCGAGTGGCCGCAACTGCCCTTCGCGGCGCTGGAACCACCAGGCCAGCATCAGCGGCATCGCGATCTTGAGGATCTCGCTGGGCTGGATCACCACCCCGACGTTGATCCAGCGCGTGGCCCCTTTCTTGGTGATGCCGAAGAGCGCCACCGCGATCAGCAGCGCCACGCCGGCGGCATAGAGCGGCACCGCAAACCACATGAGCCGCTGCGGCGGCACCTGGGCCACGACGAACATGATGAAGCCCGCCAGCAGCATGTTGCGGCCGTGGTCGGCAAAACGCGAGCCATGGTCGAAGCCCGAGGAGTACATGGTCAGCAGCCCGGCGAAGGCCAGCAGCAGCACGGCGAAGGCCAGGAAGCCGTCGAAGCCCTGGAAGATGGGCGCGACGCGGCGCGCCAGGGAGGGCTGGTTGAACACGGCAGACATGGGGGCGGATTATCCGCGCCAGACACGGCGGCTCAGTGGATTTGGACCTGAACGACCGTGCGCCCCGGTCGGCTTTCGACCCCCAGGGAGGCGCCAACGCCGGCGGCGCGTTCGTCCAGTGCTCGCGGCACCACGGCAGCATCGAAACCCTGCCCATCGTCGATCACGCGCAGCCGCACGGCGCCGGCCGCCGATTCCGCCTCGAGGCGCAGCGTCGTCGCCTGGGCGTGCTGCATCACGTTCGAGATGGCCTCGAACAGCAGGAACTGCAGCTGCCGCATCGCGTGAACGTCCAGCCGCTCGAGCACGGGCAGGTCGTCCACCGCCCATTCGAAGCCGAGGCCGGCGGAAGCCAGGCGCGGTTCCAGCCGGTAGCGCAGCGCCGCCAGCAGGGCGCCGATGTCGCCCGGCGGCATGTGGATGGAGTCGATCGACAGCTTGAGCTGGTCGAGCGAATCGCGCAGCGTGCGCAGCAGCTCGGCCGAATGCGTCTGGCCGGACTGGAGCTGCCGGATGGCCAGGCTGATGCGCGAGCCGACGCCGTCATGCATGTCGCGCAGGATCAGCTCGCGCTCCTGGGTGCGTGCCTGGGCGCGCGCCACCTGCTCCAGCGCGGCGTAGGTGGCGGCGAGCTCGCGCTCGCGCTGCGCCACCTGCTCGCCCAGCCTGGCGACCGAAACCCGGGCCTGGGCGCTGGCCACGTGAAAGCGCCGCAGCACGATCATCAGCAGCGCCAGGCCGATGAACACGGTCGAATAGCGCACCCAGGGGATCTCGCCATAGCCGCCGCCCAGGCGCAGCACGAGCCAGTCGCGCAGGGCGAAGCCCAGGGCGGCCAGGGCGCCGCCTGCCATCAGCAGCCGCTCCAGGTTCGGCCGCTTTGCCAGCGAGACCGCAAAGGCGCAGACGAACAGCCCCACGCATCCAATGACCAGCCCGACCCAGCCGGTCAGCCAAGATGGCTCCTCCCGGGAGAGCGAGAGGCTGCTCGCCGCGAACGTTCCGGCCACCACGCCCGCCGCACCCCAGGCCACCCAGCGCAGGCGCGGCCGGCCATACCAGCCCGCGAAATGCCCGCAGAACATCAGCGCGCAGGCCACCCACACCGCACGGCACGTTGCCATCAGCACACCCCAGGCCGGCCAGGAAAGTGGCGGCTCGGCGACCAGGCCGCCCGCCACCTGCAGGGCCCAGCAGAATTCGGCCGCCGCCGCCCAGAAATAGACACCGTCGCGGCGCTTTCCGCTTCCGTCGCCGGTGCCCGTTTCGGCTTGCGTGAGCCACAGGGCCAGTGCGACGAGGCCGACCAGCGCGGCAAACGCACAGAGGAGCACGGTCCCGGTGAAGCGCCAGGCGAAAGCCGGCTCGTAGAGGCTGCCCTGAACCGCCGCCGCAGGTCCGATGGTCACGCGCGAAAGCCCCGCGCTGCGTGCGCTGTCCGCGCGGATGCGCACCTGCAAGTGGTTGTCGCCGGCCTTCAGCAGGCGCCTGGCCACGGGCACGTAGACCGGCGCCCTTCCGTGGTCGGGCCCATTGCCGCGGGCGAGGTCGCCCTGGGCCTGCAACAGCAGGCCGTTGAGCCGGACCTCGAAGACGTTGCCCACGCGCGGAATGAAGATGCCCCAGGATGATTGCGGCTCGGCCGCCAGCGTGAGCGGCAAGTCGAAAGTGGCATGGCCCGGACGCCCGGCATGCTGCCGGTCCCAGTTGTAGGGCAGCTCCAGCGGCGCGCTGCGGGTGAGGCCGTTGACGGTCGTCTCGACGCTGCCGCGGCGAAGTTCGATCGCGCTCTCCGCCGCCGCGGTCGACGACATGGCGTGCGGGGCCATCATCAGCGCGACCGCGCACCAGAGCCACAGCGCCAGCCATGCGCGGTCCGGCTTTCCGAACATGCGCCAACGCACGCGTGTCACCCCGGGTGGGACAGCAGGCCGAGGCGCGTAGCTTCGAACACGGCTTCGCTCTTCGAGTGCACCGCCAGCTTGCCGTACAGGTTCTTGATGTGCGTCTGCACCGTGTGGACGCTGAGCCCCTTGAGCCGCGCGATCTCGGCGTAGGAGAAACCGCGGGAGATCAGCGTCAGCACCTCATGCTCGCGGACGGAGAGAAGGCCGGGTGCGCCCTGCTCGGCCGCCGCCTCGGGCACCACGACGGGCGCCGCGCCGGCCGCCTGGAGGCTGCGGTACTTGGCCAGCACCCGGCGCGCGATCATCGGCGAGATCGGCGACGCGCCGGCCTTCATCTCGACGATGGTCTGCGCGATGTCCTCCGGTGCGGCATCCTTGTGGATGTAGCCGACGGCGCCGGCCTCGATGCTCGAAAGCACGTTCTCTTCGTCGCCGAAGACCGAAATCACCAGCGGCTCGCAGCCGGGGAAGCGCGCCACCGCGTGGCGGATCACATCCAGCCCGCTGCCGTCGGGCATGCCCAGGTCGACCAGCAGCACGTCGGGAATGGTGTCCGTGTCGGCCAGCCAGGCCAGGGCCTCGCGCACCGTGCCAGCGCTCCCGAGCCAGAACAGGCTGGCGCTGCGCTGCACGCTGGCCTCGAAGAAGGCACGCGCACGGCTGTCGTCCTCGACGACGAACACACCCCAGCGGTGCGTCTTTCCGGCATGCATGGCCTCAATGTTCATGGCCCCGAGCATAAGCCGCTGAACTGAGCAGAATGTCACGGCGGCCTCCCGTTTTCATGGGATGTGGGGGCCACTTCGAGGCCACGACACTCGCCCCGCGACCAGCCCCCGCGCCTCATCCACGGCCCTTGGATCGCAAGACTGAATACTTTCGAATTCGACCGTAGCCGATTCCGAATCCGGACACGCCGATCGGGCGTACAAGCTGCTCGGACAACCACTGCCATTCACCCGCAGCTTCGTGCACTTTGCACGCGAGACAGCCGTTTCGGAACAACGCACCTCATGCAAAATCAATCTGCGCCTTCAACCCGATCCGCGTCGAACGTTCCAACTTCAGCCCTGCCTCGCATGGACCCGCAAACCACCCACCTCCTGTACCTGCACGGCTTCCGTTCCTCGCCGCGTTCCACCAAGGCGCGGCTGATGGCGCAGCGCGTGGCGCAGGCGCATCCCAACCTGCAGTGGTGGTGCCCTCAGTTGCCGCCGTCGCCGCGCGAGGCCATCGACCTGGTGATGAAGGGCATCGCGGACTGGCCGCGAAAGTCGATGGCGGTGGTGGGCTCGTCGCTGGGCGGCTTCTATGCCACCTACGTCGCGGGCATGACGCGCTGCCGCGCCGTGCTGCTCAACCCAGCCGTGCATCCTGCGCGCGACCTCGAACGCTACATCGGCGACCAGACCCACTGGCACGATCCGGCGGAGCACTTCTATTTCAAGCCCGAGTACATCCAGGAACTGCGCACCATGGAGGTCGGCGCACTGACCCGCCCCGAGCGCGTGCTCGCGATCATCGCCAAGGGCGACGAGGCACTCGACTGGCACGAGAGCTCGGCGCGCTATCCCGACAGCAACATCAAGCTGATCGAGGGCGGCGACCATGCGTTGTCGGATTTCGCGGCGAGCCACCTCGACGAGGTGATGGCCTTCATCAATCCGGTGTAGCCGCGCCGGCGCCTGCGGGGCGCCGCCACGGCCTGTGCAGCCAGGATCGCGCCCCTGCGCATGGGACAATCGCCGGATGTTCGTATTGTTTGAAGAAGCCGGCAAGTACCTCGGCGGCCGCGTGCTCGCGGAGGCCGAAGCATCGGCGCAGGTCGAGCTCGACACCGGCAAGCGCGTCAAGGTCAAGGGCGCCAACATCGTGCTTCGTTTCGAGAAGCCGGCACCGGCCGAGCTGATCGCCGAAGCCCGCGCGCTGGCCGCCGCGATGGACCTCGACCTGGCCTGGGAGTTCGCGCCCGAGGGCGAGTTCGCTTTCGCGGAGCTCGCGTCCGAGTACTTCAGCGACAAGCCCACGCTCGCGCAGCAGGCCGCGGCGCTGTTCGCGCTGTTCGAGGCGCCGCACTACTTCCGCCGCGCGGGCAAGGGCCGCTTCAAGAAGGCGCCGGCCGAGATATTGCAGCAGGCGCTCGCCGCCATCGAGAAGAAGAAGGTCGTGCAGGCGCAGATCGTCGAATGGGCCGGCCAGCTGGCCGAGGGCGTGTGCCCACCGCCGATCCGCGAGCAGCTCTACAAGATCCTCTTCAAGCCCGACAAGAACGCGCCCGAATACAAGGCCGTCGTCGACGCTGCGCGCGCCACGCAGCGCCCGCCGCTCGAGCTGCTGGCGAGCGCCGGCGCGATCGACTCGCCCTACCAGTTCCACTGGCGCCGCTTCCTGTTCGAGAACTTCCCCAAGGGCACCGGCTTCCCGCCGCTGGCGGCGCCGGCGATCGCCGACGACCTGCCGCTGGCCGACGGCGTGCAGGCCTTCTCGATCGACGATTCGCAGACCACCGAGATCGACGATGCACTCTCGGTGCAGGGCCTCGGCAGCGGCACCGTCACGGTCGGCATCCACATCGCTGCGCCCGGGCTCGCGCTCGCGCCGGGCGGCGCCATCGACCAGGTGGCGCGCACGCGCATGTCCACCGTCTACATGCCGGGCTACAAGATCACCATGCTGCCGGACGAGGTGGTCAATGCCTACACGCTGCTTGAAGGCGGCGAGCGGCCCGCGGTGTCGCTCTACGCGAGGTTCGACGAAGCCACGCTCGCGCTGCAATCGACCGAGACCCGGCTCGAGCGCGTCGCCATCGTGGCCAACCTGCGGCACGACCAGCTCGACGGCGTGGTCACGCAGCCCTGGCTGGAGGACCCGTCCTTCGTGCCCGGCGATGTGCCCGAGGCCGAGGCCGCGACCCGGCTGCGCGCACCGCTCTCGTTCCTGTTCCGCCTTGCCAAGCAGCTCAAGGCGCAGCGCGAAGTGGTGCGCGGCAAGCCCGAGAACTTCAACCGGCCCGACTACAACTTCCGCCTCGTGGGCAACGACGGCGAGCCGGACGGCAGCGAACAGGTGCAGATCACCACGCGCCAGCGCGGCGCGCCGCTCGACCTGATCGTGTCCGAGGCCATGATCCTGGCCAACAGCACATGGGGCGGCTGGCTCGGCGAACTCGGCGTGCCCGGGCTCTACCGCAGCCAGGCCAGCCTGGCGCCGGGCATCAAGGTGCGCATGGGTACGCGGGCCCTCCCGCATGCGGGGCTGGGCGTGAAGAGCTACGCCTGGAGCACCTCGCCGCTGCGCCGCTACACCGACCTGGTGAACCAGTGGCAGATCATCGCGGCCGCGCGCCACGGCAACACAGCCGCGCTCGCGGCGCCGTTCAAGCCCAAGGATGCCGACCTGTTCTCGATCCTGTCGGGCTTCGACGCGGCCTATGCGACCTACAACGCCTACCAGGGCGGCATGGAGCGCTTCTGGACGCTCAAGTACATCGAGCAGCAGGGCATCACCGAGGTCGTGGCGACCGTCATCAAGGACATTCCGAACGGTGCGCTGGTGCGCGCCGACACGCTGCCGCTGGTGTTTCCCGTCGCGGGCCAGCAGGAGCGCGGCGCGCGAGTGCGTGTGAAGCTCGGCGAGATCGATGAGATCGCGCTCGACGTGCACGGCACGGTGCTCGAGCGCCTCGATGCCCCGGAGGGCGATGCCGCGGCAACGGAAGAAGAAGCCAGCGACGACGATGCGCAAGAGGTGGCCGGCCCGATCGCCATCGCGGTCGACCTGGCCGACGGCGAGCAGGCCCCGCCCGAGAACACGCCTGCATGAGCGCCGCGCCGGGCCGCCCCAAGCAAGCTCGCTCCCGCTTGGCGGGAAGGCGCGCAGCGCCAAGGGTGCGCCAATGAGCGTGGAGGAGCGTCGATGAACCTGAAGGACCTGAGTACGCTGCAGATCGCGCTCGGCGTATCGGTCATCGCGCATGCAGCGCTGTTGGCGGTGCGCTTCGTCGATCCCGAGGCGTTCAACCGGGCCTTCAGCGAGACGCCGCTCGAGGTGATCCTCGTCAACAGCAAGACCAACGACAAGCCCGACCCCTCTGCACGTGTGATGGCGCAGGCCACGCTCGCGGGCGGTGGCGACCTCGAACGCGGGCGCGCCACCAGCCCGCTGCCGCCCTCGAGCTTCACCGCCGTGGGCGATTCGATGGAAGAGGCGCGCCGCCAGATGGAGGCCATGCAGGCGCAGCAGATGCAGCTGCTCACCCAGCTCAAGCGCGACCTGGCCGCCATGCCCGCGCCCGACCCGCGCGCCTCGGGCAACCCGAAGGAATCGGTCGCGCAAGAAGAAAAGCGCCGCCAGCTCGTGGCGCTGCTGGCCGAGATCGAGCGGCGGGTGAACGAAGAGAACGCGCGGCCCAAGAAGCGCTACCTGAGCCCCTCGACCCGCGAGGTAGCGTACGCAACCTATGTCGACACGCTGCGCCGCCGCATCGAGGTGCGGGGCACCGAGAACTTTCCCACGGCCGCCGGCAAGAAGCTCTACGGCGAGCTCAAGATGACCATCACCATCAACCACGACGGCAAGCTGCTCGACACCGTGGTCGACGAAAGCTCGGGCGACACCACGCTCGACCGCCGCGCCAAGGCCATCGTGCACAGCATTGGCAACTTCGGCAAGTTCACCGATGCGATGCGCAGGCAGACCGACCAGATCGTTCTGCAGTCGCGCTTCAAGTTCACGCGCGACGAGACCATCGAGCTCTCGTCGCAATAGCAGCAACCACAACAGCCACAACGAAGCGCCACGCCATGGACCTGTACTGCGTCATGGGCAATCCCGTCGAACACAGCCGCTCGCCCCGCATCCACGCCCGCTTTGCCGAACTCTGCGGACAGCAGCTCGAGTATGGCCGCCGGCTCGTGCCGGTCGGCGCCTTCGCCGAGGGCGTTACGGCCTTCCGGCGCGAGGCTACCGAACGCGGCGACGCGGCGCGCGGCTGCAACGTCACGGTGCCCTTCAAGTTCGATGCGGCCGCGCTGGCGCAGCACACGAGCGAGCGTGCGGTGCTCGCGCAGGCGGTGAACACGCTGCGCTTCGACGAAGACGGCAGCATCCATGCCGACAACACCGACGGCATCGGCCTGGTCAACGACATCGTGCAGAACGCTGCGGTGCCGCTCGCGGGCCACGCGGTGCTGCTGATCGGTGCGGGCGGCGCGGCCGCGGGCGTGCTTGGACCGCTGCTCGACGCCGGTGTGTCGCGCCTGGTGGTCGCCAACCGCACCGTGGACCGCGCCATGGCGCTGGTGCAGCGCCACGCGGCGCTCGCGCTCGGCCACGGCGCGGCGCTCGAAGCCTGGCCGCTCGACGCGGTGCCGGGCGACTTCGACGTCGTGGTCAATGCCACCGCCTCGAGCCTGGCGGGCGATGCGGTGCCGGTGCGCGCCGAGGTGCTGCGCCCGGGGGCGCTGGCCATCGACCTGATGTACGGGCCGGCGGCCGCGGGCTTCATGGCCTGGGCCGAAGCGCACGGCGCCGTCGCGCGCGACGGGCTCGGCATGCTGGTCGAACAGGCGGCCGAGGCGTTCGCGTTGTGGCGCGGGGTGCGCCCGCCGGCCGCGCAGGTTCTCGCCGAGCTGCGCGCAGAGCTCGGATGAAAGCCTTCTTCCGCTTGCTCGCATGCCTCGTGGTCGCAGGCGTGGCGCTCGAGCTTTTCTTCGTGCTGCGCATCGCGGCCATGGTGGTCGTCGATCCGCAGAGCACCACGTTCCAGCGCTCTGAGGCTTGGCAGCTTGCGCTCGCACAGGGCAGCAAGGGCGCCTGGCGCCAGGAGTGGGTGCCTTATGCGGAGATCAGCGACAACCTCAAGCGCGCGGTGATCGCGAGCGAGGACGCCGACTTCATCGACCACAACGGCATCGAATGGGAAGCCATCGAACGCGCGCGACAGCGCAATGCCAAGGCCGAGGAACTCGCGGCCAAGCGCGCCGCGCGGGCCCGTGCGCGCGGCAAGCCGGTGCGGCCGGTGCAACTGCGTGGCGGCTCGACCATCACGCAGCAGCTGGCCAAGAACCTGCTGCTTTCGGGCGAGCGCACGCTGCTGCGCAAGGGCCAGGAACTGGTCCTCGCGATGACGCTCGAAGTGCTGCTCGACAAGGAGCGCATCCTCGAGATCTATCTCAACAACGTCGAATGGGGCGAAGGCCTGTTCGGTGCCGAAGCCGCGGCGCAGTACTACTTCAAGAAGCCCGCGGCGCGCCTGAGCGCGGCCGAATCGGCCCGCCTCGCCGTGATGCTGCCGAGCCCCAAGTTCTTCGAGCGCCGGCTCGGATCGGGCTACCTGAGCAGCCGCGCCTCGACCATCATGGCGCGGATGCCGGCGGCCGAGCTGCCCTGAACGCGCCGGCCAGGCGCTCCGCCGCGAGCACCGCGGCGAAGCCGATCGCATACGCCAGCACGTCCCACATGTCGGCCGTGGCACCGAGCACGATGCGCAGCGCGCGGTTGGGAATCTGCAGCTGCCATGCCGCAGCCAGATACTGGCCCAGCTCGACCAGCAGTCCCGCGCCGAACGCAGCGAACGCGAGCGGCAGCACCCGCGCACCGACGAAGGCCTTGAGCAGCAGGTACACCCAGGCCACCGCGAGCACGTCGCCCAGGAAGCTGCGCACCCAGCCCCAGCGCGCACCCACCGTGGCGAGCAACAAAAGCACGACGAGCAGGGCTGCGGCCCCGGCCAGTGAAACAGGATCGAAACGCCATCGCATGGCCCGTATCATCGCGTGATGCTGGCGAAGCTCGTGGGATGGTTGCTGTTGGGCGTGGTGCGCTTGCTCACCGGGGCCCAGGCGCGCTGGTACGGCTGCCCCCCAAAGGCCGAACAGCGCATCTATTTCGCCAACCACCAGAGCCACGCCGACCTCGTGATGATCTGGGCTGCGCTGCCCGAAGAGCTGCGCAGCATCACGCGGCCGATCGCGGCGCGCGACTACTGGGCCAACACGCCGGTCAAGCGCTGGATCACGACCGAGGTCTTCAACGCGGTCTACGTGGAGCGCGCCGCCAGCGCGCCGGCCGAGGCCCCGCCGGTCGAAACCATGGCCGCCGCGGCGGGCGATGCGGTGCCGGCGCCCGATCCGCTCGCCCCGCTCTCGCCACTCATCGAGGCGCTCAAGAGCGGCGACTCGATCATCATCTTTCCCGAAGGAACGCGCGGGCACACGGGCGAGCCGCAGAAGTTCAAGTCGGGCCTCTACACCCTCGCGACGATGTTTCCCGAGGTGGTGCTCGTGCCCGCCTGGATCGACAACGTGCAGCGCGTCATGCCCAAGGGCGAGATCGTGCCGGTACCGATCCTGTGCTCGGTCACCTTCGGCGCGCCGCTGCACGTGGAGCCCGGCGAAGAGCGCCGCCCCTTCCTCGACCGCGCGCGTGCCGCGGTGATCGCGCTGCGCGACGTTTGAGCATCAGCAGCCCGCCATGAATCAGTTCCTGCGCAGCCTCGACCCGACCCAGCAGGTCGCCGCTCTCTTCCTCATCGTCTTCGGGTTGCTCGTGGTGGTGAGCACCGCGGCCTTCCTTCTGAGCTTCAAAGAGCGCCGCAATCCGGTGCATGACGCCGCCTGGCAGGCCGGGCTTGCGCACTACCGCAAGCTGCTCGGCACCACCTGGTTCATGGCGGTGGTGTTCTGGATCGGCTGGGCGCTCGGCGAGACGGTCGCCACGGTGCTGTTCGCGCTCATCGCCTTCTTTGCGCTGCGTGAGTTCATCACGCTCTCGCCCACCCGGCGCGGCGACCACCGCAGCCTCATCCTGGCCTTCTTCGTGGTGCTGCCGATCCAGTTCTGGCTCGTCGCCACTGCGCGCTTCGACCTGTTCACGGTCTTCATCCCGGTGTACGTCTTCTTCGCGATTCCTGTCGCGAGCGCGCTGGCCGACGACCCGAGCCATTTCCTCGAGCGCAATGCCAAGCTGCAGTGGGGCATCATGGTCTGCGTCTACGGCATGAGCCATGTTCCGGCGTTGCTGCTGCTGAGCTTTCCGGGCTACGAGGGCAAGAGCGCCTTCCTCGTGTTCTTCCTGGTGTTCGTGGTGCAGACCTCGGTGCTGGTGCAGCACGTGATCTCGCGCCGCACGCAGCGCCAGCCCTTCGCGCCCAACGTGAGCCGCAGCTTCAACTGGACCAGCTGGGGCATCGGCATCGCGGTGGCAAGCCTCGCGGGCGCGTTGTTCTCCTTCATCACGCCGTTCAAGTTCGGACAGGCGCTCGCGGTGTCCGTCATCGCCTGCATCGCGGGATCGATGGGCCACCTCGTGATGAAGGCGCTCAAGCGCGACCGCGGCATTCCCAACTGGGGCAAAAAGGGCGTCGGCGTGACGGGCGCGAACGGCCTGCTGGACCGTGTCGACGCGCTGTGCTTCGCCGCGCCGATCTTCTTCCACTCCATTCGCTGGTACTTCAACGCCTGAAAGGGCGCCATTGACATGCGCATCCTCGGCATCGACCCCGGCCTCCTCACCACCGGCTTCGGCGTGGTCGATGCGGACGGCCATGCGCTGCGCTACGTGGCGAGCGGCACCATCAGCACGCGCCATCTCGGCAGCGGCAACCTGCCGGCACGGCTCAAGGTGCTGTTCGACGGCGTGGCGGAGATCGCGGCGCGCTACCAGCCCGACGCCTCGGCGGTCGAGATCATCTTCGTCAACGTCAACCCGCAATCGACGCTGCTGCTCGGTCAGGCGCGCGGCGCCTGCGTGACTTCGCTCGTGAACAGCAACCTCTCGGTGGCCGAATACACGGCGCTGCAGATGAAGAAGGCCGTGGCCGGCCATGGCCAGGCGGCCAAGGCGCAGGTGCAGGAAATGGTCAAGCGCCTGCTCGAACTGCCGGGGCTGCCCGGCGCCGATGCCGCCGATGCGCTGGGCATCGCGATCACGCATGCACAGGTGGGGCGCTCGATGGCACGGCTGGCCGAGGCCGCGCAGCTGTCGACGACGCACGCGAGCGCCTACCGACAAGGACGCTCGAGATAATCGATCAGGCGACGCGCTCGGCGATCAGCACCGCGAAGAAGCCCAGCGCGGCAAGCAGCGTCCACTTCAGGACGATCCACCCGAAGCGCCGGTACTTGACCTGCCCGGTGCCCGCATAGAAGGCAAAGCTCACGCCCGCCACCAGCAGCAGAAACAGGATGGCCCAGCGAAACAGAAGCATGGGTTGAACGCGGCCGGCCTACCAGGCCCGCGCCACTTCGCCGAAGCCGCGCGGTGCGCGCTTCTCGTCCTCGAAGGTCACGACCTCGTAGGCGTCCTCGTTGGCGAGCAGCTCGCGCAGCAGCTTGTTGTTGAGCGCATGGCCCGAGCGGAACGCCTTGTAGGCCGCGAGCAGCGGCTTGCCGATGATGTACAGGTCGCCCATGGCATCGAGGATCTTGTGCTTCACGAACTCGTCGTCGTAGCGCAGCCCGCCCGCATTGAGCACCTTGGTGTCGTCCATGACGATGGCGTTGTCGAGCCCGCCGCCGAGCGCAAGGCCCTTGCTGCGCATGTACTCGACTTCCTTGGTGAAGCCGAAGGTGCGCGCGCGCGCGATGTCGCGGCTGTAGGAACCGGTGCCGAGATCGAACTCGACGCGCTGGCCGGTCGAGTTGACCACGCGGTGGTCGAAGTCGATCTCGAAGCTCAGCTTGTAGCCGTGGTACGGCTCCAGGCTCGCCCACTTCTCGTTGGCGCCCTCGCCTTCGCGCACCTCGACCTTGCGGGTCACGCGGATGAAATGGCGCGGCGCCTTCTGCAACTCGATGCCCGCGCTCTGCAGCAGGAACACGAACGACGAGGCCGACCCGTCGAGGATCGGCACTTCGTCGGCCGTGATGTCGATGTAGAGGTTGTCGATGCCCAGGCCCGCGCAGGCCGACATCAGGTGCTCGACGGTCTGCACCTTCGCGCCGCCGGTCGACACGGTGGAGGCGAGCCGCGTGTCGGTCACCGCCTCGGCGGTCATGCGGATATCGACCGGCTCGGGCAGGTCGACGCGCCTGAAGACGATGCCGGTGTCGGCCGGCGCCGGCCGCAGCGTCAGCTCCACGCGCTGGCCGCTGTGAAGCCCCACGCCCACGGCGCGGCTGATCGACTTGAGGGTTCGTTGTTGCAGCACGCCCAGGATTTTAGGCGCGCCACGGCGAGGGCGGGCCATGCCCTTCGCTATGGCACCGATAGACATAGGTTGTATGCGCTCGCCCCCGAAGGGGCGAGGCATTGTCAGTCGGCCTGGCGACGCAGGAAGGCCGGGATCTCGAAATCGTCCATGCCGCCCGACGAGAGCGCGTCCACCTTGGCCGCGGCCATGGTGCGGTTGGTGCGCCAGACGCTCGGCACGGCCATGCCGTCGTAGTTCGGCTGGCCCATGCCGGCGTGGCCCGTGCCGCCCACGGTGGGCACGTTGAACGGGATGTTGTCGGTGCCGGTGCGGATGACTTCGAGCGTCGGTGCCTGGCGGCGTGCGTCGGCGCGCGACAGGCCGGTGGCCACCACGGTCACGCGCATCTGGTCGCCCAGGCTTTCGTCGTAGGCGGCGCCGTAGATGACGTGCGCGTCCGGCGAGGCATAGGCGCGGATGGTGTTCATCGCGAGCTTGGACTCGTTGAGCTTGAGCGAACCCTTCGATGCGGTCACCAGCACCAGCACGCCCTTGGCACCCGACAGGTCGATGCCTTCGAGCAGCGGGCAGGCCACGGCCTGCTCGGCAGCGATGCGCGCGCGGTCCGGGCCGGCCGCGGCGGCCGTGCCCATCATCGCCTTGCCCGGTTCGCCCATCACGGTGCGAACGTCTTCGAAGTCGACGTTCACGCCGCCGTACTCGTTGATGATTTCCGAGATGCCGCCGACCGCGTTCTTGAGCACGTCGTTGGCATGCGCGAAGGCCTCTTCCTGCGTGATGTCCTCGCCCAGCACGTCGAGCAGCTTCTCGTTGAGCACCACGATCAGCGAATCGACGTTCGCTTCGAGCTCGGCCAGGCCGGTGTCGGCGTTGGTCATGCGGCGCCCGCCCTCCCAGTCGAAGGGCTTGGTCACGACGCCGACGGTCAGGATGCCCATTTCCTTCGCGACGCGCGCGATCACGGGAGCTGCGCCGGTGCCGGTGCCGCCGCCCATGCCGGCCGTGATGAAGAGCATGTGCGCACCGTCGATGGCTGCGCGGATGTCGTCCACCGCAGCCTCGGCCGCATCACGGCCCTTCTCGGGCTTGCTGCCCGCACCCAGGCCGCTGACGCCGAGCTGGATGATCTTGTGCGCGTTGCTGCGCTGGAGCGCCTGCGCGTCGGTGTTGGCGCAGACGAACTGAACGCCCTGCACGCCACGCTCCATCATGTGCGCGACCGCATTGCCGCCGCCGCCGCCCACACCGATCACCTTGATCTGAGTGCCTTGGTTGAATTCTTCGACTTCGATCATTTCGATGGCCATTTCTAACTCCTTGAATTTGCAGTTGCCGTTGTGTATCTGTGAATTTTTTCTGGTGTCCTGACGAGATCAACGCGACCGTCGTCGAGGTGGTGGACCGGTGCGCCGCCATCGCTCGTTGAAATGCAACGGCGGACTTCCGCGTGCGAGCCAGAGTGGGGAGTGGTTCATGGTCAGAAGTTCCCCACGATGAAGTCCTTGAAACGTCCGAACGCAGTCTTTACGGATCCGTTCTTCTGCGCGACCTTGAAGCCGCGCATGCGTGCGAAGCGCGCTTCTTCGAGCAGGCCCATCACGGTGGCGGCGCGGGGCTGCGCGACCATGTCCGACAGCGCGCTCGAGTACTTCGGGATGCCGCGTCGCACGGGTTTCAGGAAGATGTCCTCGCCGAGTTCGACCATGCCCGGCATCACCGCGCTGCCGCCCGTGAGCACCACGCCCGAAGACAGCACCTCTTCGTAGCCCGACTCGCGCACCACCTGCTGCACGAGCGAGAAGATCTCCTCGATGCGCGGCTCGATCACGCCGGCCAGCGCCTGCTTGCTCAGCATGCGCGGTCCGCGGTCGCCCAGGCCAGGCACCTCGACCTGCGTGTCGGGATCGGCAAGCAGCTGCTTGGCATAGCCGTGCTCGACCTTGATGTCTTCCGCGTCCTTGGTCGGCGTGCGCAGGGCCATCGCGATGTCGCTCGTGATCAGGTCGCCCGCGATCGGGATCACGGCCGTGTGGCGGATCGCGCCGTTGGTGAAGATCGCGACGTCGGTGGTGCCCGCGCCGATGTCGACCAGCACCACGCCGAGCTCGCGCTCGTCTTCGGTCAGCACCGCCTGGCTCGAGGCCAGCGGGTTCAGCATCAGCTGGTCGACCTCGAGGCCGCAGCGGCGCACGCACTTGATGATGTTCTCGGCCGCGCTCTGCGCGCCGGTCACGATGTGGACCTTGGCCTCGAGCCGCATGCCGCTCATGCCGATCGGCTCCTTCACGTCCTGGCCGTCGATCACGAACTCCTGCGGCTCCACGAGCAGGAGGCGCTGGTCGCTCGAGATGTTGATGGCGCGCGCGGTCTCGACCACGCGGGCCACATCGGCCGGCGTGACCTCCTTGTCCTTCACCGCGACCATGCCGCTCGAATTGATGCCGCGGATGTGGCTGCCGGTGATGCCGGTGTAGACGCGGCTGATCTTGCAGTCGGCCATGAACTCGGCCTCCTTCAGCGCCTGCTGGATGCTCTGCACCGTGGCGTCGATGTTCACCACCACGCCGCGCTTCAGCCCGTTGCTGGGCGCAATGCCCAGCCCCGCGAGCTTGAGCTCGCCGCCGGCCAGCACCTCGGCCACGACCACCATCACTTTGGCGGTTCCGATGTCGAGTCCGACAACCAGGTCTTTGTATTCTTTGGGCATTGAATGATGTCCTCGGTATTCGCTCTGTCTATTTCTTCTTCGTCTTGGGGTCGGCCACGACGGTGGTGACTCCGCGCAGACGCAGCGCATACGCGTCGTTGTGGCGCAGGTCGGCCGCCTCGACGTCGGCCGGCGTGCGCTGGTATTGGGCCGCGACCTGCGTCACGGTCGTCAGGAAGCGCTGCGCGCGGGTCGTGACCTCCTCGGCATTGCCGCGCCCCAGCTCGATCTGCGCGCCGGTGTCGAGCACCGCCTTCCAGCTGCCCCGGCTCGACAGCCTGAGTTCCGCCACGCCGACGTCATAGGGCGCGAACAGCGGTGCGATCACGCGGTACATGCCCAGCACCTGCCCCGCCTGCTCGATCGGTCCATCGAGCCGCGGCAGCCGTTCGTCGACCTCGGCCACGTTGGCGTCGAACACCTCGCCAAAGCCATTGATCAGCTTCGACCCGGCCTCGTCGCCCCAGGTGCCCACCGGCACCTGCTCGGTCAGGGTCACGCGCAGGCGATCGGGGAACTCGCGCCGCACCACGGCCTTGCGGACCCACGGCACCGTCTCGAAGGCCGTGCGCGCGCGCGACAGGTCGACGGTAAAGAAGTTGCCCGAGAGCTGCGGCGCGACGTTGGCGCGCAACGTCACCGCGTTGTTGTGCGTCACGTCGCCGTCGACCTTGATGCCGCCGATCGGGAAGAACGGCTGGCGCAGCACCCACCAGGCGCCGGCGGCAAGCAGCATGAGACCCACCGCCGCGAACGCAATGGTCGAGACGATGTTCATGAGCTTGACGTCGAAGGGCGCCTGGATGCTGTCTGCCATGGCTACGGGTTCCCCCCGCTCGCATCGAGCGTGGCCGAAGCCAGCACGCGCACGCACAGGTCTTCGTAGGCGATGCCCGACGCACGCGCCGACATCGGCACCAGCGAATGGCTGGTCATGCCGGGCGAGGTGTTCATCTCGAGCAGGAAGGGCTTGCGGTCGCTCGCGCGGATCATCACGTCGGCGCGGCCCCAGCCGCGGCAGCCGAGCGTGCGGTAGGCTGCCAGCGTGATGCGCTGGATCTCGCGCTCTTCGGCTTCGGGCAGCCCGCTCGGGCAGTGGTATTTCACGTCGTCGGTGAAGTACTTGTTCTGGTAGTCGTAGGCGCCTTCGGGTGCGGCGATGCGCACCACCGGCAGTGCATGCGCATCGAGCCCGCTGCCGAGCACGGCGCAGGTCACTTCCTCGCCCTCGATGAATTCCTCGCACAGCACGTCGGCGTCGTAGCGGGCCGACAGCGCCACGGCGTCCTGCATCTGGGAATAGCCCTCGACCTTGGTCACGCCGATCGACGAGCCCTCGCGGGGCGGCTTCACGATGAGCGGCAACCCCAGCACGTCGGGCACCGCGCGAATCTGCTCGCGGCCCTGCTGGTCGAATGCGAGGCGCACGTACTTCGGCGTCGGCAGTCCGTCGGCCTGCCAGATGCGCTTGGTCATGACCTTGTCCATCGCCACGCTCGAGGCCATCACGCCGGAGCCGGTGTAGGGAATGCCGAGCAGCTCGAGCGCGCCCTGCACCGTGCCGTCCTCGCCGTGGCGGCCATGCAGCGCGATGAAGCAGCGCGCGAAGTTCTCGCGCCGGAGTTCGACCAGATCGCGCTCGGCGGGGTCGAACGCCTGCGCATCGACGCCGCGTGCGCGCAGCGCCTCGAGCACGCCCTGGCCCGACAGCAGCGAGATTTCGCGCTCGGCAGAACTGCCGCCGAACAGCACGGCCACCTTGCCGAATTGCGCTGGATCCTGAAGGCTCACGATGCCTCTCCCTCGCGCGCGGTGCGCGCTGTTGGCGGCGCCCCGGCCGCAGTTGCCATCTCGGCCACCTTGCCCGGCACGGCGCCGATCGAACCCGCGCCCATGCACAGCACCACGTCGCCGGCACGGGCGTTGTCGAGAATGGCCTGGGGCATGGCCGCGATGTCGTCGACGAACACCGGCTCCACCTTGCCGGCCACGCGCAGCGCGCGCGCCAGCGAGCGGCCGTCGGCGGCCACGATCGGCGCCTCGCCCGCGGCGTACACCTCGCCGAGCAGCACCGCGTCGGCATTGCCGATGACCTTGACGAAATCTTCGAAGCAGTCGCGCGTTCGGGTGTAGCGGTGCGGCTGGAACGCCAGCACCAGCCGGCGCCCCGGGAATGCGCCGCGCGCGGCCGCCAGCGTGGCGGCCATCTCGACCGGATGGTGACCGTAGTCGTCGATCAGCGTGAAGCTGCCCGCCGACGGCCCCTGCACGGCCAGGTCGCCATAGCTCTGGAAGCGGCGCCCCACGCCCTTGAAGCCCGAGAGGCCTCGCTGCACCGCTTCGTCGGGAATGCCGAGCTCGACCGCCACTGCGATCACCGAGAGTGCATTGCGCACGTTGTGCTCGCCCGGCAGGTTCAGCACGATGGGCAGGTCGGGCAGCGTGACGCCGTTGCGCCGCTGGGCCGTGAAGTGCATCTGGCCCCCGACCGCGCGCACGTCGACCGCGCGCACCTGCGCATCCTCGCCGAAGCCGTAGCTGGTGACCGGGCAGGTCACTTCGGCCACGATGTCGCGCACCGCAGGATCGTCGGTGCACAGGATCGCCACGCCGTAGAACGGCATGCGGTGCAGGAAGTCGACGAAGGCCTTCTTGAGGTTCGCGAAATCGTGCCCGTAGGTCTCCATGTGGTCGGCGTCGATGTTCGTGACCACTGCCATCACCGGCAGCAGGTTCAGGAACGAGGCGTCCGACTCGTCGGCTTCCACCACGATGTAGTCGCCGCTGCCGAGCTGTGCGTTGGCACCGGCGCTGTTGAGCCGCCCGCCGATCACGAAAGTCGGGTCGAGCCCCGCGGCCTCGAGCACGCTCGCCACCAGGCTGGTCGTGGTCGTCTTGCCGTGCGTGCCGGCGATCGCGATGCCCTGCTTCAGGCGCATCAGCTCGGCGAGCATGAGCGCGCGCGGCACCACCGGAATGCGCTTCTCGCGCGCGGCCAGCACCTCGGGGTTGTCGGACTGCACCGCGGTCGAGGTCACCACCGCATCAGCGCCGTCGATGTGCGCGGCCGCGTGGCCAACGAAGGTGCCGATGCCCAGCCCCGCGAGCCGGCGCAGCGTGGCGCTGTCGGCGAGGTCGGAACCCGTGATCGTGTAGCCCAGGTTCAGCAGCACCTCGGCGATGCCGCTCATGCCCGAGCCGCCGATGCCGACGAAGTGGATGTGGCGAATGGCGTGCTTCATTTCGCGAGCTCCTCGCAGGCGCGGACCATCGCTTCGACGGCCTCGGTCTTTCGCATGCTCTTGGCTTTCTGGGCGCGATCGATCAGTTCGGTTCGTTGTGTCTTCTGTAGCAAGTCAGCCAGCAATTCAGGTGTGAGGTCGGTCTGCTGCACCAGCCAGCCGCCGCCCGCGTCGACGAGGAAACGCGCGTTGGTGGTCTGGTGGTCGTCGACCGCCGAGGGGAAAGGCACGAACAGCGCTGCTGCGCCGACGGCCGCGATTTCGGTGACCGTGCTGGCCCCGGCGCGCGCGACGATGATGTCGGCGTCGGCATAGGCCTGTGCGGTGTCTTCGATGAACGGCGTGAGTTCGCCTTCGACGCCGGCCGCGGCGTAGTTGGCGCGCAGTTCGTCGATCTGCTTGGCGCCGCTCTGGTGCAGCACGCGCGGTCGCGTGCCGGGCTCGATGCGCGCGAGCGCCTTCGGCACGACCGCATTCAGCGCCTTGGCGCCGAGGCTGCCGCCGACCACCAGCAGCTTCAGCGGGCCGCTGCGGCCTGCGAAGCGCGCGGCCGGCTCGGGCTGCGAGGTGAAGGCCCCGCGCAGCGGGTTGCCGATCCACTGCGCCTTCTTGAGCACGTCGGGAAAGGCCGTGAACACCCGGTCGGCCACGCCCGCCAGCACCTTGTTGGCAAGACCCGCGACCGAGTTCTGCTCGTGCAGCACCAGCGGCTTGTTGAGCAGCACGCCCATCATGCCGCCCGGAAAGGTGATGTAGCCGCCCAGGCCCACCACCACGTCGGGCTTCACGCGGCGCACCACGCCGAAGCTCTGCCAGAACGCACGCAGCAGCTTGAGCGGCAGCAGGAACAGCGTGAGCGGACCCTTGCCGCGCACACCGCCGAACTGCACCGGCTCGAAGACGAAGCCGCGCGGCGGCACCAGCCGTTCTTCCATGCTGCCCGGCGCGCCGAGCCAGTGCACGCGCCAGCCGCGCTCGCGCAGCGCCTCGGCCACCGCCAGCCCCGGGAAGATGTGGCCGCCGGTACCGCCGGCCATGACGAGTGCGGTGCGCGTCATACGCGGCCTCCGCGCATCAACGGCGCTGCCGCGCCGCAGCGCTTCGCGCTGACTCGGTTTTGGCGAAACCGCGTTCTCATACGCGGCCTCCGCGCATGAGAACGCGGTTTTCATAGTCGATCCGCAAGAC
The DNA here is from genome assembly GCF_057656815.1 of Variovorax sp. Soil_C_39. Lineage (NCBI taxonomy): Bacteria > Pseudomonadati > Pseudomonadota > Betaproteobacteria > Burkholderiales > Comamonadaceae > Variovorax > Variovorax sp. Soil_C_39. Next base: position 47,559 of record NZ_JBDGJQ010000008.1, read on the forward strand.
GATCGCCAGCGCCGCCATGTTCATCAGGATCGCCGAGCCGCCGAAGCTCATCAGCGGCAGGGTCAGACCCTTGGTCGGCAGCGCGCCCAAATTCACGCCCATGTTGATGAACGCCTGGAAGCCGATCCACACGCCCACGCCCTGTGCCACGAGGCCCGAGAACACGCGGTCGAGCGCGATCGACTGGCGGCCGATGTGCATGATGCGGCGCGTGAGCCAGAGGAACAGGCCGATGATCAGCAGCACGCCGACCAGGCCGAACTCCTCGCCGATCACGGCGAGCAGGAAGTCGGTGTGCGCCTCGGGCAGCCAGTGCAGCTTCTCGACGCTGCCGCCCAGGCCCACGCCGAAGATCTCGCCGCGCCCGATGGCGATCAGCGAATGCGAGAGCTGGTAGCCCTTGCCCAGCGCGTGCTCTTCGCTCCATGGATCGAGGTAGGCGAAGATCCGTTCGCGGCGCCACGGGCTCGACGCGACGATAGTGCCGAAAGCCACGACCACGAGCGCCGCGATCAGGAAGAACATGCGCGCATTCACGCCGCCCAGGAACAGGATGCCCATCGCGATCACCGCGATCACCATGAAGGCGCCCATGTCCGGCTCGGCCATCACGAGCATGCCGACTACCACCACGGCGATGCCCATCGGCAGCACGGCGCGGAAGAAGCGCTCCTTGATCTCCATCTTGCGCACCATGTAGCTGGCGGCATAGAGCACCATGGCGAGCTTGGCGAGTTCGGAAGGCTGGAAGCGCATGAAGCCCAGCGGCAGCCAGCGCCGCGCGCCGTTCACGTTGATGCCGATGTGCGGAATGAGCACCGCCACCAGCAGCAGCAGCGAGGCCACGAAGAGCCATGGCGCAGCGCGCTCCCAGGTCTTCATCGGCACCTGGAAGGCCAGCAGCGCCGCGATGCACGCCAGCGTGACCGAGGCCGCATGGCGCGTGAGGAAGTACGCCGGGCCATAGCCCGCGCGCACGAAGCGCGGGTTGTCCGGCAGCGCGATGGAGGCCGAATACACCATCACCAGGCCCCAGGTGAGCAGCGCCACGATGACCCAGACCAGCGCCTGGTCGAAGCCCATCACGCGCACCGGCACCGCCTTGGTCTGCGCGATGCCGGCGCCACCGAGGCGCACCGGCAGGTGCACCGGCAGCGAATCGATGCCGGTGCGCGCGCGCCGGAACCAGCCACCGAAACGGCTGGTGCCTGCGTTGGGCGTGGCGCCGGCGGCGGGGGCGGTCATGCGGGGTCTCCAGCCGGAAAGCCGGCGTCGTCGTTGGCCGGCATGCCGTCGGCGAGTGCCTCGACGGCCTCGCGGAACACCTCGGCGCGGTGCGCGTAGTCGCGGAACATGTCGAAGCTGGCACAGGCCGGCGACAGCAGCACGGCATCGCCGGGGTTGGCGCGCGCGGCGGCGAGCTTCACGGCCTCTTGCATCGAGCCGGCCTGCATCAGCGACACGCCGGTCGACGCCAGCGCCTCGGCGATCAGCGGCGCGTCGCGGCCGATGAGCACCACGGCACGCGCGTATTGGGCGACCGGCGCCGCGAGCGGCTCGAAATCCTGCCCCTTGCCCTCGCCACCGAGAATGGCCACCACGCGCCGCTCTTCGCCGAGGCCGCTCAGCGCGGCCACGGTGGCGCCGACGTTGGTGCCCTTGCTGTCGTCGAAGTACTCGACGTCCTCGACCAGCGCGATCGGCTCCACGCGATGCGGCTCACCACGGTATTCGCGCAGGCCGTAGAGCATCGGCCCGAGCGGGCAGCCTGCCGCACTCGCGAGCGCGAGCGCGGCAAGCGCATTCAGTGCGTTGTGGCGACCGCGGATGCGCAGCGCGTCGGCCGGCATCAGGCGCTGCACGAAGATTTCTTCCTCGACCACCGCGCCGCGCTTGCGCTTCTGCGTCTCGTCGGCCTCGAGCGCACGCACCAACCAGGTCATCCCGTTGAGCCGCTCGATGCCGTAGTCGCCGGGGCGCTGCGGCATTCCCGCGCCGAAGGTCACGTGCGTGCGCACCTGCGGGCGCTGCAGCTTCGCCTTCACGGGCGCGGGCAGCATCGCCATCACGCCTTCGTCGTCGCGGTTGAGGATCATCAGGCCCTTCGCGCCGAAGATGCGCGCCTTGGCGCCGGCATAGGCCTTCATGTCGCCATGCCAGTCGAGGTGGTCCTGCGTGAGGTTGAGCACCGTCGCCGCCGTGGGCTCGAAATCCTGCACGCCGTCGAGCTGGAAGCTCGAGAGCTCGAGCACCCACACGTCGGGCAGCGTCTCGGCATCGATGTGCGCGCTCAGCGTGTCGAGCAGCGTCGGGCCGATGTTGCCGGCCACGGCCACGGTCCGGCCCGCGCGCTCGACCAGTTGCCCAGTGAGCGCTGTGACGGTGGTCTTGCCGTTGGTGCCGGTGACCGCGAGCACCGCGGGCGTGTAGCCCTTGGGCGCAGGCGGCTCCTCGATGGGCACCAGCGGCAACTGCGGCGTCGGCTCTTCCTCGACCGCGGCCGATGCCGGGTTGGCGGCGGCGAATTCGGCGAGCTTCGCGACGAATTCGGCGGCTTCCTTGGCGGCTGTTGGCACGTAGGCCCTGCCGGTGGCCGGCGGCGGCGCAGTGGCAGCAGGAGGCGCCTCGGGCATCTCGGCCGCCGGTTGTTCGGGCGGTTCAACGGGAATGCTCAGCGAGGGATCGCGCGGCATCGTCTCGGCGAGCGCGGGAACCGCCGTCTCGGGCTGTACCTCGGCGGGCGGTTCGGCGTCGGGTTCGGCTTCGGTCAGCGCGGCAGCCTCGGGCTGCTCGGACGCGGCTTCCGGCGCTGCGGCCTCGAGTGCGATCTCGATCTGCGCCGCGGCCACTTCGGGCGGCACCTCGATCGGCGGCGCGCCATCGGCTTGCGGCTCCACCTCGGGCACGGCCAGCTCGATCGTGCGCAGGTCCTGCAGCGCGCGCGCGAACAGGTCGAGCTCGCCGCCGACGGCGAGGCCCACGGCCCTTGCCGCATCGAGCACCGGCGCGATGGTTGCGGGCGCCAGGCCCGGCGAGCGGTACACCGCACTGATCGGCGTGCCGTCGATCAGTGCAGCCGAGAACGGCCCACCGACGAAAGCCACATCGGGCAGTTCGGCCTTCAGCGCAGCGAGCGCCGGCGGCGCTTCGCGCGTATCGGCCACGGTCACGACGCCGCCGTGGCGCGCGCACCAGCGCGCCATCGCAAGCCCGGACGCGCCGAGGCCGAGGATCAGGACGGGGAGGTCTTTCAGGTGCCGCATCTGTCTATGTCTGTGCTCAGCGCAGCTTCAGCGTGGAAAGGCCCACGAGGCACAGCAGCATAGTGATGATCCAGAACCGCACCACCACCTGCGTCTCGCGCCATCCGCTCTTCTCGAAGTGATGGTGCAGCGGCGCCATCTTGAGCACGCGGCGGCCTTCGCCGAAGCGCTTCTTGGTGTATTTGAAGTAGGCGACCTGCGCCATCACCGAGATCGCCTCGACCACGAAGATGCCGCCCATCACGAAGAACACGATCTCCTGGCGCACGATGACCGCGATGGTGCCGAGCGCGCCGCCGAGTGCCAGCGCGCCCACGTCGCCCATGAAGACCTGCGCCGGATGGGTGTTGAACCAGAGGAACGCGAGGCCCGCGCCCGCCATGGCCGAGCAGAACACCAGCAGCTCGCCCGAGCCCGGGATGCTCGGAAACAGCAGGTACTTCGAATAGACCGCGCTGCCGGTGACATAGGCGAACACGCCCAAGGCCGAGCCGACCATCACCACCGGCATGATTGCGAGCCCGTCGAGGCCGTCGGTCAGGTTGACCGCATTGCTCGCGCCCACGATCACCAGGTAGGTGAGGATCACGAAACCGATGCCGCCGAGGGGGTAGCTCACTTCCTTGAAGAAGGGCACGAGCAGGTTGATCTTGGGCGGAAAGTCGAGCGCGAAGCCCGACTGCACCCAGGCGAAGAACAGCTGCAGCACGCGCCAGTTGGAGCTTTCCGAAATGCTGAACAGCAGGTAGATGCCCGCGAACAGGCCGACCACCGACTGCCAGAAGTACTTCTCGCGCGAGCGCATGCCCTCGGGGTCCTTGCGCACCACCTTGCGCCAGTCGTCGACCCAGCCAATGGCGCCGAAGCCCATCGTGACCCACAGCACGATCCAGACGAAGCGGTTCGAGAGGTCGAACCACAGCAGCGTGGCGAAGGCAATCGCGAACAGCACCAGCACGCCGCCCATGGTGGGCGTGCCGCTCTTGGTGAGGTGCGTCTCCATGCCGTAGCCGCGCACCGGCTGGCCGATCTTGAGCGCGGTGAGGCGCCGGATCACGAAGGGGCCGGCCACCAGGCCGACCACCAACGCGGTCAGCGCCGCCATGAGCGCGCGGAACGTCAGGTACTGGAAGATGCGCAGGAACCCGAATTCGGGCGAGATCGTCTGCAGCCATTGGGCCAGGCTCATCAGCATGGGGTGTCGCCAGGTGCATGCGTCATGACCGGCCTCCTTGTGTCGTTGTTGTTGTCGTTGCGGGCGCCAGCGCAGCCGCTTGTTCAATGGTGCGGACCACGCGCTCCATCTTCATGAAGCGCGAGCCTTTCACGAGCACGCTCGCCACCTGTGGCAGGCGTGCGCGCACCGCGGCGTCGAGCGCATCGGCGTCGGCGAAGTGCCGGCCGGCATCGCCGTTGCCACCGAACGCCGCGATGCTGTGCGCGCTGTCGGCGCCGAGCGCATAGACGGCCTCGATGCCGCGCTGGCGCGCCCAGTCGCCCACCTCGGCATGGAACTCGGCCGCGTGGTCGCCGACCTCGCCCATGTCGCCGAGCACCAGCAGGCGCGGGCCGGGCAGCGCCGCGAGCACGTCGATCGCGGCGCGCACCGAGTCGGGGTTGGCGTTGTAGCTGTCGTCCACCAGCGTGAGCGAATGCCCGTCGGCCAGCACGACCGCGCAGGCGCGCGAGCGGCCTTTCACGGGATCGAAGGCCGACAGGCCCGCGGCGATGGCGTCGAGCGGCACGCCGCCCGCGAGCGCACAGGCGGTGGCCGCGAGCGCATTGACCACGTTGTGCCGGCCGGCGATCCGCAAGCGTGCGTCAAGTTCGCCGAGCGGCGTGCGGACGCGGACCTGCCAGGCGCCCTGGCGCCACTCGGCGGCCGCGAGCGAGACGTCGGCCTCCGGCGCTTCGCCGAAACACATGCAGCGGCGTGCCGCACCGTCGTGCGCCATGTCGGTCCAGAGACCCGAGAAGGGATCGGCATGCGGGAACACCGCGGTGCCGTCGGCGGGCAGCGCCGCGAACACGGCACCGTTCTCGCGCGCCACGGCCTCGACCGTGGCCATGAATTCGAGGTGCTCGCGCTGCGCGTTGTTGACCAGCGCGATCGTCGGGCGCGCCATGGCCGCGAGGCGCGCGATCTCGCCCGGATGGTTCATGCCGAGTTCAACCACCGCATGCTGGTGCGATGCGCGCAGGCGCAGCAACGTCAGGGGAACCCCGATCTCGTTGTTGAAGTTGCCCGCCGTCGCGAGCGCGCGCTCGCCGCGGAACGCGACCAGGATCGCGGCGATCATCTGCGTGACCGTGGTCTTGCCGTTGCTGCCGGTCACGGCGATGAGCGGCAGTTCGAACTGCGCCCGCCAGCGCGCCGCCAGGGCGCCCAGTGCAGCGAGCGTGTCGGGCACTTCGAGGCCGGCGAGGCCCGCGGCTTCGAGGCCGTGGTGCGCGATGGCGGCCACGGCGCCGCCGGCCTTGGCGTCGACAAGAAAGTCGTTGGCGTCGAAGCGCTCGCCCTTGAGCGCCACGAACAGGTCGCCCGCGGCGAGGGTGCGGGTGTCGGTGTGCACGCGCGCCACCGTGGTGGCGCCGTCGCCGACGAGGCGCGCACCGGGCATCCATTGCTGTGCCTGCGCCAGCGTGAGCATCAGGGGCGTGGTTGCGCTCACTGGTGCGGCGCTCATAGTGCGGCTCCTCGCTGTGCGAGCGCGTCGAGCGCGTGGCTGCGGTCGGAGAACGGAATGCGCTGGCCGGCGATCTCCTGCCAGGCCTCGTGGCCCTTGCCGGCGAGCAGCACCACGTCGTGCGGCGCGGCCTCGGCGATGGCATCGGCGATCGCGGCCGCGCGGTCGGGCTGCACCCGGGCCGCCTCGGGGCGCGACAGGCCGAGCAGCACCTGGCTGATGATCGCGTCGGGGCTTTCGCTGCGCGGGTTGTCGCTGGTCACGACGACGTGGTCGGACTGGCGCTCGGCCACGGCCGCCATCATCGGCCGCTTGACGGCATCGCGGTCGCCGCCGCAGCCGAACACGCACCAGAGCGCGCCGCCGCGCTGCTGTGCGAGCGGGCGCAGGCCGGCGAGCGCCTTGTCGAGGGCGTCGGGCGTGTGGGCGTAGTCGACCACCGCGAGCGGTGCATGGCCGCCGTCGAAGCGCACGCGCTCCATGCGGCCCGGCACGCTCGTGAGGCCGGCGCAGGCAGCCACCGCCTGCGCGAGCGAGAGGCCCAGCGCGCGCAGCGTGCCGAGCACGCCCAGCAGGTTGGCTACGTTGTACTGGCCGATCAGGCCGGTCGCCAGGTGTTCGACGCCGTCGCTGCCCTGCTCGACCACCGAGAACTCGAGGCCCTGTGCGCCGTGCGCGACGTCGCGCGCCATCAGCCGTGCCGGCTTGCCCGCGGCCGAGACGGTCCACACGTCGAGCGCGCCGATGCCGCCGTCGATCAGGTTCGCGCACAGGCTCGCGCCGTGCACGTCGTCGATGTTGACGACCGCGGCACGCAGGCCCGGCCAACGGAACAACTCGGCCTTGGCCTCCCAGTAGGCTTCCATGCTGCCGTGGTAGTCGAGATGGTCCTGGGTGAAATTGGTGAACACCGCCACCGCAATGCGCAGGCCGTCGAGGCGCCGCTCGGCAATGCCGATTGACGAGGCCTCGATGGCGCAGGCGCCGAAACCGCGGTCGACCAGTGCGCGGAGTTCGCGCTGCAGCATCACCGGATCGGGCGTGGTGAGCCCGGTGTAGACGACAGCCGGCGGCACGCCGATGCCGAGCGTGCCCATGACCGCGCAGGGCGACGGCACCGCGCGCTCGAGCGTGCCGTCGAGCCGCGGTGCGCGCACGCCGCCGGGCACGGCCAGCGTGCCCAGCGCTTCGGCCAGCCACCACGCGGTCGAGGTCTTGCCGTTGGTGCCGGTCACGGCCAGCACCTCGAGCGCGGCCGAGGGGTTGTCGTGGAAGGCCGCGGCAATCGGGCCGGTGGCCGCCTTGAGCCCCGGGTAGCTCGCGACGCGGTCGCCGAACCCGCCTTCGTCGAAACCGAAGGCTTCCACGCCCTCGTGCTCGACGAGGCAGGCCACCGCGCCCTGCGCGAGCGCTGTCGCCACGTGCCTGCGCCCGTCGGTGGCCGCGCCGGGCCAGGCGATGAAACCGTCGCCCGCGCCCACCGGTCGGCTGTCGGCATGCAGCACACCCTGCACGCGCTGCTTGAGCCATTGCGCGGCGATGAGGGGGGATGTGAATGTCAGCATGCTCAGAAGCTCTCGGCGACGCCTTCGGTCACCACCAGCGGTTTGACCGCGAGGTCGGGCGGAACGTTCATCATGCGCAGCGTCTGCTGCACGACTTCGCTGAAGACGGGCGCGGCAGCCAGGCCGCCGTAGTACTGGCCGTCGCTCGGCTCGTCGATCATCACGCCGACGATGATGCGCGGCTTGTCGATCGGCGCCATGCCGGTGAACCACGCCCGGTACTTGTTGCTCGCATAGCCCTTGCCGACCTGCTTGTGCGCGGTGCCCGACTTGCCGCCGACCGAATAGCCGACGGTCTGCGCGCGCGTGCCGGTGCCGCCCGGGCCGGTGGCCATCTGCAGCATCTTGCGAACCGCCTGCGCATTCGCCGCCGAGAACACCCGCACGCCGACGGGCGGCTCGGAATTCTTCAGGATGGTGACCGGGATGATGGCGCCGTCGTGCGCGAACGCGGTGTACGAATGCGTCATTTGAAACAGCGACGCCGACAGGCCGTAGCCATAGGCCATGGTCGCCTGCTCGACCGGCTTCCAGGTCTTCCAGGGCCGCAGCCGCCCGCTCACCGCGCCCGGGAACCGAATCTGCGGTTTCTGCCCGTAGCCGAGTGCGGTGTAGGTGTCCCACATCTCGTGGGGTGTCATCTTCTGCGCGATCTTGAGCGCGCCCACGTTGCTCGACTTCTGGATCACGCCCTCGACGGTGAGCGTGCCGTAGTTGTGCGTGTCGCTGATGGTGAAGCCACCGATCTGGTAGCGGCCCGGGCCGGTCTCGATCAAGGTCGAAGGCTTGATGCGACCCGCCTCCAGCGCCATGGCGACCGTGATCGGCTTCATCGTCGAGCCCGGCTCGAAGGTGTCGGTGAGCGCGCGGTTGCGCAGCTGCTCGCCCGTGAGGTTCTGGCGCTTGTCGGGCACGTAGCTCGGATAATTGGCCAGGGCCAGCACTTCGCCCGTGACGGCGTCCAGCACCACCACGCTGCCGGCCTTGGCCTTGCGCGCGGTCACCGCGTCGCGCAGCTTCTGGTAGGCGAAGAACTGGACCTTGCTGTCCACGCTGAGCTGGATGTCCTTGCCGTCGACCGGCGGCACCTGCTCGCCCACGCCCTCGACCACGCGGCCCAGGCGGTCCTTGATGACGCGGCGCGAGCCCTCCTTGCCGGCGAGCTCCTTGTTGAAGGCCAGCTCGATGCCTTCCTGGCCGTTGTCCTCGACGTTCGTGAAGCCCACCACGTGCGCCGCGGCCTCGCCTTCGGGATATTCGCGCTTGTACGCCTTGCGCTGGTACAGCCCCTTGATGTCGAGAGCGGCGATCTGCTTGGCGATCGGCGCGTCGACCTGGCGCTTGATCCAGACGAAGGTCTTGTCCTCGTCCTCGAGCTTCTTGTCGAACTCCTTCTGCGACATCTCGAGCAGCTTGGCCACCTGGCGGAGCTTGGCACGCACCTCGGGATCGTCGCGCTCGATGTCTTCCGGAATGGCCCAGATGCTTGGCGCCACCACGCTCGACGCGAGGATCAGGCCATTGCGGTCGAGGATGCGGCCACGGTTGGCCGGCAGCTCGAGCGTGCGGGCGAAGCGGACCTCGCCCTGGCGCTGGAAGAAGCTGTTGTTGAACACCTGCACGTACGCGGCGCGGCCCGCCAGCACGAGGAAGCCGAACGCGATGCTCGCGACGATGAACTTGCTGCGCCAGACCGGCGTCTTGCTCGCGAGCAAGGGACTGGTGGTGTAGCGGACGCTGCGACGGCTCATCGCGCACCCCTCGCGCCCGGGCGGGGCTCGGGCGGCGCGGGCGGCGGCGCCACCACGGCCGGGATCACCGTGCCGTCGGGCCGCACGTACTGCGTGATGGCCGGCGTGGTGGTGCGCATCTGGAGCTGCTCCTTGGCGAGCTTCTCCACGCGCAGCGGCGTGGCCTGCGCACGCTTCTCCACCTGCAGGCGGTCATGGTCGAGCTCGAGCCGCCGCGCCTCCTGCTGGGCCCGGTGGAGCTCGGTGTAGAGCTGGCGCGACTGGTACTGCGTGTGCACGAGGAACAGCGCCGAGGCGACCACGGCGAGCAGCAGGAGCAGGTTGAGGCGGGCCATGTCAGTGCCCGCCCGGCCGCCCGAAGGGCACTGAGCGCCCCCTTGGGGGGCAGCGATACGCGAAGCGATGAGCGTGGGGGCGCGTCATGGGAGCTCGGTGCGTTCGGCCACGCGCAGGATCGCGCTGCGCGAGCGCGGGTTGCCGCTCACCTCTTCGGCCGAGGGCTTGATGCGCTCGAGCGCGCGCAGCTTCATCGCCCGGGGTGCGGCAAACGGCGCACGGCGGTCGTAGATCTCCTTCGAATGCCGTGCGATGAATTGCTTCACGATGCGGTCTTCGAGCGAGTGGAAGCTGATCACCGCGAGCCGGCCACCGGGCTGCAGCACCGAGAGGCTCGCCTCTAGCGCCTGTTGCAGCTCTTCAAGCTCGGCGTTGATGAAAATCCGAAAAGCCTGAAATGTGCGCGTTGCAGGGTTCTGGCCCTGCTCGCGGGTTTTGACCGTGCCAGCCACGAGCTCGGCCAGTTCGGTGGTGGTTGAAATTGCGCCCCGTTCTTGTCGGCGAGCAACAATCGCCTTTGCAATCTGAACAGCAAACCGTTCTTCGCCATAGTCACGGATTACCTCTGCAATCTGCTGAAGTTCGGCCGTTGCCAGCCATTCGGCCACGCTCTCGCCGCGCGTGGTGTCCATGCGCATGTCGAGCGGGCCGTCGAAACGAAAACTGAAGCCGCGCACCGGGTTGTCGATTTGCGGCGAACTCACGCCCAAGTCCATCAGCACACCCGCGATGCTGGCCTCGGGCAATTCGCCCAGCGCGCGGAATCCCTGGTGGCGGATGGAAAAACGCGCATCGGAGATGCGCGCTGCTTCGGCCACCGCTTCTGCATCCTTGTCGAATGCGATCAGCCTGCCTTCCGGCGCGAGCCGCGCGAGGATCGCGCGCGCATGCCCTCCGCGCCCGAAGGTCGCATCCACGTAGGTGCCGGCGGCCGCGGCGGCGCCTGAAAGAAGGGCTTGCACCGCTTCGTCCAGCAAGACGGTCGTATGGGTCCATGGTGTGTTCACGGGAGCCCTCAGAACGCGAAGTCCTGGAACACATCGGGCATATCGCCCTGGGTGGCCTCGGCCTCCTTGGCCTCGTACGTGGCCTTGTCCCAGAGCTCGAAGTGGTTGCCCATGCCCAGCAGCAGCGTTTCGCGCGTGATGCCGGTGGCCGCGCGCAGTTCGGGCGAGACGAGGATGCGGCCGGTGCCGTCCATCTCGACGTCCATCGCATTGCCGAGGAAGACGCGCTTCCACCACTGCGCCGACATTGGCAGCGCGGCGATGCGCTCGCGGAACTTCTCCCATTCGGGACGGGGGAACACCATCAGGCAGCCGTGCGGATGCTTGGTGATCGTGAGCTGGCCGTTCGCCGTGGCGCTCAGGACGTCACGATGCCGGGTCGGCACGGAGAGCCGCCCCTTGGCATCCAGACTGAGCGATGAAGCGCCTTGAAACACGACCGAGAACCCCTGTTTGGGAGCACCGTGGCACCTGGAAGAGGCACCACCCGCACTTTTTCCCACTTAACTGCACTTTTTTGCACTGTAGCAGGAAACACTTCAGGCGCAACGGGCGGTCGAGGCTTTTTTTGTAATGGAATCAACGACTTAGCACCGGTTTCCAAACAGGGAAACCGGTGAATTTCGTTGAGAATTAAGCACTTAGCTCACGCAGTGAATGTGATGCGTGAAGCGCGGCCCCGTTACAGGGGCCGCGAGGCGGCTTCAGAGAATGAAGCGGGAAAGATCTTCGTCTTGGCTCAGCGCAGCCAGGCGCTGGTCGACATAGGCGGCATCGATGTGGATCGTCTGACCTTCGATACGGGCCGCGTCGAAGCTTACCTCATCCAGAAGCCGCTCCATCACGGTCGAAAGGCGGCGTGCGCCGATGTTCTCGGTGCGCTCGTTGACCTCGAAAGCGATGGTCGCGAGCCGGGTCACGCCTTCGGTCGTGAAGTCGAGCGTCACGCCTTCGGTGGCAAGCAGCGCCTGGTACTGCTTCACGAGGGAGGCGCGGGTCTGCGTGAGGATGCTCTCGAAATCGGCCACCGAAAGCGACTGCAGTTCCACGCGGATCGGGAAGCGCCCCTGCAGTTCGGGGATCAGGTCGCTCGGCTTGCTCAGGTGGAACGCGCCGCTCGCGATGAACAGCATGTGATCGGTGCGCACCACGCCGTACTTGGTGGTTACGGCCGTGCCTTCGACCAGCGGCAGCAGGTCGCGCTGCACGCCCTGGCGCGACACGTCGGAGCCCTGCGCCTCGCTGCGCGTGGCGACCTTGTCGATCTCGTCGATGAAGACAATGCCGTTCTGCTCGGCGTTGGTGATGGCCTGCGCGCGGATCTCGTCCTCGTTGACGAGCTTGGCGGCCTCCTCGTCGATCAGCAGGCGCATCGCCTCGGCGATCTTGAGCTTGCGCGTCTTGCGCTTGCCGCCCCCGAGCTGGCCGAACATGCCGCGCAGCTGCTCGGTCATTTCCTCCATGCCCGCCGGGCCCATGATCTCGAGCGGCGCGCGCGCCTCGGCCAGGTCGATCTCGATCTCCTTGTCGTCGAGCTGGTGCTCGCGCAGCTTCTTGCGGAAGGCCTGGCGCGTGGGGTTCGGGCCCTCCAGCTGCGGCGTGGCACCGTCGGCGCCGCGCGCGGGCGGCAGCAGCACGTCGAGGATGCGCTCCTCGGCCGCGTCCTCGGCGCGCGCGCGCACCTTGGCGCTCTCGGCTTCGCGCGTCTGTTTGACGGCGATCTCGGCCAGGTCGCGGATGATCGAGTCGACGTCCTTGCCGACATAGCCCACCTCGGTGAACTTGGTGGCCTCCACCTTGATGAAGGGCGCATCCGCGAGCCGCGCGAGGCGGCGTGCGATCTCGGTCTTGCCCACGCCGGTGGGGCCGATCATGAGGATGTTCTTGGGCGTGATCTCCACGCGCAGCTTCTCCTCGACCTGCTGGCGGCGCCAGCGGTTGCGCAGCGCAATCGCGACGGCGCGCTTGGCCGCCGGCTGGCCGACGATGTGGTTGTCGAGCTCGGAGACGATTTCCTGGGGCGTCATGGACATGGTCAGAGCGCTTCCACCGTGTGGTTCATGTTCGTGTAAATGCAGATTTCGCCGGCGATCTCCAGCGATTTCTTAACAATTTGCTCTGCCGTGAGCTCGGTGTTCTCGATCAGCGCCTTGGCGGCCGACTGCGCGAACGCGCCGCCTGAGCCGATGGCGATCACGCCGTCCTGCGGCTCCAGCACGTCGCCGTTGCCGGTGATGATCAGCGAGGTGGTGGCGTCGGCGACGGCCAGCATGGCCTCGAGCTTGCGCAGCACGCGGTCGGTGCGCCAGTCTTTGGTGAGCTCGACCGCGGCGCGCGTCAGGTGTCCCTGGTGCTTCTCGAGCTTGGCCTCGAAGCGCTCGAAGAGCGTGAAGGCGTCGGCCGTGGCGCCGGCAAAGCCCGCGAGCACCTTGCCGTGGTAGAGCCGCCGCACTTTGCGCGCGGTGCCCTTGATGACGATGTTGCCGAGTGTGACCTGCCCGTCCCCGCCAATGGCGACCTGGTCGCCCTGGGGAGTCTTGCGGCGCACGCTCACGATGGTGGTGCCGTGAAACTGTTCCATCGAAGCCAATTGGGGACGCGGCCGACCAATGCAAGCCCCGCACCGCTTCAGGCCCGGAACTCAGTTTTTGCGGATGGCGACGGTGGCATGGTCGGCGATCCCGACCAGGTCGAACAGGCCCGCGACGAGCCGGTGGGCGTCTACGAACTGGACCCGCTCGCCGCGTGCATCGCGCGCCCGCACCCAGGCCAGCAGCGTGCCGGCCGCGCTCAGGTCCATGCGCAGCAGGGCGGCGCACGAGATCGTGGGCGCGGTGCTGCCGTGCAGTTCCGCATCGAGCCGCTGGAGGCTCGAATGCGCCTCGCCGCGCAGGTCGCCGGCCAGCGCCGCAAAGCCGCTGTCGGTCGACGGAAAGCTCTCGGATTCGCCGCTGGAAAGCAGCGACCACACCGAACTCGGCGACGTCACGGCCGGCGGGGCCAGCAGCACGCAGGTGCCCTTCGGGTCTTGCCACGCCGGTGGCGAGACTTCATAGGTGATGCAGTAGTTGAGCGCCACCAGCTCGAAGTCGTCGGGCATGTTCATCATGCGCAGCGCGGCCATGTGCAGTTGCCACCAGAGGTCAGACGTCCGGCGCTCGTTGCCGGGTGCGGCCTCGGCGAGCACGGCCTGCAGCTTCGCCGCACCGACGAAACGCAACTGCACCGGCGAATCGGCCCAGTGATTGAACAGCACGCGCAGTGGCGCGGCGGCATCGGCCTCGATGGCGCTCAACGCCCGCCAGTCGAGCGTCCAGACCGCACCGGCCTGCGACAAGGCCCGCGTGAGCTGCATCAGCCCTTCACGCGCCAGGCGCGCCGGGCAGACCCAGTCGGCGCCCGCGGGCGCCAGTTCGGCAAACTCGCTCGCGGCCACGGCCCTGACGTTGCGCGCCAGCTCGTCGAGCGGCACCCAGTCGGGGCCCATGCGCTTCATGCGCTGCGCGTAGCGCATGCGGGCTGCGGCAAAGCGCGCGGCCTCGCCGGTGGCACGGTACAGGTCGAACAGCGCCCGCCAGCGCGCATCGTCGCGCTCGAATGCCGCCTGGGCATGGCTGCCGTCGCCCGCGGCGCTGTCGGCGGACAGCGCCTGCAGCAGGATGGCTTCGGCGCCCGCGTCGTCGCCGTGCGAGAAGCGAATCACGGCCTCCTCAAGCGCGTCGTCGTGCGCCGGCAGCGCGGACGGCGGCGGTGCCACGACCGGGGGCAAGGCAACAGGCGCAGCCTCGGGCGGCGGCGCAGGCACCGTGGGCGCGAGCAGCCTCGCCAGCTCGGCCGGATCCTGCGGCGGCGGCAGGGTCTCGGCGCCGCCGTCGGGCGGCGGATTGACCAGCACCTCGCCATTGGGGCCGCGGCCCTTCCACCACTGCTGCGACATCTGCTCTTCGATCTCGTCGATCTTCTTGAGCGTGAGCGCGCGCCCCTCGGACTTTTCCGTGGTGGTGCTGTTGATGTTGAAGGACGACGGCGTGACCGTGCCTTCGAAGGCATGGGCGGCCGCTTCGCGCTGGCGCAGCTTGCGCAGCATGTCGAACTCGCGCCGGCGCACGAAGTCGTTGCGCTGGCGCCGCTCGATCATCTCCTTGAGCATTTCGCGGCTGTAGGCCGCATCGGGCAGCGTGGAATCGGCCGCGGCGGTCGAGTCCAGTTCCGACCAGTCCTTGAGCGGGTTGCGGACGAACTTCGCCACCTTCGAGAAAAGGCGGCCCGACTCTTCCTTTGGCATCGGCGGGCGTTCCGGGGCGAGCAGCTTGCTGCTCAGTCCCCGAACATCTTCTGCTTGAGTTCGCGGCGCTGCTGCGCCTCGAGAGACAGCGTGGCCGTCGGCCGCGCCAGCAGCCGACCGACGCCGATGGGCTCGCCGGTCTCGTCGCAATAGCCGTAGTCGCCGGCGTCGATGCGCTGGATCGACTGCTCGATCTTCTTGAGCAGCTTGCGCTCGCGGTCGCGCGTGCGCAGTTCGAGCGCATGCTCTTCCTCGATCGTCGCGCGGTCGGCCGGGTCGGGCACAACCACCGTGTCTTCACGCAGGTGCTCGGTGGTCTCGCCGGCGTTCTCGAGGATGCCGCGCTTGAGCTCGACCAGCTTCAGGCGGAAGAACGCCATCTGCTTGTCGTTCATGTACTCGGCGTCGGGCATCGCGATCACTTCGGCGTCGGTCAGTTCGGCGGCCGTCTTGGTCTTCCAGTTGTTCGCGAGCTTCGGGTCTTTCTTGACGGACACGGGCGGCGGCGGCACCAGCGCGGTCGATGGCGCCTGGGAGAAAGAGGACTTGGCCGCGGTGGAAGCCACCGATTGCGGCATGGAGGGCACGGTGAGCTGCGACAGCCGGGACACGCGGCCACCCTTGGCGGGTGCGGGTGCTGCGGCCTGGGTGGGCATCGAAGGAGTCGCCGTGGCGGACGAGGAAGCGGAGGCGGCGGCCGTTTTTTTCATGGGGATCGAAGAGGCAGAAGGAGCGGCAGCAGAGCGGCCGACGGTTTTGGATGGCGATGGTTCCGCGGCCCGGGTCTTTGCCGCGCTCTTGGCGGGGGCGGGACTCGCGGACTTGGCAGACTTCTTTGCAACGGTGGCGGCTTCGGCCGCTGGCGTTGCTCGCTTCTTGGGAGCGCTTTCCGGTTTGGTGGCTGGAGCTTTCGCAGCGGAAGAAACCTTCTTTGCCGCAGGTACAGCCGCCTTGGCAGCCACCGCTTTCTTGACGGCGGGCTTGGTTGCTGGCGTGGCCTTGGCGGCGGGTTTCTTCACGTGACTGGCTCCTTGAACGAACTGGAACGCGCTTTCACTGGGTGCTCTCCCGAGGGGAGCGGCTGCGGCCTTTCATTCAGGCCGCATGGGCTCCGTCGTCGGAGTGCCCGCAGTGACGAACCCCGGGGTTATACCCCCTAAAGCCCGCCGTCAACCTGCGGCGCCCCGTACCGGCGCCGCGATTCGTCGATCGGACGAAGGCGGCTCCCGGAGCAGGCGCGCGATTGTATAGAGAACTAGAACGGAAGTGGGATATGCACGTCCGCTCGCTCCGGTAGCATCCGCGGCGTTGCCGGAGGGGCAACACAGACCGCCAACCACAAAAAAGGTCGGGGCGGTCGACCTGTCATTCCTACAAAAGAGAAGCCATCTTGAGAAAAAAAGCAGTTCTGGGCATGCTGGCTGCCGCCATCGCCCTCGCCTACGGAGGAACCACCTGGTGGGCCGGTTCGACGATCAGGTCGCGCTACGACGCCGCCCTGGACGAACTGCCGAAGCAGACCGCGTTGTTCCGCGTGGTCGATCGCAGCTACGAGCGCGGTTTCCTGGGCGCCGTGAGCACCGTCACGCTCGAGATCGGCTGCGCCGCCGATGCCGCGGCGCAAGTGCCCGCGGTGGCCGCTGCCGAGCCGGCCGACGAGGAGGCCGCAGAAGATGCCGGCCCGATGCCCCTCAAGGCGATGCGCATCACCTTTCGCGACACCATCCGCCATGGCCCGCTGGCCGGTGGCACGCTGGCGGCCGCGACCATCGACAGCGAACTGGTGTTCGATGTGAAGGGCCAGGCCCAGGCCGAGAAGATCTTCGGCAAGGCCAAGCCGCTGACGGCGCACACCCGCGTCGCGTTCGATGGCGCCTACACCAGCGACCTGACCGTGGCGCCCGTCACGCTGAACGAGCAAGGCAAGGCCAGCGTCGCCTGGCAGGGCGCGCAAGCGCGCATCGAGGTGAACGGCGCGCGCACCCATGTGCGCTACGAACTCGCGATGCCGGGCATGGACGTGGTCGATGCCCGCACCGGCGCGACCCTCAAGATGGGCAGGCTGACCGGCAAGGCCGACATGGACCCGAGCGCGGGCTGGATGCTCGCCACCGGCAAGACCGAGGGCCGCCTCGAACGCCTCGAGTTCGCCGCGCCCAAGGGCCTCGGCGCCGCGGGCACGACCGGCAAGGCGCTGCCGGCCGTGCTGCTGCAGGACATCGCGCTCGCCGGCGAAGCCACCCTCCAGGACGGCCTCTACGCCTCGAACGGCAGCCTCAAGGGCACCGGCCAGGTCGGCGGCACGAAGATCACCGGCTTCGAGATGGCGAGCGGCGCGCGCCGCATCCACGCCGCGGGCTACAGGAAACTGGCCGACGCCTGGATGCAGTCGGCCGCCGTCAACGGCTGCGGCAAGGGCGGCGCCAAGGCTTCGCAGGCTGCGATGAAGGCGCTCGTCGACCAGCTGGGCCCGGACCTCAAGGCCATGGCCCGGCACGGGCCCGAATTCGGGCTCGACACACTGCGCGTCGAGATCGACGGCCAGCGCGGCGAACTCAGCTATTCGGTGGGCCTCGCCGGCGTCACCGACGAAGACCTTGCGGCACCAGGCCAGATGCTGCTGATGAAGCGCGGCGTGCTCAAGGCCAGTGCGCGGCTGCCCATGCAGTGGATCGAGCAGGTGGCCGCCGCCGGCGCCGGAAGCGGCCAGATGCCGCCGCCCGAGCTGGTGGCCGGGCTGGTCGCACAGGGCGAGGAAAAGGGCTTCGTTCAGCGCGACGGCGCCGACGTCACGGGCCGCATCGAGTTCAGCGAAGGCAGCCTGAAGCTCAACGGCAAGCCGATGGGCACCCGCCCGGGGAACTGAGCCCCGTCACACCAGGCACTGCTCGAGACCCTGCTCGAGGATCTCGCGCGGCAGCTCGATGCCGATGAACACCATGCGGCTCTGGCGCGCCTCGTCCTTGCCCCATTCGGGGCCGAGATCGCTGCCCATCAGCTGGTGCACGCCCTGGAAGATCACCTTGCGCTCGGTGCCCTTCATGTGCAGCACGCCCTTGTAGCGCAGCATGCGCGGGCCGTAGATGTTGACGATGGCGCCCAGGAAGTCCTCGAGCCGGGCCGGATCGAAGGCCCGGTCGGACCTGTAGACGAAGCTCTTCACGTCGTCGTCCACATGGTGGTGATGGCCGTGCCCCTCGTGCTTGTGCGAGGGATGGTCGCAGTGCTCGCCATGCGCGTGGTCGTGATCGTGGTGGTCGTGGTCGTGCTCGTCGGCGCTGAGGAAATCGGGGTCGATGTCGAGCTTGGCGTTCAAGTTGAAGCCGCGCAGGTCGAACACGTCGGCCAGCGGCACCTCGCCGAAATGCACCTTCTTCTGCGGCGCGCGCGGGTTCATGTGCTTCAGGCGGTGGATCAGCGCATCGGTTTCCTCGGCGCTCACGAGGTCGCTCTTGCTGATGAAGATCTGGTCGGCAAAGCCGACCTGGCGCCGCGCTTCCTGGCGGTCGTTGAGCTGCTGCGGCGCATGCTTGGCATCGACCAGCGTCAGAATCGAGTCGAGCAGGTAGCTCTCGGCGATCTCGTCGTCCATGAAGAAGGTCTGCGCCACCGGTCCGGGGTCGGCAAGGCCCGTGGTCTCGATCACCACGCGGTCGAAGTCGAGCAGGCCCTTGCGCTTCTTGGCGGCCAGCAGCTGCAGCGCCTCGCGCAGGTCTTCGCGGATCGTGCAGCAGACGCAGCCGTTGCTCATCTGAATGATCTGCTCTTTCGATTCGGTCACCAGGATGTCGCTGTCGATGTTCTCCTCGCCGAACTCGTTCTCGATGACCGCGATCTTCTGGCCGTGGGCTTCGGTCAGGATGCGCTTGAGCAGCGTGGTCTTGCCAGAGCCGAGGAAGCCGGTGAGGATGGTGGCGGGAATGAGGGCCATGGTGTGCTCCGAAAGCGGGAAAAAACGGGGAAGGAAGGACTGGCCGGCAGTTTAGCCAATGCCACTCAGTTGCGCTTTCTCACCACCACCAGCCCCTTGAGGTACTCGCCTTCAGGGAATTCGATGGTCATCGGGTGGTCGGGCGCCGCGCCGAGCCGCTCGCTGATGTAGCCATCGACTTGCGCATCGATGCCGGCGGAAGCCACGATCTTGTGGAACAGATCGGCACTGATGCCGCCCGAACAAGAAAACGTGAGCAGCACGCCGCCCGGTTCGAGCAGCTTGAGCGCGAGCCGGTTGATGTCCTTGTAGGCGCGCGCTGCGCGTTCGGCATGGGCGACCGTGGGTGCGAACTTGGGCGGATCGAGCACGATGGCGTCGAAGCTGCGCCCCTGTTCGATGAACTCGCGCAGCGCCTTGTTCACGTCGGCGTCGAGGAACTCGGCCTTCAGCCCCGGCGCTTCGCCATCGTCGCCGAAGCCGTTGAGTGCCAGGTGCGCCCGCGCGCGCTCGAGCGCCGGCAGCGACGAGTCGACCGACACCAGTTCGGCGCCCTCGAGCGCGCCGGCCGCGCGCAGCCCCGCGAGCGCCGCCACCGTGAAGCCGCCGGTGTAGCAAAAGCAATTGAGCACGCGCCGAAAGCGCCGATGCTGCGCGAGTTCGGCAAAGCGCTGCCGGCTGTCGCGCTGGTCGAGGTAGAAGCCGGTCTTGTGGCCGGTTGCGATGTCGAGCGACAGCGTCCAGCCATGCTCACGGATCGTGAGTTCGGTGCCGCCCTCCCCGCGCAGCCAGCCCGTGACGGGCTTCAGGCCCTCGCGTTCGCGGCCGCTGGCGTCGGAGCGTTCGTAGAGCTTCGAGAGGCCGGTCGCCGCGAGCAGCGCGTCGGCCAGTGCCGCTTTCCAGCGCTCGACCCCGGCCGAGAGGAACTGCGCCACCAGCGTGTCGCCGTAGCGGTCGACGATCAGGCCCGGCAGGCCATCTGCCTCGCCGTGCACCAGCCGCACGCCGTCGCTCTGCAGGTCGAAGAGCCCGCGTGCGGCCACCGCGCGTGCGCACACCGACGCCAGGAAGGCCGCATCGATGCGCTGCGTTTCCACGAAGCTCCAGGCCCGCGCGCGGATCTTCGACACCGGGCTGAACGCTGCCCACGCCAGGAAGGCGCCCTCGTGCGATTCGACGCGCACCGTCTCGCCCGCGTCGGCACCGCCGCGCGCAATCGCCGATTCGAAGATCCAGGGATGGCGGCGCTGCAGCGAGCGTTCCTTGCCGGGTTTGAGGCGCAGGGTTTTCATGGTTTTTTCTTGTTGTCGTCTTTGTCGTCCCTGGCCCGGGCCCGCGGATGCGCCGCGTCGTAGGCCTTGGCCAGGTGCTGGAAATCCAGCCGCGTGTAGATCTGGGTGGTCGAGATGTTGGCGTGGCCCAGCAGTTCCTGCACGGCGCGCAGGTCGCTGCTCGACTGGAGCACATGGCTTGCGAACGAATGCCGCAGCATGTGCGGATGCACCGGCGCCGCGAGCCCCGCCTTCAGGCTGCGCTGGCGCAGCAGCTTCCACACGGCCTGCGAGGACATGCGCGCCCCACGGCTGTTGATGAAGAGCGCCGCGGCACTGTCCGGATCGCGCTGCGCCGAAGCCCCGAGCGCCGGGCAGTCGCCGCGCACCGCGAGCCATTCGCCGACCGCCTCGGCCGCCTTGGCGCCGATCGGCACCAGCCGCCGCTTGCCGCCCTTGCCGAGCACATTGGCTTCGCGCGATTCGAGATCGATCCAGCCACGCGCGGTAGCACTCGCCCGTGCGTCGAGGCCCGTCAGCTCGCTCACGCGCAGGCCGCAGCCGTAGAGCACCTCGACGATGGCGCTGTCGCGCGCCTCGGTCCACGGATCGGCCTCGGCGTCGTAGAGCTCGGCGAGCTGCACCGCATCGTCGACCCCCAGCGCCTTGGGCAGCGGCCGCGCGGCCTTGGGTGCATGCACGTCCTTGACCGGGTTGAAACCCACCAGCCCTTCGTTGCCGAGCCAGCGGTAGAAGCTGCGCCAGCACGAGAGCACCAGCGCGATGCCGCGCGGCTCGCGCCCCGATCCGTGCAGCTGCGCCATCCAGCGCCGCACGTGCGCGGTCTGCACCCGGTCGAGGGCGAGGCCGGCTTCGGCGGCGTTGGCCTTCAGCGCCTGCAGGTGAATGGCGTACAGCTCGACGGTGCGCGCCGCCAGTCGGCGCTCCACGCGCACATGTTCGAGGTACTTCTCGGTCCAGCGCGTTGCGGCGCTTTCGGGTACGTCGGCAAGGTCAGTGGAGGTAGCCATGGAGTGCATTGTTCACGACCGCCAGCGGCTCGCGCAACGCGCCCTTGAAAAGCATGCCCCAGCGCTGCCAGCAGCGCGTGCGTGCCGCCGCGTACTGCACGTCGAATTCGCGGTCGAAGCCGCTCGCGCGCACCAGCCGCTCGGCGCGCCAGAGGTGGTACGGCTCCGACACCACGATCACGCTGCGCACGCCCGCGTCCCGCAGCAGCGGACGAGAGAGCGCAAGGTTCAGCCGCGTCGAGGTCGAGGCCGGCTCCAGCAGCACCGGCCCGGCATGGCCCTGGGCCTGGGCATGCTGCGCCATCACTTCGGCCTCGACGCGCCCGTCTTCCTTGTCGATGCCGCCCGAGAACACCAGTTGCCGCACCCGGCCCTCGCGCGCGAGCGCGATCGCGGCATCGACGCGGCCGGTGAGGCAGGGATTGGGCTTGCCGCGCAGGTAGGCGCGGTTGCCGAGCACGAGCGCGGCATCGGCCGTTTGCGCGGGCGGATGGTCGAGCGCCACGGCGGCGCGCCGCCAGATGGCGCCCGCGATCGCCAGGTAGGCCAGCAATCCGGCAAGCAGCGCGGCGGCCAGCACCGCCCGTGCGGCCCGCCAGGACCGCCGCCGGCCGCTCAAGGCCGCAGCCGCGACAGCGCGCCCGAGGCCAGCTGGGCGATGCGCTCGAGGAAGTCGGTGCCCATCTCGGCATTGAAGCGCTGGGCGTCGGGCGAGGCCAGCACCAGCAGCCCAAAGGCCGGCGACTCGGCGTCCGCCCGCAGCGGGATCAGCGCGATCGAGGCCGCCCCGGTCGGCTCGGGCAGCCAGTTGGCGGCCTCGAAACCCGAGTTGAGCCCGCAATAGGGCGAGGTGAGCGAGGTGGCGAGCGCCTTCACGTCGTCGCTCACCCACTGCGCATAGGCTTCGTTGAGGTAGTCGGCACCGCAGTCCCACATCTTGATGGCGGTCTGCGGCACCAGGAACAGCGACTGCAGGTCGACCGCGATGCGGTAGGGCAGGCTGCGCGGCTCTCGCGTGGTCAGGAGGCCGGTGGTCCAGCGCTGCAGCCGGTCGGCGATCACCACGTTCTCGGTGCCGTGGCGCACCATGTCCATCAACCGATGCTCGAGCGCCTTGATCTTCTCGCGCAGCATCTCGGCCTGGCGCTCCTGCAGGCTCACGGCGCGGTTGCCGTGCGGGCTGGTGAGCTGCACCTGCGCCAGCAGCTGCGCATGCCGCTCGAAGAAGTCGGGCGTGTTCGCCAGGTAGTTCGCGATGTCGTCTTCGGTGATCGGGTTCATGGCGTTGTCGATGTTCGTGGTCTGGGTCATGGCAGTTCGGGCACGTCGATGTCGCCCTCGAAGACGGTGGTGGCCGGCCCGGTCATGAGGACCGGCTGGCCCTCGCCGTGCCATTCGATGGTGAGGATGCCGCCGTGCGTCTGCACGTCGACGCGGGCGTCGAGCCGTCCGAGCCTGATGCCCGCCACCACGGCCGCGCAGGCCCCGGTGCCGCAGGCCAGCGTCTCGCCGGCGCCGCGCTCGAACACGCGCAGCCTGATGTGCGTGCGGTCGAGCACCTGCATGAAGCCGGCATTCACGCGCTGCGGAAAGCGCGGATGGTGCTCGATCTGCGGCCCTTGCACGGCGACGGGTGCGGTGTCGACGTCGTCGACCAGTTGCACCGCATGCGGGTTGCCCATCGACAGCACCGCGACCGGGACAATGGCGCTGTCGGCATGGGTGCCGAGCGCCAGGTGCCAGGTATGCCAGCCGCCGTCGGGCTGCGCATCGAGGCCGGCGATATCGAAGGGCACGCGCTCGGGCTCGAACACCGGCGCGCCCATGTCGACCGTGACGCGGCCGTCGGCACCCATGCGCGGCGCAATCACGCCGGCCAGCGTCTGCACGCGGACCTCGTCCTTGTCGGTGAGCTGGTGTTCGCGCACGAAGCGCATGAAGCAGCGCGCGCCATTGCCGCACTGCTCCACCTCGCCGCCGTCGGCGTTGTGGATCACGTACTGGAAGTCGATGCCCTCGGCACCCTGCGGCGGCGGGCGTACCGTCAGGATCTGGTCGGCGCCCACGCCGAAATGACGGTCGGCCAGAAAGCGGTACTGCGCGGCGCTGAGGCCCAGCGTGCCGCGCGTCTCGTCGAGCACGACGAAATCGTTGCCGGCCCCCTGCATCTTGGTAAAGCGGATTCGCATGGGCGGATTATCGCCATCGGCGCCGCCCCTCGCGCCGCAAGGGCCGAGCGGAGCGGGCTCAGCCCTTGATGAAGGCCAGCAGGTCGGCGTTGACCTGCGCCGCATGCGTGGTGCAGGTGGCGTGCGGCGCGCCGGGATACACCTTGAGCTGGCTGCCCGCGATCATCTCAGCCGCCAGCTTGCCGGTGGCCTCGAACGGCACCACCTGGTCGTCGTCGCCGTGGATCACGAGCGTGGGCACGTCGATCTTCGCCATGTCGGGGCGGAAGTCGGTCTCGGAGAAGGCCGTCACGCAGTCGATCGTGGCCTTGATCGACGCCTGCAGCGCGATCTGCAGCGTCTGCTTGAACACGCCCTGCGACACCGTCGCGCCGGGACGGTTGGTGCCATAGAACAGCGTGCTGAAGTCATCGAGGAACTGCGGCCGGTCGGCGGCCAGCCCGGCGCGGATACCCGCGAACAGCGAGGCGTCGGGGCCCACCGGATGGTCGGCGGTCTTCATGAAGAGCGGCGTCACCGCGCTGATCAGCGCGAGCTTGGCCACGCGCGCGCTGCCCTTGCGCGCGATGTAGCGCGTGACGTCGCCGCCGCCCATCGAGAAGCCCGCAAGGATCACGTCGTTCAGGTCGAGCTTCTCGATCAGTTCGGCGATGTCGTCGGCGAAGGTGTCGTAGTCGTAGCCGGTCCAGGGCTGGCTCGAACGGCCGAAACCGCGGCGGTCGAACGCGATGGCGCGGTAGCCGCGCTCGGCGAAGAACAGCATCTGCGCGTCCCACATGTCGGCGCTCAGGGGCCAGCCGTGGCTGAAGACGATCGGCTGGCCGGTGCCCCAGTCCTTGTAGTAGAGCTCGGTGCCGTCGCGAAGGGTCAGTGTTGTCATGGTTTTTTCCTTTGGGAGTGGATGAAAGATACGAGAGAAGAATGAAAGAAAGGTGAAGCAGGAAGCGCACCGTTTTTTCAGAGCGCGAGGAAGTGGTGCACCTCGGGCCGCGCCGGTCCGATGTGGAAGCGCAGCGCCTCGGCCTGCAGGTCGGCATCGGCCTGCGACACGCGGTGGTGCTGGCGCAGGTGCTCGGCCCACGACTCCACGAGGAACCATTCCATGATCCGCTCGGGATCGCCCGTGTGTTCGTGCAGCCCCCAGGCATAGGCGCCGTCGCGCCGGCGTTCGAGCGACAGGCGCTTCATGGCGGCCATGAACGCCGCGCGGTCGTCCTTGCGGATGCGGTACTCGACCTGCACCATCACCGGCCCGCGGTCATTCGCCACGGGCTCGGCCAGGAGCGGCTCGGGCCAGTGGTTCGAGGCCTGCAGGTCCGCCTCGCCGGTGGGCAGCTTCACGCGGTGGAACACCAGGCCCGCGATCACCAGCCCCACCGCCCCCGCCGCCAGCGTGGCAGGCACGCCGACCTGCTGCGCGACCAGGCCCCAGCCCAGGCTGCCGGCGGCCATCGCGCCGTTGAACACCGTGAGGTACACCGCGAGCCCGCGTCCACGCACCCAGTTCGGCAGGATCGACTGCGCCACGCCGTTCAGGGTGGTGAGCGCGATGATCCAGCCCAGGCCGAGCAGCAGCAGGAGCAGCACCGCGAGCCACTTCGGCGGCGCGAACACCAGGCTGCCCATCACCGCGGCGGCGAGCAGCGCGGCCAGCAGCAGCATGCCGTCGGCATCGAGCCGGGCCCGCAACCGCGGCATCACGAGCGCACCGGCGATCGCGCCCGCGCCCACGGCGCCGAGCAGCACGCCATAGAAGCCCGCGCTGCCGCCGAGCATCTGGCGCGCCACCAGCGGCAGCAGCGCCCACACCGAACTCGCGAAGACGAAGAACACCGCCGCGCGCAGCAGCACCACGTGCAGTTCCTTGCTGGCGCGCGTGTAGCGCAGGCCGGCGCGGAAGGCGCCGAGGAAGTTCTCGGACAGTCCGCTGTCCACCGCCGCCGGCCGCTTCCACCAGAGAAGCGCCGCGATCACGAACACATAGCTCAGCACGTCGAGCCCGTAGGTCGCGGCCGCGCCGAAGCTCGCGAGGATCAGCCCGCCTGCGGCCGGCCCGATCGAGCGCGCGATGTTGATGCCCAGCGAGTTCAGCGCCACCGCGCCCTTGAGGTCGGCGCGCGGCACCAGCTCGGGCACGATCGACTGCCAGGTCGGCCCCATCAGCGCGGCGCCGATGCCGCCCACGAACGTGAGCGCGATCAGGTATTCGACCGTGAGCGCGCCGGTGTGCGACAGCACCAGCAAGGTGCCGCTGACCGCCGCGAGCACGAGCTGCACGAAGATCAGGAAGCGCCGGCGGTCGAGGATGTCCGAGAGCACGCCCGCCGGGATCGCGAGCAGGAACACCGGCAGCGTCGCCGCCGTCTGGATCAGCGCCACCGCGGTCGGGCTCGCCGACAGGTCGGTGACGAGCCACGAACTCGCCACGTCGCGCATGAAGCTGCCGATGTTGCCGAGCACCGTGGCAGCCCAGAGCACCGCGAAGACGGGTTGGCGCAGTGGCGCGAAGGCGCCTTTTTGGGTTTCGGCCATCACACCGCCCAGCAGGCGCAGCCGAGCGCGCCCCAGAAGCTCTTGAGGTCGGCGATCGGCAGCTTGCTGCTCCAGGCCGTTGCATGCCGGTGGCCGTGCACGTTGCAGTCGTTGGCGCAGGCGCAGGCCATTGCCGCCCTGTGCAGTGCGTTCTGCAGCGGCGCGCCCTCGGCCGCATCGGCCCAGCCCGCATAGCCGCCGAAGGTCCGCGCGGGCGACCAGTCGGGCATGGCGGGCGGCGGTGCGCCTTCGTCGAGCGCGGCGAAGGGCCCCGCGCCATAGACCACCTTGCCGCCCACCATCGTGAGCAGCGCCGTGGTGTCGGCAATGTCCGATTCGGCGCAGGCGAAGAAATCGCGGTCGGGCACCACGAGGTCGGCGAGCTGGCCGGCCTCGATGCGGCCCTTTTTGCCCTCCTCGTTCGAGAACCAGGTGACGTTCTCGGTCCACATGCGCAGCGCCTGCTCGCGGTCGAGGCAGTTGCGCTGCGGGTACAGCTGCATGCCGCCCACGGTCTTGCCCGTGACCAGCCACGACAGCGACACCCACGGGTTGTACGAGGCGACGCGCGTGGCATCGGTGCCGGCCGAGACCTTGAGGCCGCGCTCGAGCATCTTCTTGACCGGTGGCGTCGCCTCGGCCGCGCCGGCGCCGTAGCGCTCGACGAAGTATTCGCCCTGGTAGGCCATGCGGTGCTGCACCGCCACGCCGCCGCCGAGCGCGGCGATGCGGTCCATCGACTTCTCGGAGATGGTCTCGGCATGGTCGAAGAACCAGTTCAGGCCCGCGAGCGGCGTGTCCTTGTCGACCTTCTCGAACACGTCGAGCGCGCGCTCGATCGTCTCGTCGTAGGTGGCGTGCATGCGCCACGGCCAGCGGTTCTGCGCGAGGATGCGCACCACGCCTTCGAGTTCGCCTTCCATCTCGGGCGCCAGCTCGGGGCGCGGCTCGCGGAAGTCCTCGAAGTCGGCCGCCGAGAACACCAGCATCTCGCCCGCGCCGTTGTGGCGGAAGTAGTCGTCGCCCTGCTTGTACGTGGCCTTCGCGGTCCAGTTCAGGAAATCCTGCTTCTCTGCCTTGGCCTTCTGCGTGAACAGGTTGTAGGCCAGGCGGATGGTGAGCTGGCCGTCGTCGGCCAGCTTCTGGATCACTGCGTAGTCGTCGGGATAGTTCTGGTTGCCGCCGCCCGCGTCGATCGCGCCGGTCACGCCCAGGCGGTTGAGTTCGCGCATGAAGTGGCGCGTGGAATTGAGCTGGTAGTCGAAGGGCAGCTTCGGCCCCTTGGCGAGCGTGGCATAGAGGATGGCCGCGTTCGGCTTGGCCAGCAGCAGGCCGGTCGGGTTGCCGTGGCCGTCGCGCACGATCTCGCCGCCGGGCGGCGCGGGCGTGTCCCGGGTGTAGCCCACGGCGCGCAGCGCGGCCGCATTGAGCAGCGCGCGATCGTACAGGTGCAGGATGAACACCGGCGTGTCGGGCGCCACCGCATTCAGTTCGGCGATGGTCGGCAGCCGCTTCTCGGCGAACTGGTGCTCGGTGAAGCCGCCCACCACGCGCACCCATTGCGGCGCCGGCGTGACTGCCACCTGCCGCCGCAGCATGCCCATCGCATCGGCCAGGCTCTTCACGCCGTCCCAGCGCAGCTCCATGTTGTAGTTGAGGCCACCACGGATGATGTGCAGGTGGTTGTCGATCAGGCCCGGCAGCACGCGCCGGCCCTGCAGGTCGATCACGCGGGTGCGGCTCGCCGCGAGCGGCAGCACGTCTTCGGCGCGGCCCACGCGGACGAAGCGGCCGTCCTGGATGGCCACCGCGTCGGCGCCCGGGTTGGAACGGTCGAGCGTGGTGAAGCGGCCGTTGTGCAGGATCAGGTCGGGCGCGGCGTTCTCATCAGCCATGGCGGGTGTCCTTCGCTTTCTGTGCGGGGTCGGTCGGCAGGCACTGGGGCAGCTCGCCGAACACGTGCGGCTTGACCTGGTGGTGCAGCCACGAACTGGCCGCAGTCGGCGGGGCCATCAGGCTGCGCACCAGCGGCGGCAGCTGCTCGCCCACGAGGATGCCGAGCAGGCCGACCAGCGCGATCACCGGCGGCGCCGGCGAGCGCACTTGGAACAGCGCGTAGATCACGCCGACCAGGAGGCCCAGCGCAAGGGAGACGATGTAGGGCTTCATGGCCGGTGCTTTCGTTTTGACGTGCTTCGCCGCATTAGCCTTCGTGGGCGCCGAACATGGCCTTGGCGTAGTCGATGCCGATGCCGTAGGCGCCGCCCACCTTTTTGGCGATGCCGGTCGTGAGTTCGTAGGTCTCGCCGCGCGCCCAGTCGCGCTGCAGTTCGAGCAGGTATTGCAGCGAGGTCATCGGCCGTGCACCGGCCTGCACCATGCGGTCCATCGCGCGGTTGTGCGCCTCGGCCGAAACGTCGCCGCAGGCGTCGGCGATCACGTACACCTCGAAACCCTGGTCCAGCGCCGACAGCGCCGGGCCCACGATGCACACGCTGGTCCACAGGCCCGCCAGCACGATGCGCGGCTTGCCGATCTCGTTCACGCGAGCGATCACGGCCGCGTCTTCCCAGGTGTTCATCGAGGTGCGGTCGAGCATCTTCTGGCCCGGAAAGGCCGCGCCGATCTCGCCGAACATCGGGCCCGAGAAGCTCTTCTCGGCCACCGTCGTGAGGATGGTCGGCACCTTGAAGCCGGCCGCCGCCTGCGCCACCAGCGCCGCGTTGTTGCGCAGCGTCACCGCATCGATCGAATGCGTGGCAAAGGCCATCTGCGACTGGAAGTCGATCATCACCAGCGTGTGGTCGTCGGGGGTCAGCAGCGTGGCGCCGGCGGTGGGGGTGGCTTGGATGGACGGCATGCAAATACTCCAGAAGTTGGACAAAGGTTCGATTCGATTCACAATGCGCTTCGGGAACATTTCCCTTGGCATAGGTTCGATCATCGATGCCTTTTTGCCGGCGATTGGCGAAACTTTTCAGCGTCATTGTTCGAATTTTTCGAACATTGATTTTCGGAGGACCCCGCGTGCTCAAGCTCAGCCTCGAAGCCATCGAAGTCGTCGACGCCATTGCGCGCCATGGCTCCTTCGCCGCCGCCGCCGCGCGGCTCAACAAGGTGCCGTCCACCATCTCGTACGCCGTGGGCAAGCTCGAAGAGCAGCTCGGCATGCGGCTGTTCGAGCGCCACGGCCCGCGCGTCCATCTCACGGCCGCGGGCGAAGAGATGCTCAAGGAGGGCCGCTGGCTGCTGAATGCCGCGAGCGATCTCGAATCGCGCATGCGGCAGATCGCCACCGGCTTCGAGTCGGAGCTGCGGCTGGTGCACGATTCGATCATTCCCACGCCATCGCTCATCGGCGACATCCACGCCTTCGAGGCGCTGCGCTGCGGCACGCGGCTGCGCGTGGGTTGCGAGGCCCTCACCGGCACCTGGGAGGCGCTGCGCGAAGGCCGCGCCGACCTCGTCATCGCCGCGGGCGAGGGCCCCGCGGGCGGTGGCTACCAGGCGGCGATGGTGGGAAGCCTCGAGTTTGCGTTCTGCGTGGCACCGAGCCATCCGCTCACGCGGCTCAAGCGCCCGCTGCAGCGCGGCGACCTGATCGAGTGCAATGCGATCGTCGTGGGCGACAGCGCGCGCACGCTGTCGGACCGCACCGTCGGCCTGCTCGCCGGGCAGCCGCGCATCACCGTGCCCTCCATGGCCACGAAGATTGCCTGCCAGGCCGCCGGCCTGGGCCACGGCTTCCTTCCACGCGCCTGCATCGCGGGCGAACTGGCGCGCGGCACGCTGGTCGAGCTGCCGACCGAGGAACCGCGCGCACCCGAGGCGTTCTGGCTCGCATGGAAGACCGGCGCCGAAGGGCAGGCGCTGCGCTGGTGGCGCGAACGGCTGAACCGCACGCTCGTGCCTGCGTTGCTGCCGCGGTCGGTGCTGGCGGGCTGATCAGCCCCGCTGCTGCGCGCGCAGGCGGTCGAGCGCCCGGTCGAGGAATGCCAGGCGGTCCTGGCCCCAGAAGCGCTCGCCGTTCAGGATGAAGGTCGGCGCGCCGAACACGCCCGCCTCGACGGCTTCGGCGCTGTTCGCGCGGTACACCGCGAGCACTTCGGCCGACTGCTCCTGCGCCTGTAGCGAGGCACCGTCGTAGCCGTTTTCGTTCGCCACCGCAATGCGAACCTCGGCCTGCGAGGTGTCGCGCTCCTCGGCCCACAGCGCGCGCAGCAGCGCATGCGAGAGCGGCTGCGCATCGAGCCCCTGCAGTTGAGCGGCGATCACCATCCAGCCCGGGTACTTGTTCCAGTTCGGGTCGACCGCCGCGCCCTTCGGGTAGTAGGCCGGCTCGAGGCTGAGCGGCATGCCGAGGAAGTCGCGCCAGCGCGCCAGTTCGAGCGCGTGGTACGTGCGGCGCGGCTCGGGCCGCGTCTTCAGCGGAATGCCGCCGGTCTGCGGCACCACCGCCTGGAAGTCGTAGGGCTTGAGCGCGAGCCGCACATGGTGGCGGCGCACGATGTCCTGCAATTGGGGCCCGCCGAGGTAGGCCCACGGGGACGAGAGGCTGTAGTAGCAGTCGAGCGCGATGGAGGTCATCGCGGCATTATCCGATTCAGCCGCAGCGCGCGCCGGCGATGCGGCCCTGCGCATCGACGTCGACATTGAGCCGCTTCGGATCGGCCGGCGCCGGCAGTGGCTCGCCGGGGGCGGACGTTCGCACGGTGCTCGATCCGGTGCGCGAGAGCAGTTCCTCGAGCAGCGGCTGCGCGACTGGACGGCCGAGCGCGTAGCTCGCCTGGGTGGCCTGGCATCCAGGGTCGGCGGGCACGGTCACGAAGGTCGGCGGCGGCGGGACTTCGGAGGTGAGCGGTCGGAATTCGGGTTGGGTCTGGCAAGCCGCGAGGAACACGGTTGCAAAAAGGAGCGCCGCGCCGGTCAGGGACTTCGCCGTGCGGCGCCCGCTCGCGGAATGGAAACCAGTGGGGGGTTGCTGTCGGGTGTTCTGCATCGGCCTGCCGTTCTTTCGTGTCTGCAAGTGCAACGGCATCGTAGCGCGACGCGATTCTTGAGTTTCAGGCAAGTATCTTCTGCCTGGAACCTGCTTATTCTGCAAAGACAAACGTCACACACTCCTCCTTGTCACAGAAAGAGTGCCTCATGCCCATTGCCCTTTTCGCGCTCACCCTGAGCGCCTTCGCCATCGGGACGACCGAGTTCGTCATCGTCGGCCTGCTCCCCACCGTCGCTGCCGACCTCGGCATCGGCCTTCCGTCGGCCGGCCTGCTGGTCAGCCTCTATGCACTGGGCGTGGCCATCGGCGCGCCGGTGCTCACCGCGCTCACGGGCCGGCTGCCGCGCAAGGCGCTGCTGCTCGGGCTGATGGCGCTGTTCACCGTGGGCAACCTGCTTGCGTGGCAGGCGCCGGGCTATGAATCGCTGATCGCTGCGCGCGTGCTCACGGGCCTGGCGCATGGGGTCTTCTTCTCGATCGGCTCGACCATCGCGACCGGCCTGGTGCCGAAGGACAAGGCCGCGAGCGCGATCGCCGTCATGTTCACGGGCCTCACGGTGGCGCTGGTCACGGGCGTGCCGCTGGGCACCTTCATCGGGCAGCACTTCGGCTGGCGCGAAACCTTCCTGGCGGTCTCGGCGCTCGGCGTGCTCGCCTTCGTGGGCAGCTGGATCTTCGTGCCCGGCAACATCCGCCACACGCCACCGGCTTCGCTGGCGCAGCAGGCCAGGGTGCTGGCGGAGCCGCGGCTGCTGCTGGTGTATGCCAAGACGGCGATCGGCTATGGCGGCTCGTTCATTCCGTTCACGTTCCTCGCGCCGATCCTTACCGAGGTGTCGGGATTCAGCGCCGGCGCGGTCGGCTGGGTGATGCTGGTGTACGGTGTGTCGGTGGCGCTGGGCAACATCTGGGGCGGCCGGCTGGCCGACCGCATGGGGCCGATCCCGGCGCTGAAGATCATCTTCGCGCTGCTCGCCGCAGTGCTGCTGGTCTTCAACTTCGCGGCGCCGCACAAGTGGCTCGCGCTGGCCGCGGTGCTGATGTGGGGCGCGGTCGCATTCGGCAACGTGCCGGGGCTGCAGGTGTACGTGGTGAAGCAGGCCGAACGCTTCACGCCGCAGGCGGTGGACGTGGCCTCGGGCCTGAACATCGCGGCCTTCAACCTGGGCATTGCGGGTGCGGCCTGGGCCGGCGGGCTGATCGTGACCCACCTGGGGCTGATGCACACGCCATGGATCGGCGCACTGGTGGTGCTGGTGTCGCTGGCGCTCACGCAATGGAGCGGAACGCTCGACCGCCGTGCCGGCATTCCGGTGCGCGCAGCAGCAGGCCCGGTGGCGGTGGGCCACTGATTCCTCTTCTTCTTTTTTCTTTCCTGATTGATTCCAACGCACAAAGGAACGCGACCATGACGACCACCAACCCCAAGACCTCCAACGCCGCCGACAGCACGTCGGTTCCCGCCTTCGGCCTCGGCACCTTCCGCCTCAAGGGACAGGTGGTGATCGACTCGGTGAAGAACGGGCTCGACCTGGGCTACCGCGCGATCGACACCGCGCAGATCTACGGCAACGAGGCCGAGGTGGGACAGGCCATCGCGGAAAGCGGTGTGCCGCGCGGCGACCTCTTCATCACCACCAAGATCTGGACCGACAACTACGCCAACGACAAGCTGATCCCGAGCCTGAAGCAGAGCCTCGCAAAGCTGCGCACCGAGCAGGTCGACCTCACGCTGATCCACTGGCCCTCTCCGGGCCATGCGGTGCCCGTGGCCGAGTTCATGGGCGCGCTGGCCGAGGCCAGGGCGCAGGGACTCACGCGGCTGATCGGCGTGTCGAACTTCAACATCGCGCTCATGAAGGAAGCCATTGCGGCCGTGGGCGCCAAGGAGATCGCCACCAACCAGATCGAACTGCATCCCTACCTGCAGAACCGCAGGGTGGCCGCTTTCGCCCAGAGCCAGGGCATCCACATCACCTCGTACATGACGCTGGCCTACGGCAAGGTGCTCGGCGACCCGGTGATCGGGGCGATCGCGAAGGCGCACGGCAATGCCACCACCGCGCAGGTGGTGCTGGCGTGGGCGATGCAGCTCGGCCATGCGGTGATCCCGTCTTCGACGAAGCGCGCGAACCTCGAAAGCAACCTCGCGGCGCGGCAGCTTCGCCTGACGGACCCGGAGATGGCGCAGATCGCGGCGCTCGAGCGCGGCGAGCGCCTGACCGATCCGGCCGGGCTGTCGCCGGCGTGGGATTGAAGAGGCGCGCGCCGGCGCTGTGCCGCCTGACGGCTGCCGCTAGACCGGCTTGAAGCCCCAGGCCTGCGTCTCGAATCCGGTGAAGCTGATCGGATTGGCGAGCGCCGGCGCGGCCGAGGCATCGCCATCGAGCTCAATGACCGCGGACGCCTGCTTGTTGCTCGCGCCGTACTTGCTCTGGATGTACCAGTAGCCCAGCTCTTCGGTCGGCTGCAGGCTCCACAGCTGCGTGTCGGCGTCGGCCGCCGAGATGGGCTGCATCACGATGGGCCCCGACCCGCTCGTGGCGTGCGGCTGCAGCGTCATGACGTAGTCGGTGCCCATCATCGTCTGCAGGTACCACCAGCCCGGTGCCTCGGGCCCTGCCGGAACGAAGCGCCATTGCTGGTTCTCGGTTCCCGTGGGCTTGGCGCCGAAGCCGATCACTGGCGTGCCCTTGTCGGTGCTGCCATTGTCGACGTCGAGTACGTACTGGTTGCCGCTCATGTGCTGGATGCAGTACGGCCCGAGGTTCAGCGTGCTCGCCGAGCTGCCGGCCGACGCCGCCCGGGGCACAGCCGTTGCTGCAGCAGCGCCCTTCTTCCCGGTGCCGGAGCTGGCCACCTGCTCGACGGGGCCGTCGGGCAGGTGGTCCCACCAGTACGCTTCGATCAATGCCTCGGCGCGCGCCGTGTCGGCGGTTCGGCCCTTTTCCTGCAGCAGGTCGATGGCCTGCTGGTAGGTCGTGTTCTCGGGAATGAAGAACGGCAGCCGCGGGTTGATGTTCACATAGCGGTCGCCAAGCAGCATGCCGGCCAGCATCGGCATGAGCTCGGTCGAGGTGCCGTTGAGGCACATGTCGAGGATCGGCCCGGGCTTGGACTGGTTCATGAGAAAGGGTGGCGTGCTGTTGAACGGATCGGCGACGCCGTTCATCCACTGGTCGGCGCCCCAGTCGCCGGTGTCGCTTGCGATCCAGTCGTACATCAGCCCGGTGCCGATGGTGATCGCCACGATGTTCTCGAGCTTGTGCCCGGCGCGCACGGCCAGCGAGATGGCCGCGACCGTCGGATCGTGGTTGAAGAAGGCGCCGTCGACGTTGCCCTCGTACGAGCCGAGCTGCCCCGGCATGGCGCCGCTCGAGGTCGCGGCCTTGGCGATCTCCACGTCGCCGTGGCCCGGGATCATGTTGGTGTACATCACGGGCTGCCAGGGAACGGGCGTCATGACGCCCTCGGAGGAGGTTTCGAGCTTGCCGACATTGAAGGTCACGAACAATGCCTTCTTACGCTGCAGTTCGTCCACCTTCAGCGGGCCGTGCAGCAGGAACTGCGAGTCGTAGACCTTCTGGATCGAATAGGCGGGCGCTTTGGGATTGGTGCTCATGGCGTTGTAGAAGCCGAGTTCGCCCTTGGGATCGGTGAAGAAATCGATCAGGTCCTGCGGCTTCTTTCCCGCGAGAAGCTCGCTCGTGATGATCGAGCCGGTCGAGCATCCGGCAATCAGGTCGGTGTGCTCGATAAGACCCGGAAATCGCTTGTAGAGCTTCTCGAGAATCGTGACCGACATCAAGCCTCGTATGCCGCCGCCGACGAACGAGAGGATGGTGAACTGCTTGTCTTTTTCCATGTGCCAACTCCTTTGAAAATGGCTCCCCCACTCAGGGAAGCGGAGTCTCTGGCGGCGCCCTGGGAGCGTCTACGCGTGGAATCCCGTTCAATCCATCGATGTACTGGGCCGTGCCGCGCGCCGCGCAAGATCTGCAACAAAGGTAGTCGTCCGCGTCGCGCCGTGCTCACGCGACAGCATCATCGAACGCATCGAGTGCATGCCTTAGTTCACCCGCCTCGGCAGGGGTCAATGCCTGCGCCCGCACGCGTGGTTCAGCCCGCTGCTGTGAGCCAGCGGCCCGTGGCCGGGCACACGTGAACGCGGGCGCCGTTCTGCCGGACCTGCGCTTCGTCGAACTGCGCCGCGGCCGCAGGATCGGTGTCGAACGCGATGCGCAGCGCGCGCGCGACATCGGGGTTCGCCACGGGCAGCTCCCAGCTCAGAAAGCACTGCGTCACGTCACTCCCCGCCGCGAAGTGCGCAGCATCGAAGCCGCTGCTGCCACGCCGGACCACGGCGTGGGGCTGCGCGGTGTCGAAGACCAGCGCGGTGCCCCTGGCCAGCGGCACGCGCAGGCCGACGTCGGGAAAGTGCACGTCGAGCCCCTTGTCGTCGCTCATGAAGAGGTTGCAGAAGACGGCGCTGCCGTACTGCTCGGCGTCGTGGTGGTACCGGGCGCCGCGGCAGGCCATGAGCGCCAGCGCGCTGCCGTCGAGCACGCCGGGCATGCCGAGCGCGGCGAGCCAGTCGGCCATCGCCTGCACCGAGCGGCCATGGTCGGGCCAGCGCATGCGCGCGCGCGCCAGCGGCAGGGGCTCGACGTCGCCGGGCTCGAGAAAGAGGCGCGTCGCGATCTCGCGTTCCCAGTCGGCCACGAGTCGCGCGGGCGGGGCGGGCACGTCGAGCGTGCCGACATGCACGGCGTCGCTCACGCTGCGGCTGCGGATCGCATCGCCGCACCAATGGAAGGCGGTCAGTCCGTCGCGCATGCCGCCGTGAGGGTCAGAGCGCGGCCACGCCGGCCTCGAGCACGCCATCGCGCGCCACGATGCGCCCGCCCGCCACCACGAGCCTGCGCAGCGGCCGCGCGACCACCGCGTGCGGGGCGGTCTGGGCATCGACCAGCACCAGGTCGGCGCGGCAGCCGGCTTCGAGGCCGTAGTGCGCAAAGCCGCAGCCGCGCGCGCCGGCATGCGTGACGGTGTCGAGCGCGACATCAATCTCGTCGTCGCGGCGCAGGTTGTAGCGCATGCCGATGAACATCGCGCGCTCCAGCATGTCGGGGCTGCCGTAGGGCGACCAGGTGTCGCGGATGCCGTCGTTGCCGCCACAAACCGTCACGCCGGCCTGCCGGCAGGCGATGAGCGGCGGCACGGTGCGCGACGGCGATGCGCTGGTGATCAACGCCACGCCCAGCGCGGCCATGCGCGCGAGCAGCGCGTCGCGCTCGCGCTCGGCGATGTCGCCCAGGCAGAAGCCGTGGCTGATCGCCACCCTGCCCTGCATGCCGAGCGCGGCCGTGCGCTGCAGGATCAGGTCGAGCGAGAACGCACCCATGGCGCCGGGCTCGTGCAGGTGGACGTCGAGCGGGCGCTGGTGCTTCTCGGCCAGGCCGAACAACAGGTCGAGCGAACGCACCGGGTCGCCATCGATGGCGCACGGGTCGAGCCCGCCGAGCACGTCGGCACCGCGCGCCAGCGCCTGGTCGAGCAGTTCGGCCGTGCCCGGCCGCCCGAGCAGGCCCGACTGCGGAAACGCGACCACCTGGATCTGCTGCACCGCGCGCATCGCCTCGCGCGTGCGCAGCGTGCCGTCGAGGTGGCGCAGGCCGGCCTGCGTGTCGATGTCGACGTGCGTGCGCAGCCGCGTGGTGCCGAGCGCGAGAAAGGCCTTGGCCAGCACCAGAGACTGCACGGCGGCGTCGTGCCCGCTCGCATGCCGGAAGGCGCGCTCGTTCTCGATCCGGTCGGTGAGCTGGGGCCCCACTTCGTTGCGGTACCAGTCCATGCCCCAGAGCGTCTTGTCGAGGTGGGTGTGGCTTTCGACGAGGCCGGGCAGCAGCAAGGCGCCGCCGCCGTCCTCGACGGGCGTGCCGGCCGGCGCGGCCAGGGCTGGGCCCACCGCCGCGATGCGGCCATCCTGCACGAGCACATCGACGGGAACATCGGGCGCAAGGCCGGCGGGACGCACGCGGCGCAGCAGGAGCGAGGGCATGGCGATCGGTTCTTTCACGGCATCGAAGGGAATTCGAGGATACCCGCGCGCAACCCGGTGCATGCGGCGCGCACGCTTCGGCCTGGAGCGAAGCGTGCGCCGCGCCGGGTGGCGACCATCGGTGCACCATGAAAAAGACACTGCCCCACCTGCCCACCGAATGGGCGCTTCTCGCGCTGCTTGCCGTGCTCTGGGGCGCCTCGTACACCTTCATCAAGGTCGGCGTGGCCACGATCCCGCCCATCACGCTGATCGCCGCGCGCACGCTGGTGGCGGGGCTGCTGCTGCTCGCGGTGCTGCGGCTGCGCGGGGTGCGGCTGCCGCGCGACGCCGCCATCTGGCGCCGCTTCATGCTGCAGGCCGTGCTGAACAGCGTGCTGCCCTTCACGCTCATCGCCTGGGCCGAGCGCAGCGTCGACGCGGGGCTTGCGACCATCCTCAACTCGACCTCGCCGATCTTCATCTTCCTGCTGGGCCTCGGCCTGCGCGGCACCGAACCGCCGACGCTGCGCCGTCTGCTGGGCGTGGGCGCCGGGCTCGCAGGCATCTGCTTGGTCGTGGGTGCGGAGGCCCTGGGCGGGATCGGGCGCGCGCTGCTCGCGCAGGTCGCATTGGTGGTGGCCGCCATCTGCTACGGCGGCGCGGCCATGTTCGGCCGCGTGTTCAAGGGCTTCGACCCGATGGTGCCCGCGGCGGGCTCGCTGCTGTGCGGCTCGGTGATGCTGCTGCCCGCCAGCCTGGCGATCGATCGCCCCTGGACGCTGGTGCCGTCCGCCGCGTCGGTGCTCGCGGTGCTCGCACTGGCGGTGCTGTCGACGGCCGTGGCCTTCACGATCTATTTCCGGCTCATCCGCACGCTGGGGCCGATGGCCACGGCCGCGCAGGCCTATCTGCGGGTGCCGGTCGGCGTGGCGATCGGTGTCGTCTTCCTGGGCGAGCGGCTCGCGCCCACCGCATGGCTCGGGCTGGCCTGCACCGTGGCCGGCGTCATGGCGATGACGCTGCCCGCGCGGCGCAACCGCCCCGCCGCCGAGCCCCGCCTCAATCGATGCTGATGTTCGCCGCCTTGGCCACCTCGGCCCACTTCACGCGGTTGTCGTGCACCGTCTTCTTGAACTGCGCGGGCGACTCGATGCGCACCGTGTTGCCCTGGGCCTCGAAGCGCTCGCGGATCTCGGGCTGCTCGAGCACGGCCTTCACCGCGGCATTGAGCTTGTCGACGATGCGCGCCTCGGTGCCCTTGGGTGCGAAGATGCCGAACCAGATCGAGCTGTCGAAGCCCCGGGTGCCCGCAAGGCCGCTGGAAGCGATGGTGGGCACCTCTTTCACTGCCGTCACCGGCTTGGCCGTGGTCACGCCCAGGAGGCGCACCTTGCCGGCCTTGTAGTGCGGCAGCACCGTCTGCACCTGGTTCATGATGCAGCAGGTCTCGCCGCGCACCACCGAGGTGATGGCCTCGGGCCCGCCCTTGTAGGGCACGTGCACCATGTCCAGGCCGAGGCGCGAATTGAACTCGGCAAAGGCCATGTGCGTGCCCGCGCCGTTGCCGGTGGACGCATAGTTGTACTTGCCGGGGTTGGCCTTGACGAGCTCGACGAACTCCTTCAACGTGCGCACGTTCATCACGTCGGCATTGATGGTGAGCACGTTCGACACGTCGAGCACCGGCGCCACCGGCACGAAGTCGGCTTCCACGTCGAACGGCAGCTTCTTGTAGAGCGCGGCATTGCTGCCGTGCGTGGCCGCGGTGCCGAACGAGAGCGTGTAGCCGTCGGGCTTGGCATGGGCGACGTACTCGCTCGCGATGTTGCCGGCCGCGCCCGACTTGTAGTCGATGACGACCTGCTTGCCTAGCTGCCTGGCCAGCGGTTCCTGGATCGCGCGGGCCACCACGTCGACGCCCGAACCGGCCGGGAAGCCCATGATCAGCGTGACCGGCTGCTGCGGCCAGTCGGTGGGGGCCTGGGCCAGCGCGGGGGCCGATGCGGTGGCGAACAGGGCGATGGACAACAGGCGCGAGAAGGGAAAATGGATCATGGCTGTCTTTCCTCGAGGCGGGCGGTGCAAAGCGGAATTGTGGCGCGCGGCTCATGCCGGATGCGGCATGAGCTTATGCACTCCGCACGCGCGCTGCGGCATCTCTCCATAATCGCCGCATGGTTCGCCCCACACAACAACTCCACCCCGCACGCGAGCCCGCGCCCGTGCGCGCCGCCGCCACCGTGCTGCTGCTGCGCGATTCCGAGGCCGGCATCGAAGTGCTGATGACACGCCGCTCCGCCACCGCCAGCTTCGCACCGGGAGCCTATGTGTTCCCGGGCGGGCAGATCGACCCGGCCGACGCGGCCGCCGGGCTCATCGCCTCGCGGCGCCCGACGCAGACCGACCTGCAGCTCACCCAGGCCGTCGCGGCCATCCGCGAAGGCTTCGAGGAGCTCGGCGTGCTGCTCGCGCGCCATGCCGACGGCCGGCCCGCAAACGCCGCGGACATCGCCGCCATGGACCGCAGCACCACCTCTCCGATTTCCTTCGTCGCACAATGCGCCGAGCGGGGCCTGGTGCTCGCGAGCGACCAGGTGTTCACGTTGGCGCACTGGGTTACCGACCGCGACCTGCCGCGGCGCTTCGATGTGCCTTTCCTGGTCGCCCGCATGCCCGAGGGCCAGACGCCCTCTGCCGACGAGAGCGAGCAGTTCGAGCCCTGCTGGGTGCGCCCGGCCGACGCGCTCGCGCGGCACGACGCCGGCAGCTTCTTCATGATCTTTCCGACCGTGCGCACGCTGCAGCGGCTGGCGGCCTACGCGAGCGTCGATGCGGTGCTCGAAGCCTGCGGTCCACAGGGCGGCACCGAGCGGCCGCTGTGGACCAGCTGCCCGCGCGCCGGCCTGCTCGGCGGGCTGGACACGCGCTACATGGAACACGAATCGCCCTACGGCGAACTCGCGCTGGTGTGCCCCGACGGCCAGCTGCTGCACGCGCTCGACTGGCAGAACGAGCGACCGGTGCCGCTGCTCGCCAACGTGCAGCGCCTGACCGCTGGCAACCCGAGCGCGATGACCGGGCCGGGCACCAACAGCTACATCGTCGGCGAGGCGGCCACGGGCTACATCGTGATCGACCCCGGCCCGAACGATGCGGCGCACATCGAGCGCCTGTGGCGCGCCACGCACGGCGACGTGCGCATGATCGTCTGCACCCATTCGCATGCCGACCACTCGCCGGGCGCCGCGCCGCTGCAGGCGCTGTGCCAGGCCCGGCCGCCGATCGTCGGCCTGTCGTCGGCAGCCACCGCGCGCGCCTCGGCGCGTTTCGTGGCCGAACGCGAACTGGCCGACGGCGAACGCCTGGTGCTGTCGGGCAGCTCGGCCACGGGCGAGGCCGTGACCCACACGCTGCGCGCGGTCCACACGCCGGGCCATGCCGCGAACCACCTGTGCCTGGTGCTCGAAGAAGACGGGCTGCTGTTCTCGGGCGACCACATCCTCAACGGCAGCACCACGGTGGTCGATCCGCCCGACGGCGACATGAACGCCTACCTCGATTCGCTCGACCAGCTCGACGCAGCCTGCGAGGCCGGCGGCATCGACTTCATCCTGCCCGCGCACGGCTACGTGATCGGCAGCGCGCGCCGCGCCATCGCGCAGCTCAAGGCGCACCGGCTGAAGCGAGAGGCCAAGATCGCGCAGGCGATGGAGAAGCTGCCCGACGGCACGCCCGACGACTGGCTGCCGCTGGCCTACGACGACGTGCCCGAACGCCTGTGGCCGGTGGCAGCCCGCTCGCTGGCCGCGCATGTGGCGCGCATCCGCCAACGCACGGCGGCGGCAGCACCATGAAGGGTGCTCGCAACGAAGACGAAGGTATCCGCCTTGCCAAGCGCGTGGCCGCGCTCGCGGGCTGCTCGCGCCGCGAGGCCGAGCTCTTGATCGAGAACGGCGCGGTGCGCGTCGACGGCGTGCCGGCGCTGCTGCCGCAGTCGCGCGTGCAGCCGCACCAGCAGGTCGAGATCGAAGCCGGCGCCAAGCCCGAGCCGGTGGTGGCGGTCACGCTGCTGCTGCACAAGCCCGCGGGCATGCCGACCGACAACGCGCACCAGTTGCTCGTGGCGGCCAACCACCACGAGCCCGAGCGCGCGGGCCTGCGCTTCCTGCCCGCGCACGCGCGCGCGCAGCGCTGCATGACGCCGCTCGAAAGCGGCGCGAGCGGGCTCGTGGTCTACACGCAGGAATGGCGCATCGAGCGCAAGCTGCAAGAGGACGCCGGCATCCTCGAGCACGAGGTGATGGTCGACGTGGCGGGCGCGGTCTCGCCC
Organism: Variovorax sp. Soil_C_39; assembly: GCF_057656815.1. Taxonomy (NCBI): domain Bacteria; kingdom Pseudomonadati; phylum Pseudomonadota; class Betaproteobacteria; order Burkholderiales; family Comamonadaceae; genus Variovorax; species Variovorax sp. Soil_C_39. Next base: position 88,782 of record NZ_JBDGJQ010000008.1, read on the forward strand.
GAGCAGCTCGCGCGCTTCGAGCGCTCGACCGCGCGCGTGAGCATCGGCCGCCAGGCACCCGACCAGACCGGTCTGCGCTTTGCCATCAAGGGCCCGCGGCCCGGGCAGATCGCGCACCTGTGCGACCAGGCCGGGCTGCGCATCCTCGCGATGCGGCGCATCCGCATCGGCCGTGTGCCGCTGGCGGGGCTGCTGCCGGGCCAGTGGCGCTATCTCACGCCGCACGAGCGCTTCTGAAGGCGGGCCGCGCGCGCCATCGACGACAGGACACGTTCAACCAAGGAGACAAGGATGAAGTTCGGTTCCGGACGCGCCGCACTTGCCTGCACCGTGCCGCTGGCGTTGGCGGGCTGCAGCTACCTGGCCCCGCTGCTGGCACCGCTGCTGCCGCCGAGCGATCCGCCGTCGTCCGCCCCGCCGCCGGTGGTGTCGCCCAGCGGCCTGGCGCCGATCACCGAGGCGCAGGTCGAACGCATCCGCGAGGTGATCGCCGCCAGCCCGCCGAGCCCGGCGGTGGCCCGCGTGGTGCGCAGCGCCGCACCGACCATCGAATCGTTCGTGCGCACCGAAGGCTGCATCACCGCGCGCAACGGCGCCGTGCTCAACCCCTTTGCTGCGCCCGGCCGGCTGTTCGACGGCACCGGCTTCCAGGGCGGGCCGATGGCGGGCATGCAATACCACGACAGGACGGCCTGCGTGACCGTCAAGCGGATGCAGAACTGGAAGATGGTGTCGCCGAAGCGGCTGCGCTTCGAGGTCGTCTACGTGGGCGACGACGGCGAGGAGCGCGCCGTGCGGCGCCACGAACTGGCGCGCCAGCCCAAGGGCGGCTGGCTCTTCACCCGCTGAGGGGGCGCGGGCGCCGTTTCGGAGCGCCCGTGCGAAAGAAAGTGTGAAGCCCGCCGATAAGCCGGATTCTGTGCGCCGAAGGCCTCTTGCGAAGCCCTCGGCGTGACCGCCATTACTCTGGGCCGCCTGTCACCAGACGGCTCGATGCCACCTACCCGCCAGCTCAGCGGAACCACCTCGATACTGGCCTACTTGGTGTTGCTGCGCGCAGAGATTGCCCGTTTCACCCGAACTGAATCGGCTCGTCTCTGTTGCTCTGATCCTCACCTCACGGTGGAGAGTCGTTAACTCCTGCGCTGTCCTGTGCAGTCCGGACGTTCCTCCAGTGCGGCCTTTCGGCACTTGCACCAGCGGCGGTCTGGCGTGCTTCACACAAGGATTATCGCTCCATGCCTTCGCAGCGCCCGCCGACCGTTCCACAATGGCGGTCGACCGTCCCCAAACCGACACCAGGTCCTACTCCAAGGAGATCCAGCAATGAAGGCCCAGAACATCCTCCAGACCATCGGCAACACGCCGCACATCCGCATCCAGCGCCTGTTCGGCGAGGCGAAGCAGCAGGTGTGGATCAAGTCCGAGCGCGCCAATCCCGGCGGCTCGATCAAGGACCGCATCGCGCTCGCGATGGTGGAAGAAGCCGAGAAATCCGGCGCGCTGAAGCCCGGCGGCACGATCGTCGAGCCGACCTCGGGCAACACCGGCATCGGCCTTGCGATGGTCGCGGCTGTCAAGGGCTACAAGCTGGTGCTCGTGATGCCCGACAGCATGTCGCTGGAGCGCCGCCGCCTGATGCTGGCCTACGGCGCCACCTTCGACCTGACGCCGCGCGCGGGCGGCATGAAGGCCTCGATCGCGCGGGCCGAGGAAATCGTCGCCGGCACGCCCGGCGCCTGGATGCCGCAGCAGTTCAACAATCCTGCCAATGTCGAGGTGCACATGCGCACCACGGCCGAAGAGATCGCGGCCGACTTCCCCGAGGGCATCGACGTGCTGATCACCGGCGTGGGCACGGGTGGCCACATCACCGGCGTGGCAAAGGTGCTCAAGAAGAAGTGGCCGAAGCTGCAGGTGTTCGCGGTCGAGCCCGTGGCATCGCCGGTGATCTCGGGCGGCCAGCCCTCGCCGCATCCGATCCAGGGCATCGGCGCGGGCTTCATCCCGAACAACCTCGACACCTCGGTGCTCGACGGCGTGCTGCAGGTCGATGCCGAGCCGGCACGCGAAATGGCGCGCCGCTGCGCGGTCGAGGAAGGCATGCTCGTGGGCATCTCCTCGGGCGCGACGCTCGCGGCCATCGCGCAGAAGCTGCCCTCGCTCGCACCCGATGCGGTGGTGCTGGGCTTCAACTACGACACCGGCGAGCGCTACCTCTCGGTCGAAGGCTTCCTCCCGGCCTGAATCCCCCGGTCGGCGCCCGCCGGGGCGCGACCCCCTAAAATCCGCGGTCTGCTTGATAAACACAAGCCCCACGCCATGCTGAGAATCTCCGAACTCAAACTCCCGCTCGGCCATGCCGACGACGCACTGCCCGCGCTGGTCGCCGGCACGCTCGGCGTCGAACCCGCGGCCATCGCCTCGCACACGGTCTACAAGCGCAGCTTCGATGCGCGCAAGGCCGACCTGCGCACGGTCTACATCTGCGACGTACAGCTGGCCGACCCGGCAGGCGAAGCCGCCGTGCTCGCGCGCCACGCCGGCAACCCGCACATCCAGAGCGCGCCCGACATGCGCTACACGCCGCCGGTGCATGCGCCCGAGGGCGCGCCGCGGCCGGTGGTGATCGGCTTCGGCCCCTGCGGCATCTTTGCCGCGCTGATGCTCGCGAAGATGGGCTTCCGCCCGATCGTGCTCGAGCGCGGCAAGACGGTGCGCCAGCGCACCCGCGACACCTGGGGCCTGTGGCGCAAGAGCGTGCTGAACCCCGAGTCGAACGTGCAGTTCGGCGAAGGCGGTGCCGGCACCTTTTCGGACGGCAAGCTCTACAGCCAGATCAAGGACCCGCGCTTCCTCGGGCGCAAGGTGATGGAAGAGTTCGTGAAGGCCGGTGCGCCACCCGAGATCCTCTACGTCGCGCATCCGCACATCGGCACCTTCAAGCTCGTGAAGGTGGTCGAGAACATCCGCGAGCAGATCGTGGCGCTCGGCGGCGAGATCCGCTTCGAGCAGCGCGTGACCGACGTGCACATCGAGAGCGGTCAGCTCCGCGGCCTGACCGTGCTCGACCAGACCACCGGCCAGCGCAGCGAACTGCGCGCCGACCATGTGGTGATGGCGCTCGGCCACAGTTCGCGCGACACCTTCGAGATGCTGCACGCGCGCGGCGTGCACATCGATGCCAAGCCGTTCTCGATCGGCTTTCGCGTCGAACACCCGCAGGGCCTCATCGACCGCGCGCGCTGGGGTCGCCATGCGGGGCATCCGCTGCTCGGCGCGGCCGACTACAAGCTGGTGCACCACGCGAGCAATGGCCGCTCGGTCTACAGCTTCTGCATGTGCCCCGGCGGCACCGTGGTGGCGGCCACCAGCGAGCCGGGCCGCGTGGTTACCAACGGCATGAGCCAGTATTCGCGCAACGAGCGCAACGCCAACGCGGGCATCGTCGTGGGCATCGAGCCGCGCGACTTCCCGGGCTGGACGCCCGAGGTGCCCGGCGATGCGCTCGCCGGCATCGCATTGCAGCGCGAACTCGAATCGAATGCCTTCGTGCTCGGCGGTGGCGACTACCGCGCACCAGGCCAGCTGGTGGGCGACTTCGTCGCCGGCCGGCCGTCGACCGCGCTCGGCAGCGTGACCCCGTCGTACAAACCCGGCGTCACGCCCACCGACCTGCACCAGGCGCTGCCGCCCTATGCCATCGAGGCGATGCGCGAGGCCTTTCCCGCCTTCGGCCGCAAGATCAAGGGCTTCGACCTGCACGATGCGGTGCTCACGGGCGTCGAGACGCGCACCTCGTCTCCGATCCGCATCACGCGCGGCGACGACTTCCAGAGCCTCAACGTGCGCGGCCTCTACCCGGCCGGCGAAGGCGCGAGCTACGCCGGCGGCATCCTCTCGGCCGGCGTCGACGGCATCAAGGTGGCCGAAGCCGTGGCGCGCAGCGCGACCGGAACCTGAGCACCACCGCCACCATGACGCGCGACGACTTCCATTTCTACGAGCCGGCCAAGGGCCACGGCCTGCCGCACGACCCGTTCAATGCCATGGTCGGTCCGCGGCCGATCGGATGGATCTCGTCACAGGACGACAACGGCGTGCTCAACCTCGCGCCCTACAGCTTCTTCAACGCCTTCAACTACACGCCGCCGATCGTGGGCTTCGCGAGCATCGGCGCCAAGGACAGCCTGCACAACATCCGCCAGACGCGCGAGTTCGGCTGGAACCTGGCCACGCGGCCGCTGGCCGAGCAGATGAACCGCTCCTGCGCCGCCGTGCCGCCCGAAGTGAACGAGTTCGAACTCGCCGGCCTCACGCCCGCGGCATCGCGCACCATCGCGGTGCCGCGCGTGGCCGAAAGCCCGGTGTCGTTCGAATGCAGGCTCACCCAGCTGCTGCAGCTCGAAGGCGTCGACGGCGTGCCGGTGCCCACCTGGCTCGTCCTCGGCGAAGTGGTGGGCGTGCACATCGCACGGCACCTGCTGAAGAACGGCATCTACGACACCGCCGCGGCCCAGCCGATCCTGCGCGGCGGCGGGCCGGCCGACTATTTCGAGATCAGCGCCGACAATCTCTTCAAGATGTTCCGCCCGCGCTGAATGCGCGGGACCCTATTTTTTGTGCCGCCGACAACCTGACCACCGACCGATGACCGACACCGCCACGCCCCAAGAAGAACAGATCCAGGAAGTCCAGCAGCCGGCGGAAGCCGACGGCAGCGCGGCGCAGAAGCAGCCGCGCCAGCAACAGAGAAAGAGGCGCAATCCCGGGCAGTCCGGGCAGCCGCAAAACCAGCAGCAGAAGCAGCAGCCGCCGCAGCAGCAGCAGGCGTCGCGCGGCCGCAAGGTGCATCCGGCGCTCGAGAAGCTGTTCGAGCTCTATCCGAACCTGTTCGGCGCGCGCTTCCTGCCGCTCAAGCTCGGCGTGTTCCAGGACCTGCTCGACAAGCATGCCGACGTGTTCAAGAAGGACGAGTTGAAGGTCGGGCTCGGCCTGCATGCGCGCTCCACGCGCTATCTCGAGGCCGTGGCCGCGGGCCATCCGCGCCACGACCTCGACGGCAACGTGGTGGAGCCGGTCGCGCCCGAGCATGTGCATCACGCCATCCTCGAGCTGCACCGCCGTCGCGCGCAGCGCAACCCCGGCGAAGACCTGCGCCCGCAGCTGGTGGCCCGCATCGCCCGCGCAGTGGAAGCCTCGGGCCTCGACCGCGAGGCCTATGCCGTGCTGGTGCGCTCGCGCGACGAGGACACCAATGCCGTGCTCGACGAGGCGCTGGCCGAACTGGGGCGCCAGGCCGCCAAGCGCGAGGCGCTGCTGCGTGCCTTCGAGGCAAGTGGGCGCGACAGCGAACAGGCGTTCGCCGAGATGTACGGCATGGACGCCAAGGAAGTGGCCGCCACGCTCGCACGCGCACGCGCCGAGCGACAGCCCGCGGCGCCCGCGGCCGCCTGACCGGCACGCGCCAAGCGCTACGGCAAACTCGATGACCGACTTCGCACGCTTCGTGGCGCCGGCGGCCTCTGCCGGCGAGGCCGAAGCCGAGGCGGTCCGCGAAGCCGCCCTGTGTCTCGACCGCTTCACCGAGCGCTTCAATGCCTGCGACACCGCGGGCATGGACGGCGAGTTGCACTTTCCGCACCTCATGCTCTCTGGCGCGGACCGGCTCGAATGGCAGGCGCCTGGCCACCATCCAGCCGACTTCTTCGAGAAGCTCCAGGCCGCGGGGTGGCGCCGCACGCGCTACCAGTCGAAGGACGCGGTGCTCGCCAGCGCCGACAAGGTGCATTTCGTCGTGGTCTACACGCGCGAGGATGCGTCCGGCGCAGTGCTCAGCACGCATCGCAATTTGTGGATCGCCACGCGCGTGGCCGGGCGCTGGGGCATCTCGCTGCGCTCGTACTGACGCGGCAGCGCCAAAAAGAAAGAAAAAAAGCCGCCACGGGCAACCGTGGCGGCTTTCTTCGTTGGCCGGGCAGTCAGTTCAGCCGCGCGCGTTCTGCAGCGCCGCGATGCGCTCCTCGATCGGCGGGTGCGTGGCGAACAGCTTGCCCATGCTGCCCGTGATGCCCATGGCCTCGACGGCCTTGGGCAGTTCGCCGGCCGGCAGGCCGCCCAGGCGCGCGAGCGCATTCATCATCGGCTGGCGGTTGCCCATGAGCGCGGCGGCACCGGCGTCGGCGCGGAACTCGCGCTGGCGCGAGAACCAGGCCACCACGATGGCGGCGGCGAAGCCCAGCAAGATGTCGAGCACGATGGTGCTCACGTAGTAGCCGATGCCGGGGCCCGACGAACGGTCGTCGCCGCGGCGCAGGAAGCTGTCGACCGCATAGCCGATCACGCGCGAGAGGAACACCACGAAGGTGTTCATCACGCCCTGGATCAGCGTCATCGTGACCATGTCGCCGTTGGCGATGTGCGCCACCTCGTGGCCGATGACGGCCTCGACCTCTTCGCGCGTCATGCCCTGTAGCAGGCCGGTGGACACCGCGACCAGCGACGAGTTCTTGAACGCGCCGGTGGCGAAGGCGTTGGGCTCGCCCTCGAAGATGCCGACCTCGGGCATGCCGATGCCGGCCTTGTCGGCGAATTTGCGCACCGTGCCGACGATCCAGGCCTCGTCGGGCGTCTGGGGGTTGTCGATCATGTGCAGCTTGGTCGTCCACTTGGCCATGGGCTTGCTGATCAAGAGCGAGATGATCGCGCCGCCAAAGCCCATGATCAGCGCGAAGCCGAGCAGCGCCGTGAGGTTGAGCCCGTTGGCCGTGAGATAGCGGTTGACGCCGAGCAGGCTCGCGACGATGCCGAGCACCGCGACGACCATCACGTTGGTCAGGACGAACAGAACAATACGTTTCAAGTTGGATTCTCCGTGGGGGAACGCTACCGCCTAGATGAGGGCCCCGCGGCCCTCTTCAAGCCATGCAGGATCGGCCGTCGAATTCTTGTGGTTGTTCTGGCGGACGGCGTGCACCGCGGGCTGCGGGTAGAGCGATGATAGGAGCAAAAGTTCTACTGACCCTGCCGGAAGACCTTCGGATCGTCGTAGAAATCGGCGGCTGCGTTGTCGGCACACCAGCCCGGTACGCCCAGCACCGGCAGCGGCGCGAACGGCTTGCGCGCCAGCCACTGCGCATCGAGGCTGTGCGCGAGCGCCGCGTCCTGCACCAGCCCGGCGCGCGCGGCCAGCCCCGGCGGCACGCACAGCACATGCGCCGTGGCCGCCTTGCGCGGCGCGACGAGCTTCTCGAGCAGCGCATGGCCGAACACCACGAGCCGCGCCTCCGACCACAGCGCGCGCCGCGCGACGAAAAGCGTGGGCCAGTCGCGCGACAGCAGCGCGTCCCAGAGCGGCGCGGGCGCATCGAGCAGCGCACCGTTCTCGTCGAACAGCGTCAATGCGTCGCGCAGCGGGCCGCGCGTGGCGCCGATGCCGGTGCGGGCGATCTCGGCCGCCTGCAGTGCGTTGAGCCGGCGCTTGGTTTCGGGAAAGGCCAGCCAGACCAGCCCGTTGAAGAAGTCGTGGAGGTTGTCGCGCGTGGGAACGGTGCGGGTTTCGAAGATGTGGGCTTCGTAGGCCTGGCCCGGCGGCAGCGCCGATTGCACGACGAAGGCGGGCGTGCGGCCCGGCGTGGCGAACTGCTGCAGTGCGTCGGCGACCGGGACGCCGGCCGCGGCGGTCTGCGCCGCTGCCTCGCCGATGGCGCGATAGGGCGCCAGCCAGGGCTGCGACCAGTCGATCGCCGCCGGGCTCATCAAGGCGCGGCGGCCCCGGTCCAGCGGATGCGGTCGGGGTGCTGCAGAACGGCAAACTCCGCGGGCAGCTTGTCGAACAGCTTGAGCGAGCTGCCATGTTTGCCGAGCAGCCCGGCGGCACGCAGCGCCTGGGCCACGTCGTTGAGCGGCACGTCGACACCGCTGAGCAGCGCCGGCGCGGCCCGCAGGATGAACTCGGCGGCCTCGGACACCGGCGGCCTCGGCACCGGCTTGGGCGCGACGGCCTTGGCGACCTTGCGCGCCGTCTTGGCGGGCGCCTTGGCAGCAGCAACCTTCGCTGCCGGCGCGGCGGCGGACTTGGCAGCAGGCGCACGCTTCGCCGCCGCCTTGCGGGCCGGCGCGGCGCGCGGCGCAACCGGTGCACCCTGGTGCTGCAGGTCGGTGAAGTCGTCGTAGACCGCCACCGTTTCTTCGCCCGTCTTGCCCTGCTGGCCGAGGCCGCAGACGCGGCAGCCCTTCTCGCGCAGCCGGATCACGAGCGGCGCGAAATCGGAATCGGACGACACCAGCACCGCCACGTCGGGCCGCTCGGCCATCGCAAGGTCGATCGCGTCGACCGCGAGTGCGATGTCGGTGCTGTTCTTGCCGGCCGAGAGATTGACCATCGGGCGCACCGACAGCCGCTTGAAGAGCGCCTGCTGCTTGAGTGCCGTCTCGGCATTGCAGTAGGCGCGGCGCACATGCACCGCGCCGTACTCGGCCAGCGTGCGCTGCACGGCCTGCTCGATGACGTCGGCCGAGACGTTGTCGGCATCGATCAGCAGCATCACCCGCAGCGGGGGCGTCATGCGAGCCTCCAAGCCACGGTCTCGCCGCCGCGCAGCGGCTTCAGCGTGGCCTCGCCGTAGGGCACGGTCTCGGGCACGGTCCAGGTTTCGCGCTTCAGCGTGATGGTGTCGCTGTTGCGCGGCAGGCCGTAGAAGTCGGCGCCGTGGAAGCTCGCGAAGCCCTCGAGCTTGTCGAGCGCGCCTACGTTGTCGAAAGCCTCGGCATAGAGCTCGATGGCGGTCAGCGCGGTATAGCAACCGGCGCAGCCGAGCGCATGCTCCTTCAAGTGCGCCGGATGCGGTGCGCTGTCGGTACCGAGGAAGAAGCGGTCGCTGCCGCTGGTGGCGGCTTCGACCAGCGCGACGCGGTGCGTCTCGCGCTTGAGCACCGGCAGGCAGTAGTAGTGGGGGCGGATGCCGCCGGTGAAGATCGCGTTGCGGTTGTAGAGCAGGTGGTGCGCCGTGATGGTGGCCGCCGTGAAGCGCCCCGCATCGCGCACGTAGTGCGCGCCCTCCTTCGTGGTGAGGTGCTCGAACACCACCTTGAGTTCGGGAAAGTCGCGCCGCAGCGGGATCATCACGCGGTCGATGAAGACGGCCTCGCGGTCGAACAGGTCGACCGCCGGGTCGGTCACTTCGCCGTGCACCAGCAGCAGCAGGCCATGCTTCTGCATCGCCTCGAGCGTCTTGGTGGTGTGGCGGATGTCGGTCACGCCGGCATCGCTGTTGGTGGTCGCACCGGCCGGGTAGAGCTTGAGCGCGCGCACGCCGGCCGCGGCGGCCTGGGCGATCTCTTCGGGCGGCAGCTTGTCGGTCAGGTAGAGCGACATCACGGGCTCGAAGGCGGCGCCCGCGGGCACAGCCGCGCGGATGCGGTCGCGGTATGCCACGGCCTGCGCGGCGGTCGTCACGGGCGGGCGCAGGTTGGGCATGATCAGCGCGCGGCCGACCTGGCGGGCGCTGTGCGGCACCACGGCTTCGAGGGCGGCGCCGTCGCGCACATGAAGGTGCCAGTCGTCGGGGCGGGTGAGGGTGAGGGTGTCGGTCATGGGAGCGCAATTGTCGCATCGGCCCGCCCGCGGCACGTGCTGGCACACGTCGTGCTTGTGATGTCCGTCCCCACCCCACGGAGTTCCATGTGAAGCGTGCCGCCCCCGCCCCGATCGTCCTGTCGAAGTCCCTCGTCGCCTGCGCGGCGCTCGCCGTTCTGGCCCTCACCGCCGCGCCGGCGCTGGCGCAGGAGAAGACCTTGCGCATCGCGATGACCGCGGCCGACATTCCGCGCACGCTGGGCCAGCCCGACCAGGGCTTCGAGGGCAACCGATTCACCGGCATCCCGATCTACGACGCGCTCACGCACTGGGACCTGTCGAAGGCCGATGCGCCGAGCGTGCTGATCCCCGGCCTGGCCACATCGTGGGCCGTCGACGCGAAGGACAAGACGCGGTGGGTGTTCAAGCTGCGTCCCGGCGTCAAGTTCCACGACGGCTCGGCCTTCAACGCCGATGCCGTGGTCTGGAACGTGCAGAAGGTGCTCGACAAGGACGCGCCGCAGTTCGACGCGAGCCAGGTCGGCGTGACCGCTTCTCGCATGCCGACGCTGCGCACCGCACGCAAGATCGACGACATGACGGTCGAGCTGACCACCAGCGAACCCGATGCCTTCCTGCCGATCAACCTGTCGAACCTGTTCATGGCCTCCCCGGCCCATTGGCAGAAGAAGTTCGACGCCGCCAGCGGCGCCGCGCCGGCCGACAAGGCCAGGGCCGCGTGGACGGCCTTCGCCGCCGACCCGGCCGGCTCGGGCCCGTTCCGGGTCACGCGCTTCGTGGCGCGCGAGCGGCTCGAACTGGCCGCCAACAAGTCCTACTGGGACGCGAAGCGCGTGCCCAAGATCGACAAGGTCGTCATGCTGCCGATGCCCGAGGCCAACGCGCGCACTGCCGCGCTGCTGGGCGGGCAGGTCGACTGGATCGAGGCGCCCGCGCCCGACGCGATGCCGCAGATCACGCAGCGCGGCTTCAAGATCTATTCGAATGCGCAGCCGCACGTGTGGCCCTGGCAGCTGTCGTTCGCCGAAGGCTCGCCCTGGCTCGACAAGCGCGTGCGCCAGGCGGCCAACCTGTGCGTCGACCGCGGCGGCATGAAGCAGCTGCTCGGCGGCATGATGGCCGAGCCCAAGGGCACCGTGCCGCCCGGCCATCCGTGGTGGGGCAACCCCAAGTTCGACATCCGCTACGACGTGAAGGCCGCGCAGGCACTGATGACGCAGGCCGGCTATTCGGCCGCCAAGCCGATCAAGGTGAAGGTGCAGATCTCGGCCTCGGGCTCGGGCCAGATGCAGCCGCTGCCGATGAACGAGTACGCGCAGCAGTCGCTCAAGCAGTGCTTCTTCGACGTGGAATTCGACGTGATCGAATGGAACACGCTCTTCACCAACTGGCGCAAGGGCGCTAAGGACCCGTCGGCCAACGGCGCCAATGCCACCAACGTGAGCTTCGCCGCCATGGACCCGTTCTTCGCGATGGTGCGCTTCGTGAGCACCAAGGCGTTCCCGCCGGTGTCGAACAACTGGGGCTACTACGGCAATGCCGAGGTCGACAAGCTCGTGGCCGATGCGCGCACCAGCTTCGACGACAAGGCGCGCGACGCGGCACTGGCAAAGCTGCATGCGCACGTGGTCGACGACGCGCCCTTCGTCTGGATCGCGCACGACGTGGGCCCACGCGCCATGTCGGCGAAGGTCAAGAACGTGGTGCAGCCGAAAAGCTGGTTCATCGACATCGCCACGATGACCATGGACTGAGCGCGCGATGCTCGCCTACCTGCTGCGCCGCATCGTCTACGCCCTGCCGATCATGGTCGGCGTGGCGCTGGTGTGCTTCCTGCTGGTGCACATCGCGCCGGGCGACCCGCTGGTGTCGATCCTGCCGCCCGACGCGTCGGCCGAGCTGCAGGCGCAGTTGCGCGAGCTCTACGGCTTCAACCGCTCGCTGCCCGAGCAGTTCGCGATGTGGCTCTGGCGCGCGCTGCACGGCGACCTGGGCATGTCGATCGCAAGCAACCGCGCGGTGGCCGGCGAGGTGTTCACCGCCGTCGGCAACACGCTGCGCCTCGCGGTGGTGGCCACCTTCATCGGCTTCGTGCTGGGTTCGCTCTTCGGCTTCGTGGCGGGCTACTTCCGCGGCTCGTGGATCGACCGCGCAGCCTCGATGTTCTCGGTGCTCGGCGTGAGCGTGCCCCACTACTGGCTCGGCATGGTGATGGTCATCGTGTTCTCGTCGCAGCTCATGTGGCTGCCCGCCACGGGCGCCGGCCCGGGCGGCTCGAGCGACTGGGCCTGGGACTGGGCGCACCTGCAGTTTCTGGTGCTGCCGGCGCTCACGATGTCGGTGATCCCGATGGGCATCATCGCGCGCACGGTGCGCGCGCTGGTGGCCGAGATCCTCGACCAGGAGTTCATCATCGGCCTGCGCGCCAAGGGCCTCACGCACTTCGGCGTGTTCCGCCACATGGTCAAGAACGCCGCGCCTACCGCGCTGGCGGTGATGGGCCTGCAGCTCGGCTACCTGCTCGGCGGCTCGATCCTCATCGAGACGGTGTTCTCCTGGCCCGGCACCGGTTTTCTGCTGAACTCCGCCATCTTCCAGCGCGACCTGCCGCTGCTGCAGGGAACCATCCTGGTGCTCGCGCTGTTCTTCGTGGTGCTCAACCTGCTGGTCGACGTGCTGCAGACCCTGCTCGATCCGCGCATTGCGCGGGCCTGAAGACCCATCGCCATGTCCGCCCTTCTCGCTCCCCTCATCGCCGCCGAGCCCCTGCCGCCGCAGCGCTCGCGCGGCTACTGGACTTCGGTGGTGCTGCGCTTCGTGCGCGATCCGGTCGCCATGGGTGCCGCGCTGGTGGTGCTGCTGCTGATCGGGCTGGCGGTGTTCGGCCCCTGGCTCGCGCCGGCCGACCCGTATGCCTCCTCGATGCTCAAGCGGCTCAAGCCGATCGGCACCGAGGGGCTGCTGCTCGGCAGCGACGAACAGGGGCGCGACATGCTCTCGCGCCTGATCGTGGGCGCCCGGCTGTCGCTGTTCATCGGCATCACGCCGGTGTTCTGCGCCTTCGTGCTCGGCACGGTGATCGGCATCGTCGCGGGCTACGCGGGCGGTCTCACCAACACGCTGATCATGCGCACGATCGACGTGTTCTACGCCTTCCCGTCGGTGCTGCTCGCGATCGCGCTGTCGGGCACGCTGGGCGCGGGCGTGGTCAATTCGCTGATCTCGCTGACGGTGGTGTTCATTCCGCAGATCGCGCGCGTGGCCGAGAGCGTGACGACGCAGGTGCGCACGCGCGACTACGTGGAGGCGGCGCGCGCCTCGGGCGCGAACCCCTTCACCATCGTGCGGGTGCACGTGCTCGGCAATGTGCTCGGACCGATCTTCGTCTACGCCACGAGCCTGATCGCCGTGTCGATGATCCTGGCCTCGGGCCTGTCGTTCCTGGGCCTGGGCGTGAAGCCGCCCGAGCCCGAGTGGGGGCTGATGCTCAACACGCTGCGCACCGCGATCTACGTGCAGCCGTGGGTGGCGGCCCTGCCCGGGCTGATGATCTTCGTCACCTCGATCTCCTTCAACCTGCTGTCCGACGGATTGCGCTCGGCGATGGACAACAAGGGGTGAGCATGAATCCATTGAACGACGTCGGCGGCCCGGCGCAGCCGCTGCTCAGCATCTCGGGCCTGGTCAAGCACTTCCCGCTCAAGAAGGACGCGCTCGGCCGCGGCGGCGGCGTGGTGCGCGCCGTGGACGGCGTGGACTTCGAGGTGCACAAGGGCGAGACGCTGGGCGTGGTCGGCGAATCGGGCTGCGGCAAGTCGACCACGGCGCGCCTCTTGATGCAGCTCATCGCGCCGACGCGCGGCGAGGTGGTGTTCGACGGCCGCGAGGTCGGCGGCCGCGACCTGCCGCTGAAGGAATTCAGGCGCCAGGTGCAGATGGTGTTCCAGGACAGCTACGCCTCGCTCAATCCGCGCCTCACCATCGAGGACTCCGTCGCCTTCGGGCCGCAGGTGCACGGCCTGCCGCGGCGCGACGCGGTGGCGCGCGCACGCGACCTGCTCGCGCGCGTCGGCCTCGATCCGCGGCGCTTTGCCGAGCGCTATCCGCACGAGCTGTCGGGCGGCCAGCGCCAGCGCGTCAACATCGCGCGTGCGCTGGCGCTGCAGCCGCGCATGGTGATCCTCGACGAGGCGGTCTCGGCGCTCGACAAGTCGGTCGAGGCCCAGGTCATCAACCTGCTGCTCGACCTGAAGGCCGAGTTCGGCCTGACCTACGTCTTCATCAGCCACGACCTGAACGTGGTGCGCTACGTGAGCGACCGCGTGATGGTGATGTACCTCGGCCAGGTCGCCGAGATCGGCCCGTCCGAGACGCTCTACGACGCGCCGGCGCACCCCTACACGCGCGCACTGCTGTCGTCGATGCCCTCGATGGACCCCGACCACCGCACCGAGACCGCCGCGCTCGCGGGCGACCCGCCGAACCCGATCGATCCGCCGAGCGGCTGCCGCTTCCATCCGCGCTGTGCGCTCGCGGCGCCGGTGTGCAGCCAGGTGGTGCCCGAGCGCATCGCCACCGGCGCACGGCATGCGGTGAGCTGCCTGGTTCACGAACCGGGCAGCGGACACCCGATGGCGCAGCCCGCGCAAACCCACGCACAGAGGTTGGCCGCATGAACCACGCCCCGCCACCCGTCACCGAACCGATGGTCCGCCTGCGCGACCTGAGCGTCACCTTCACCGGCGGGCGCAAGCCCGTGCATGCCGCAAGCGGCGTGAGCCTGGACGTGGGCCGCGGCGAAGTGGTCGCGCTGATCGGCGAATCGGGCTCGGGCAAGAGCGTGACCTTGCGCACGCTGCTGCGGCTGCACCCCGAGCGCCGCACGCGCATCGGCGGCCAGGTGCAGGTGGCCGGGCGCGACGTGCTGGCGATGTCCACGCGCGAGCTCGACGGCTTCCGCGGCAAGGTCGCGTCGATGATCTTCCAGGAGCCGCTGCTGGCGCTCGACCCGGTGTATTCGGTCGGTGCGCAGATCGTCGAATCGATCCGGCGCCATGAGAAGGGCGTCAGTGCGGCCGAGGCGCAGCGGCGCGCGCTCGCGCTGTTCGAGCGCGTGCGCATCCCGAGCCCCGCGCGCCGCCTGGCGGCCTATCCGCACGAGATGTCGGGCGGCATGCGCCAGCGCGCGATGATCGCGTTGGCGCTGGCCTGCAACCCGCAACTGCTGCTGGCCGACGAGCCGACCACCGCGCTCGACGCCACGGTGCAGATCCAGATCCTGCTGCTGCTGCGCGAGCTGCAGCGCGACCTCGGCCTGTCGGTGATCTTCGTCACGCACGACATCGGCGCGGCCGTCGAGGTGGCCGACCGCATCGCCGTGATGTATGCAGGCCGCATCGTCGAGGAAGGGAGCGCGCGCGCGTTGATCCGTTCACCGCGCCACCCGTACACCATCGCGCTGCTCAAGAGCCGGGCCCATGGCGCGCTCGCGCGCGGCGCGCGGCTAGAGACCATCGGCGGCGCCCCGCCCGACCTTTCCGCGCTGCCGTCTGGCTGCGCCTTTGCCGAGCGCTGCAGCCTCGCCGCCGAGGCCTGCCGCATTGCACAGCCGCCCGCCATCGAGCTGGCACCGAACCACCGCGCGCGCTGCATCTGCACCGAGGCTGCCGCCGCCATCGCCCCCACCCTGGTAGCCTGACCCTGCCGACCTGCACCACCATGCCATTGCACGACCCCGCCCACGCCTTCGTTCCCTACCCCGACGTTCCGGTGCCGCATGCGGCCACCGGCGCGCTCGCCGACCTGAGCTTCGCGGCCAAGGACCTGTTCGACGTGGCCGGCCATCCCACCGGCGGCGGCAGCCCGATCGTGCTCGCGATGTCGGGCATCAAGACACGCACCGCGCCCGCGGTGCAAAAGCTGCTCGACGCGGGCGCGCGCTTCGTCGGCAAGACCGTGACCGACGAGCTCGCGTTCTCGATGAACGGCAACAACGCGCATTTCGGTGCGCCGATCAACGGCGCCGCGAAGGATCGCATCACGGGCGGCTCGTCGTCAGGCTCGGCCTCGGCGGTGTCGTGGGGCCTGTGCGACTTCGCGCTGGGCACCGACACCGGCGGTTCGGTGCGCGCGCCGGCCAACCACTGCGGCCTCTACGGCCTGCGGCCGACGCACGGGCGCGTGAGCCTCGAGGGGGTGATGGACCTCGCGCCGAGCCTGGACACCTGCGGCTGGTTCGCGCGCGACGCCGCCACCTTCGCGCGCGTGGCCGACGTGCTGCTGGGCGCCGATGCGGTGGCCCTGCCGGCGCGCGTGCGGCTGCTGCGTCCCGACGATGTCTGGTCGCTCGCGGTGCCGGCCGCGGCCGCGGCGCTGGCCGATGCCGCCGCGCGCGTGCAGGCCGTGCTCGGCGACGCGCAACATGTCGACGTCGCGCTCGATTCCTTCGATGCGATGTACTGGAATTTTCGCTACGTGCAGGGCCATGAGGCATGGCTCACCGACGGGCCGCTGATCGAGCGCCATGCGCCGCCACTCGGCCCCGGCGTGGCGGAGCGCTTTGCCTGGTCGCGCGGCGTGACCGATGCGCAGATCGTCGCCGGCCGTGCGTTTCGCAGCGCCTTCCGCAGCCACCTCGCCGAGCTGCTCGGCCATGACGGCGTGCTGCTGATGCCGACGATGCCCGACATCGCGCCACTGCGCAGCGAGGCCGAGGCCGGCCTGGAGGACTACCGCGACCGCTCGATCCGGATGCTCTGCATCGCGGGCCTCAGCGGCTTTCCGCAGCTGTCGATGCCGCTCGCGCAGCGCGACGGCGCGCCGCTGGGCCTTTCGCTGCTCGGCCCCGCAGGCTCGGACCGCTCGCTGGTCGCGCTGGCCGAGCGCCTCGCGGCAGCGTCTCAGAAGCTGTGAATGAACTGGACGTGCCCGAGCAGGTCGTCCAGGCGCGTCCGATCGAGGCGCAAAGCGCAGTCGTAGCTCGGGCTACGGCGAGCATTTGCAACGACGAGCGGGCGTGTCTGGGCGGGCTGAGCGGGCATGGCCGGTTCGTTCACAGCTTCTCAGTCCGGCTGAACCACCGCCGGCGCGGCCAGGCGGCAAAGCGCGCAGTCGGGCGCATCGGCGCGGCGCTCCAGCACCACGAAATCGCCCGCGTCCAGCGCCAGCAGCGCATGGTGCCAGGTGCCGGGCGCGAGCAGCACACCCTGCAGCCCGTCGGTGACGAAGGCCGAAAGATCGGCCGCCGACGTGGGCGCTGCACCTGCACGTGCGACCACGATCACGAAACGCCGCATGCCGAGCGGCACGAAGGCCTGGCTGCCGAGCGCATGGCGCTCCAGTTCAACGATCTCGTGCGGAAAGCGCCGTGCCTGCGCGCGGAACAGCGCGAGCATCGGCCGGCCGCCGCCGGCGTCGAGCTGCAGGTCGTCCACGAGGTCGAAGCGCTGCGCGCTGCCGCCGTTGATGGGCCGGCCTTCGCCGGTCGGGGCGGCAATCACCGTGCCGAAGGGCGAGAAGGCTTCGGCGGTCAGCGGCCGGATGGCAAGCAAAGCATGGGCGGGCGTCATGCCGCCATTGCAGCAGAAACCGTGCCGCGCGCGGCGGCCAGCTCGTCGCGCCAGCGCGCATACGCGGCGGCGCGCTCGCCGTCCGCGAGCCGCAGCAGCGCCGAGGGATGCAGCGTGACGAACACCGGCCGGCCGTCGGCGCGTTCGTGCAGCCAGATGCCGCGTTCGGCCTGCACCGCCACCGGGCGCCCGAGCAGCGCACGCGCCGCAGCGGCACCGAGCGCGACCAGCGCCTGCGGCTTCACCAGCGCGACCTCGTGGTCGAGCCAGTGGGCGCAGGCTTCGGCCTCGCGCTGGCCGGCGGTCTTGTGGATGCGGCGCTTGCCGCGCAGCTCGTACTTGAAGTGCTTCACCGCATTGGCCAGGTACACGCTGTCGCGCGGCCAGCCGATCTGCGCCATCGCGCGGTCGAGCAGCTGCCCGGCCGGCCCGACGAACGGCCGGCCCGCCAAGTCTTCCTGGTCGCCGGGCTGCTCGCCGACCAGCATGTGGTGCGGCGCGAGCGGGCCTTCACCGCACACGGCCTGCGTGGCGAGCGCGCCGATCGGACAGGCGCGGCAGCCGTGCGCGGCGGCCTGCAGTTCGGCCAGGCTCGCGGGCGCCACGCCTTCCGCGGGGCGCAGGTGCAGCGCGATGGGCGCGCGGATGCGACGCACGGGCGTGGCCGGTGCATCGATCATGGCCTGGCTGCGCGCCGCGGCGGCGTCGGCCAGCGGCTGGATCAGCGCGGCCTCGGGCAGGTTGTGCCAGTAGCGGCGCGGCATCTCGTTGCGCATGGCCGCGAGCTTGAGCCGCGCGGGGTTGAAGATGTGCGCGTAGTAGGTGAGCCAGAGCTGCTCGCCGGCGTCGGGCGCGGGCTTTTCGCGCCGGTCGGCGCCGGGCCGGAAGGCCAGCGCGGCACCGTCCCACGCGACGCAGCGGTCGGGCGTGAGGATGGCCCAGCGCATCTGCGCGAAGCGGCGCGCGAAGAACGGCGCATTGGCCTCGACGATGCGGTGCTCGGGCTCGAACCACGCCACATGCCGGTCGAGCCCGTCGACCTCATCGGCCACGCGCGTGAAGCGCACGAAGGCGCGCATCTTGTGGATGTCGCGCCGCACCGACCGGGCCATGCGCTGGGCTCGCATCATGTCGGCGTCGAGTGGATCGTGCCGCAGCGCGGGTTCGTGCGCGAGGCGCCAGAGCAGGCGGTAGAGCAAGGCAAAGCGCTGGTCGTCGCGGTGCAGGACCACGTCGGCGCAGAGTGCGACGAAGGCGGCCGGCACGGGATGCGAAGGCACGGCGGGCGGCGCGGGCAGCATGGTGTCTGCCTCGCCGAACAGGCCTTGGCTTGCGCCGCCGCCGCCATCGCCGCCGGCCGCGTCGCGCACACGCCATTCGACTTCGCCCGGCGGCACGCCAGCGGCCAGCAGTTGCCGGGCGCTGCGGCGGAATGCGTCGAGGTCGACCGGATCGTCGAGCAGCGCCTGCATCGCACGACCCCTAGAACAGCGATGCCTGCACCGCGGTGCGCGGCGGCGCCGCGAGAGCGCCGCGCGCCGGCCGATGCCCGTCGGCCACCACGAACGGCAGCACCTTGCGCGCGGGCACATGGAGCCGCCGCAGGTCTTCGGCACGCACGCGTCGCACCCGACGTGCCTGCATCAATCGGTCGACGGCCTTGACGCCGAGCCCGGGCACGCGCAGCAGCATCTCGCGCGGTGCCTGGTTCAGGTCGACCGGGAAGCGCTCGGCATGCGCGAGCGCCCAGGCCATCTTGGGATCGACGTCGAGCCGCAACAGGCCGTCGGGCGCCGCCACGATCTCCTCGTGGCCGAAGCCGTAGAAGCGCATCAGCCAGTCGGCCTGGTAGAGCCGGTGCTCGCGCAAGAGCGGTGGGGCGGTGAGCGGCAGCGCGCGCGCCGCATCGGGAATGGGGCTGAAGGCCGAGTAGTAGACGCGGCGCAGCCGGTAGGCGCCGTACAGCGTGGCGCTGGTCGCGAGGATGCCGCGGTCGTCTGTGGCATCGGCGCCCACGATCATCTGGGTGCTCTGCCCCGCGGGCGCGAAGGGCGGCGGCTTGGCGGCCACGGGGGCGGCGCCGGGCAGCACGCGAATCGGCACCACGCGGCGCGCTTCTTCGCGCGTGTGGTCGATCGCAAGCCGCAGCCGCGCCATCGATCGGCGGATGGCGCTCTCGTCCTTCTCGGGTGCGAGCGCCTGAAGCCCCTCGGTGGTCGGCATTTCCACGTTGATGCTGAGCCGGTCGGCATAGCGGCCGGCCCGCGCGATAAGTTCGTCGCTTGCGTCGGGAATGGTCTTCAGGTGGATGTAGCCGCGAAAGTCGTGGTCCTCGCGCAGCGCCCGCGCCACCTCGACCACCTGCTCCATCGTGTGGTCGGGCGACTTGACGATGCCGCTCGACAGAAAAAGGCCCTCGATGCAGTTGCGCCGGTAGAAGTCGAGCGTGAGCTGCACCACCTCGTCGATGCGAAAGCGCGCGCGAGGCACGTTGCTCGAGGCGCGGTTGACGCAGTAGAGGCAGTCGTACTGGCAGTGGTTGGTCAGCAGCACCTTGAGCAGCGAGATGCAGCGGCCGTCGGGCGCGTAGCTGTGGCAGATGCCCATGCCCTCTGTCGAGCCGATGCCGCGTCCGCCGACCGAGTCGCGCGGCTGCGAACCGCTCGACGCGCAGGAGGCGTCGTATTTGGCGGCATCGGCAAGGATGGCGAGTTTGCGCTGGAGTTCCACGGCGGCTTGGGGCGTCAAAAGACTGTATGAATATACAGCACCGAGGCGCCGGCGTTGACAAAGACCGGCTGCGCGCAGGGTCGCTCGCCACGCGGCCCGCTACAGTCCAGGGCTCTTTCCACCCGATGCGCAGCGATGCGCCGTGTCCGATGCGCCGCCTCTCTTCCTTCTCCGTGCTCGCACTGGCTGCCGCGCTGCTTGCCGCGGGATGCGCCTCCCCGCGCACCGCGCCGCGCGTGGTCTTCCTCGCCGACGGCGTTTTCAAGTCGCCCTCCACCCAGGACGCCGAGGCCTATTGCCGCAACTTCGGCGCGCCCATGCGCTACCTCGACCCCGAGGCGGCGGCCCGCGCGCCGGGCGCCGAGGTGACCTATCGCTGCGACTGAGCCGGCGCGTCCTCGCCTGGCACCCGCACGCACGCGAGGATGAAGTCGATGAAGGTCCGGATCGCGCGCGTGTGCTGCCGGTTCGGCATGTAGAGCATGAACATCTGCGTGCCGAAGAGCGACAGGCGCCAGTCGTCGAGCGTGGTGACCACGTCGCCCCGGCGCATGTCGTCGGCCACCACGTAGTCGGGAACCAGCCCGATGCCGAGGCCCGCCAGGATGGCCTGGCGCAGGAACAGGAAGTTTTCCGAGATCAGCGTCGGCTCGAGCACCACTTCGCGCCGCACTTCGCCCAGCTCCTGGCTCTGGTAGGCCGACACGCGCAGCTGCCGCCCGACGACGGCCGCCGTCACCACGGGGGCGCTCTGCAGTTCGTCGAGCTGCTGCGGCAGCGCATGTTCCGCCGCATAGCCGCGCGAGGCGCAGGCCACGTAGCGCACCGCGCCCAGGTCGCGCGCCACCAGGTTCTGCGGCGGCTCGGGCACCACGCGGATCGCGATGTCGACCTCGTCGCGCAGCAGGTCCTCGATGCGGTTCTCGAACACCACGTCGAGCACGATGCCCGGGTACTGCCGCTTGAAGTCGATCAGCCAGCCGGCCATCACGAGCTGGCCGTAGCCGCTCGGCACGCTGAGCCGCACGCGGCCCTGCAGCCCCTGGCCGAGCGTGGTGACCGATTCGCGCGCGGCCAGCAGCTCGCCCTGGATCACGATGCCGTGCTGGTAGAGCCGCAGCCCGATCTCGGTCGGCTCGGCCCGGCGCGTGGTGCGGCGCACGAGCTGCGCGCCGACCGACCGCTCGAGCTGGTTGAGGTGGTAGCTGACGTTGGCGCGGCTCATCTTGAGCCGCCGCGCCGCGGCGCTGAGGTTGCCCGCGTCGATGATTTCGACCAGCAGGGACAGCGATTGAAGGTCCATGGCGCCGATTTTGTCAAAAATTCTTTGACAGTCTGTCAATGGACTATGCAATTGTCAAAGCCCCGCACCCGACCAAGAATGCGGGGTTCACCCCAGAGCCTCGGGCTTCGCACTGCGGGCCCGCCACGCGAGAGACAAAGCAAATGGCCAATCAAACCCCCTCCAGCCCCTCCACGCCTTCCGGTCCCGTCACCTTCGCATGCGAGGGCGATGTGTTTGTCGTGACCATCGACAACCCGCCCGTCAATGCGCTCGGCGTGGACGTACGCCGCGGCCTGGTGGCCGCGATCGCGGCGGCCGAGGCCGACAGCGCCGCCAAGGCCGTGCTGCTCGTGGGCGCGGGCCGCAACTTCATCGCGGGCGCCGACATCCGCGAATTCGGCAAGACGCCGCAGCCGCCCTCGCTGCCCGAGGTGTGCCTGGCGATCGAGAACTGCAGCAAGCCGGTGGTGGCCGCCATCCACGGCGCCGCGCTCGGCGGCGGGCTCGAAGTGGCGCTGGCGGCGCACTACCGCATCGCCTCGCCCAGCGCCAAGCTGGGCCTGCCCGAAGTGGCGCTCGGCCTGCTGCCGGGCTCGGGCGGCACGCAGCGCGCGCCGCGCCTCATCGGCGTGAAGCCCGCGCTCGACCTGATGCTCAGCGGCCGCCATGCGGGCGCGAAGGAAGCGCTGTCGCTCGGCCTGGTCGACAAGCTCGGCAACGACGCCGATGCGCGCGCCGAGGGCTTGGCCTATGCGAAGGAACTGGCCGCCGCGAACGCGCCGGTGCGCCGCACGCGCGAGGCCGCCGGCCTGGTCGACAAGGACGCCAGCCGCACCGCGCTCGACGCCGCGCGCGCCGACACCGCCAAGAAGAGCCGCGGCCTGTTCTCGCCGATGAAGATCATCGAAGCCGTCGAGGCCGCGCTCACGCTGCCCTTCGACGAAGGCATGGCGCTCGAGCGCAAGCTGTTCATGCAGTGCATCGACAGTCCGCAGCGCGCCGGCCTGATCCACGCCTTCTTCGCCGAACGCGAAGTGCTCAAGGCGCCGGAGACCAAGGCCGCCAAGCCGCGCGCGCTCGACGCTGCCGGCATCGTTGGCGGCGGCACCATGGGCGCGGGCATCGCGGTGGCCATGCTCGACGCCGGCCTGCCGGTGACCATGATCGAGCGCGACGACACGCAGCTCGCGCGCGGTCGCGCCAACGTCGAGAAGGTCTACGACGGCCTCATCAAGAAGGGCCGCATGACCGACGAAGCCAAGGCGGCGGTGATGGCACGCTTCAACGGCTCCACCAGCTACGACGCGCTCGCCCAGGCCGACATCGTGGTCGAGGCCGTGTTCGAGGACATGGCGGTCAAGAAGGCGGTCTTCGCCGAACTCGACCGCGTCTGCAAGCCCGGCGCGGTGCTCGCCACCAACACCTCGTACCTCGACATCGACGAGATCGCCGCCAGCATCTCGCGCCCTCAGGACGTGGTGGGCCTGCACTTCTTCTCGCCGGCCAACATCATGAAGCTGCTCGAGATCGTGGTGCCCGCCAAGGTCAGCGCCGACGTGGTCGCGACGGGCTTCGAGCTCGCCAAGAAGCTCAAGAAGGTGCCGGTGCGCGCGGGCGTGTGCGACGGCTTCATCGGCAACCGCATCCTCGCGGTGTACCGCCAGGCGGCCGACCACATGATGGAAGACGGTGCCTCGCCCTACCAGATCGACGAGGCGGTGCGCAACTTCGGCTACCCGATGGGGCCGTTCCAGGTGTCGGACCTGGCCGGCGGCGACATCGGCTGGGCCACGCGCAAGCGCAAGGCCGCCACGCGCGACCCGAAGGCGCGCTACGTGCAGATCGCCGACCGCATCTGCGAGCGCGGCTGGTTCGGCCAGAAGACGCAGCGCGGCTACTACCTCTACCCCGAGGGCGCACGCACCGGCCAGCCCGACCCCGAAGTGCTGGCCATCATCGACGCCGAGCGCCAGCGTGCGGGCGTCACACCGCGCGCCTTCACCGAGGACGAAATCATGCGCCGCTACATGGCCGCGATGGTCAACGAAGGCGCAAACGTGGTGCACCAGGGCATCGCACTGCGCCCGCTCGACGTGGACGTGACCTTCCTCTACGGCTACGGCTTCCCGCGCCATCGCGGCGGCCCGATGAAATACGCCGACACGGTGGGCCTGGCGAAGGTGCTGGCCGACATCCGCGAGTTCGCCAAGGAAGACCCGCTGTTCTGGCAGCCCTCGCCGCTGCTGGTCGACCTGGTCGAGCGCGGTGCCGATTTTTCGAGTTTGAACAAAGACTAAGGACACTGCCATGCGCGAAGCCGTCATCGTTTCCACCGCCCGCACCCCGCTCACCAAGGCGCACCGCGGCGAGTTCAACATCACCCCGGGCCCGACGCTCGCGGCCTTCGCGGTGAAGGCCGCGGTCGAACGCTCGGGCCTCGATCCGGCGCTGATCGAGGACGCGATCCTCGGCTGCGGCTACCCCGAGGGCACGACCGGGCGCAACATCGCGCGCCAGGCCATCATTCGCGCGGGCCTGCCGATCTCGATCGCCGGCACCACCGTCAACCGCTTCTGCGCTTCGGGCCTGCAGGCCATCGCGATGGCGGCGGGCCGCATCGTGGTGGACGGCGCGCCGG
The DNA here is from genome assembly GCF_057656815.1 of Variovorax sp. Soil_C_39. Lineage (NCBI taxonomy): Bacteria > Pseudomonadati > Pseudomonadota > Betaproteobacteria > Burkholderiales > Comamonadaceae > Variovorax > Variovorax sp. Soil_C_39. The sequence continues at coordinate 112,601 of NZ_JBDGJQ010000008.1, forward strand.
CCATGATCGCGGGCGGCGTCGAAAGCATCTCGCAGATCCGCGGCCGCAGCGCCACCGATGCGGGCGACAACGGCATGGACCCGTGGATCGTCGAGCACAAGCCCGCGCTCTACATGGCGATGATCGAGACCGCCGACATCGTGGCCCAGCGCTACGACATCAGCCGCGAGGCGCAGGACCGCTTCTCGGCCGAGAGCCAGCGCCGCACCGAAGAGGCGCAGCTCGCCGGGCGCTACAAGGACGAGATCGTGGCCTGCACCACCACCATGGCGGTGACCGACAAGGAAACGAAGGAAGTCAGCTACCGCGAAGTCACCGCCACCGAAGACAACTGCAACCGCCGCGGCACCACCTACGAGGCGCTCGCCAAACTCAAGCCCGTGATGGGCGACGACAAGTTCATCACCGCGGGCAACGCCTCGCAGCTGTCCGACGGCGCCTCGGCCTGCGTGCTGATGGAAGCCAAGGACGCGGAGCGCGCCAACCTCCAGCCGCTGGGCGTCTTCCGCGGCCTCGCAGTGGCGGGCTGCGAGCCCGACGAGATGGGCATTGGCCCGGTGTTCGCGGTGCCCAAGCTGCTCGCGCGCCACGGCCTCAAGGTCGAGGACATCGACCTCTGGGAGCTCAACGAAGCCTTCGCCTCGCAGTCGATCTACTGCCAGGACAAGCTCGGCATCCCCTCGGAGCGGCTGAACGTGAACGGCGGTGCGATCTCGATCGGCCACCCCTTCGGCATGACCGGCGCGCGCCTCACGGGCCATGTGCTGATCGAAGGCAAGCGCCGCGGCGCGAAGTACGCCGTGGTCACGATGTGCATCGCGGGTGGCATGGGCGCGGCGGGCCTCTTCGAGATTTACTGAGACCGAGAATTCATGGACCTGAACTTCACCCCCGAAGAAGAAGCCTTCCGCGCCGAAGTGCGCGCCTTCCTCGCCGACAAGCTGCCCGCGCGCCTTTCCGACAAGGTGAAGAGCGGCAAGATCCTCGAGAAGGCCGACATGGCCGAGTGGCACGCCATCCTCAATGCGCGCGGCTGGCTCGCCAACCACTGGCCCGAGCAGTACGGCGGCCCGGGCTGGAGCGCGATCGAGAAGTTCATCTTCGAGAACGAATGCGCGCTCGCCTTCGCGCCGCGCATCGTGCCCTTCGGCGTGAACATGCTGGGCCCGGTGCTCATCAAGTACGGCAACGAGGCGCAGAAGCGCCATTGGCTGCCGCGCATCCTGAACGGTGACGACTGGTGGTGCCAGGGCTATTCGGAACCCGGCGCGGGTTCCGACCTTGCCGCGGTCAAGACCTCGGCCGTGCGCGGCATCGACGCCCAGGGTGACCACTTCATCGTGAACGGCCAGAAGACCTGGACCACGCTGGGCCAGCATGCCAACATGATCTTCTGCCTGGTGCGCACGAACCGCGAGGCGAAGAAGCAGGAAGGCATCAGCTTCCTGCTGATCGACATGGCCTCGCCCGGCGTGGAAGTGCGCCCGATCATCACGCTCGACGGCGAGCATGAAGTGAACGAGGTGTTCTTCTCCGACGTGCGCGTGCCGGCCGAGAACCTGGTCGGCGAGGAGAACAAGGGCTGGACCTGCGCCAAGTACCTGCTGACCTACGAGCGCACCAACATCGCGGGCGTGGGCTTCTCGGTGGCCGCGCTCGAACAGCTCAAGGGCATCGCGGCCTCGCGCACGAAGAACGGCCGGCCGCTGGCCGACGACCCGGCCTTCGCGGCGCGGATGGCGCGCGTGGAGATCGATCTCGAGAACATGAGGACCACCAACCTGCGCGTGATCGCGGCGGTGGCCGGCGGCGGCGTGCCGGGCGCCGAGAGCTCGATGCTGAAGATCCGCGGCACCGAGATCCGCCAGGAGATCTCGTCGCTCGCGCGCCGCGCGATGGGCGTGTACGGCCGGCCCTTCGTGGCCGAGGCACTGAAGGACGGCCATGACGGCGAGGCCTTCGGCCCCGACTACGCATCGGCCGCCGCCTCGCGCTACTTCAACAACCGCAAGCTGTCGATCTTCGGCGGCTCGAACGAAATCCAGAAGAACATCATCTCGAAGATGATCCTCGGTCTTTAAAGGAACGGCATGAACTTCGAACACACCGAAGACCGGCGCATGCTCGCCGACAGCCTGAACCGCTTCATCGCCGAGCAGTACGCCTTCGATGCGCGCGACCGCATCGCGCAATCCGAGCACGGGTTCAGCAAGGAGATCTTCCAGCAGTTCGCCGAACTCGGCGTGATCGGCGCGCTGTTCAGCGAGGCCGATGGCGGCTTCGGCGGCAGCGGCTTCGACATCGCCGTGGTCTTCGAGGCGCTCGGCCGCGGCCTCGTGGTCGAGCCGCTGCTCGGCGCGCTGATGGTCGGCGAGGCGATCAGCGCCGCCGGCAGCGGCGCGCAGAAGGAGAAGCTCGGCGACATGATCAACGGCGCCCTCGTCGCGGCCTTTGCGCACGACGAGGCCGACACGCACCACGAACGCACGCGTGTCGCGACCCGCGCCGTAAAGAGCGGCGACGGCTGGGTGCTGAACGGCGCCAAGGCCGTGGTGCCGCAGGGCGAGCAGGCCGACCTGCTGCTGGTCTCGGCGCGCACCGCGGGCAATGTCGACGACGCGGCCGGCATCTCGCTGTTCCTCGTGCCTGCGAAGACCGCCGGTGTCGCGGTGCGCGGCTGCCCCGCGATCGACGGCGGCCGGGTCGCGGAGATCACGCTCGACGGCGTGAAGCTCGGCGCCGATGCGCTGCTCGGCAGCGAAGGCCAAGGCCATGCGGTGCTCGAACGCGCGATCGGCCGCGGCGTGCTCGCGCTGTGCGCCGAGGCGCTGGGCGCGATGGAAGCGGCCAAGACGGCCACGCTCGAGTACCTGCGCACGCGCAAGCAGTTCGGCCTGCTGATCGGCAGCTTCCAGGCCCTGCAGCACCGCATGGCCGACCTGCTGCTCGAGATCGAGCAGGCGCGCTCGGCCGTCATCAATGCCGCCGCGGCCATCGACGGCAGCGACCGCGTGGCGCGCGAGCGCGCGCTGTCGGCAGCGAAGTTCAGCATCGGCCGCATCGGCGCGCTGGTGGCCGAAGAGAGCATCCAGATGCACGGCGGCATCGGCATGACCTGGGAGCTGCCGCTGCCCCACTACGCCAAGCGCCTCGTGATGATCGATCACCAGCTCGGCGACGAAGACCACCACCTGCAGCGCTACATCGCACTCGCAAAGGAACCGGCATGACCCCCCCCAAGACCGTGCTCGTCTCGCAGGAAGGCGCCGTGCGCATCCTGACCAACAGCAACCCCGGCGCGCGCAACGCGATCACGCCGACGCTGTATGCCGAACTGTCTGCCGCGCTGACCGACGCCGAGCGCGACCCCGAAGTGGGCGCGGTGGTGTTCACCGGCGCGGGCGATTTCTTCTGCTCGGGCGGCGACCTGAACCTGCTCGCCACGCGGCGCGAACTGCCGGTCGCCGAGCGGCGCAAGATTCTCGAAGGCCTCAACAACCTGATCCGTGCGCTGCGCGACTGCAAGAAGCCGGTGATCGCGGCCGTCGAAGGCGGTGCCGCGGGCGCGGGGCTGTCGATGGCGCTGGCCTGCGACATGCTGGTGTCGGCGCGCGATGCCTTCTTCACCGTGGCCTATGTCAAGGTCGGCCTCACGCCCGACGGCGGCGCCACGGCGTTCCTGGCCGAGTTCGTCTCGCGCCAGGTGCTGACCGAGCTGTGCCTGACCGGCGACCGCATGACGGCCGAGCGCCTGAACGAGCTCGGCGCGGTCAACCGACTGACCGACAAGGGCGCGGCGCTGGCCGAGGCCGTCGCGCTGGCGGCGCGCATCGCCACCGGTCCGCAGCGGGCCACCACGCGCATCAAGGCGCTGTGCCGCCAGGCGCACCATGCCACGCTCGAGGAACAGCTCGATGCCGAGGCGGTGTTCATGGTCGAGTCGCAGGGCGATGCCGAAGCGGCCGAAGGCATCGGTGCCTTCCTGGGCAAGCGAAAGGCCGATTTCGTGGCGCTGCGCCGCGGCGGCGGGAACGCCAGCTGACGCCAAGACTCCCACCGTTTCTCATGCCTGCCTCGCACGCCGTGCGGGGCTTTCCTGTTTTCCGAAAGACATCTTCTCTGCCATGGCTTCACTGAATTCATCCCTGCCGCTGGCCGGCGTGCGCGTGCTCGATCTGTCCCGCATCCTGGCCGGCCCCTGGTGCGGCATGGTGCTGGCCGACATGGGCGCCGAGGTCATCAAGGTCGAGCACCCGGGCCGCGGCGACGACACGCGCGACTGGGGCCTGCGCGTCGGCGACACCGAGACGGCCTACTTCAACAGCGTGAACCGCAACAAGCGCTCGGTCACGCTCGACCTGCAGACGCCCGAGGGGCAGCAGATCGCGCGCGACCTCGCAAAGCAATGCGACGTGGTGCTGCAGAACTTCAAGTACGGCGGCATCGACAAGCTCGGCCTCGGCTACGCGCAGCTCAGCCAGGAGGACCCGCGCCTCATCTACTGCTCGATCTCGGGCTACGACCGCACCGGCCCCGAGGCGGCACGCCCGGGCTACGACCTCGTGGTGCAGGGCGAGGCCGGCCTGATGGCGATCAACGGCGAGGCGAACCAGCCGCCGCTGAAGTTCGGCGTGGCCGCGGTGGACCTGTTCACCGGCATGTACTCGGCGCAGGCCGTGCTCGCGGCGCTCTACCAGCGCGAGAAGACGGGCCGCGGCCGCCACGTCGAGATGGCGCTGTTCGACTGCGGGCTGATGATCACGGCCTACTACGGCCTCGAGGCGCTCCTGATGGGCGAGGACCCGCCGCGCTTCGGCAACTCGCATCCGTCGATCGTGCCCTACGGCGTGTTCGACGCGGCCGACGGCCCGGTGGTGATCACCGTGGGCAACAACGCGCAGTTCGCGCGCTTCTGCACCGAGGTGATCGAGCGGCCCGACCTCGCGGCCGACGAGCGCTTCAAGACCAACATCCTGCGCTCGGCAAACCGCGCGGTGCTGCTGCCCGAACTGCACGCCGAGCTGGCGAAGCGCCCGCGCGCGCTGCTGCTCGAGAAGCTCACGGCGGCGGGCATTCCCTGCGGCGAGGTGCTGGGCCTGCACGAGGCGCTGCGCAGCAAGCGCGCGACCGAGGCCGGGCTGGTCACCCAGCAGCCGCACCCGGTGGCCGGCACGGTCGACGTGCTTGCGCCGCCCTACCGTTTCGATGGCGAGCGCCTGCCGGTGCGCAGCGCGCCGCCCACCCTGGGCGAAGGCACGCGCGACGTGCTCACGTCCCTGCTCGGCCTGTCGGAAGAACGACTCGCCGCGCTGAAATCCAGCGGCGTCGTCTGAGAAGCTCGCGAACGACGCCTTTCCGTACATCCTGATCCCCTGAAACAGAACCCCATGGCTTTCTCCTCTTTCGCTTCCCTTCGCAACCCCTCGCGCCGCGCGCTGCTCGCACTGGCCGCCCTCCCGCTCGTGGCCGGCACCGCCTTCGCCCAGCAGGCCTGGCCGACCAAGCCCATCACCATCGTCGTGCCGTTCCCGCCGGGCGGCCCGACCGACGTCGCGACGCGCATCGTGGCGCAGAAGATGTCGCAGAGCCTGAAGCAGAACATCCTGATCGACAACCGCAGCGGCGCCTCGGGCACCATCGGCGCGGCCGTGGCGGCCAAGGCCGCGCCCGACGGCTACACCTTCGTGATGCTGGCCACGCCGACGCTTTTGGCCGACCACCTGTACGGCAAGACGCCCTACGACATCTTCAAGAGCTTCACGCCCGTGGGCACGGTGTACGACCTGCCGATCGTGATGGTGGTCAACCCGAAGTCGCTGCCCGAGGTCACGGACCTGCAGGGCCTGATCGCCAAGGCCAAGGCCGAAGGCGGCAAGCTCAACTACACGACGGCGGGCGCGGGCAGCTTCGGCCACCTGACGACCGAGCAGCTCAAGAACATCGGCAAGTTCGAGATGCAGCACGTGCCCTACCGCGGCAGCGCGCCCGCGGTGACCGATCTGATCGGCGGCCAGGTGCCCGCGATGTTCTCGGACCTGGTGGCGGTGATTTCGCACATCCGCGCGGGCACGCTGCGCGCCATCGCGGTCGGCTCGGGCAAGCGCGTGAGCCTGCTGCCCGACGTGAAGACGGTGGCCGAGCAGGGCTTTGCAGGCTTCGACGCCACCTCGTGGGGCGGCCTGCTCGCGCCGGCCGGCACGCCGAAGGACGTGGTCGAGCGCATGAGCGCCGAGCTCAAGACCGCGCTGGCCGACAAGGAGGTGCAGGACAAGCTGCAGGGCGTGGGCTCGTTCGCGGCCTACGGCACGCCCGCAAAGACCGGCGAGCGCATGCGCCAGGACTTCGAGCGCTGGGGCAAGGTCATTCGCGACAACAAGATCACGAACCAGTAAAAACAGGGCGCGCACCGCGCCCGCCGGAAATCAAAAAAAACCTCAGGAGACGACATGACAGGCGACGACCACAACAACACGCAGAACGCGGGCGGCGCCCCGTTCCGCCCCCGGTTCCCGGTCCGCAGCCTGGCCGACATCCGCCGGCTCGAAGAGACGCCGCTCGAACAGGCGCTCTCGGTGCGCAGCACCTACGAAATCTTCCGCAGCGCGGGGCATGCCTTCGGCAGCAAGACCGCGCTGACCTTCCTGCGCACCGGCAATCCGGCCGACGAACCGATCCGCTGGTCGTACGCCGAGCTGCTCGCGCGCATCCACCAGACGGCGAACATGCTGCATGCGCTCGGCGTCGGTCCCGACGACGCGGTGGCGGTGCTGCTGCCGGGCTGCCTCGAGTACCACCTGGCGCTCTGGGGCGGCGAGGCGGCCGGCATCGTGCAACCGCTCAATCCGCTCCTGACCGACGAGAAGCTCGTGGCGCTGATGACCGCGGCGCGCGCCAAGGTGCTGATCGCCTACGGCTCCGACGCCGAATCGGGCATGTGGTCGAAGGCGATGCGGCTGCGCGGCCAGGTGCCGACGCTCACGACCGTGCTGCGCGTGGCGCCGCACGACGAGCCACCCGGGGGCCCCGGCACGCTGCCCGACGGCGTGGCCGAGTTCGACGTGCTGCGCGCGGCCCAGCCCTCGGACCGCCTCGTGAGCGGCCGCGACATCGCGCCCGGCGACATCGCAGCCTACTTTCACACCGGCGGCACCACGGGTGCGCCCAAGCTCGCCCGCCACAGCCACGGCGCGCAGGTGTTCACGGCCTGGGCCAGCGTGCAGGTGGCGGGCATGAACGAGAACGGCATCTCGATCAACGGCTATCCGCTGTTCCATGTGGCAGGCGTGCTGCCGGCCTCGCTGGCCTCGCTGTCGGCCGGGGTGGAAGTGATCATTCCGACGCCTTCGCTGCTGCGCAACAAGGAGGTGATCGCCAATTACTGGAAGCTGGTCGAGAAGTACCGGCCGACCTCGCTGTCGGCGGTGCCGACGGTGCTCGCGGCGCTGGCCAACGTGCCGCTGGAAGGCGCCGACATCTCGTCGATCGTGTACTGCCGCACGGGTGCGGCGGTGCTGTCGCCCGAGCTCGCCGCGCGCTTCGAGCGCCTGTTCGGGCTGCATGTGCACGAGAGCCTCGGCATGACCGAGATGGCGGGCATCTCGACCATCACGCCGCCGGGCGTCGACGGGCCCGCGGGCTGCGTCGGCTTTGCGCTGCCCTACATGCAGATGCGCATCGTGGCGCTCGACGAGAACGGCAATGCGAGCGACCGCGACCTGCCGGCGGGCGAACAGGGCATGGTGCTGTTCAAGTCGCCGAACCTGTTCTCGGGCTTCGTCGATCCGGCCGACAACGCGAAGGCCTTCACGCCCGACGGCTGGCTCGCGACCGGCGACCTGGGCTGGATCGATGGCGAAGGCCGGCTCAACCTCAGCGGCCGCTCGAAGGACCTGATCATCCGCAGCGGCCACAACATCGACCCGAAGGTGATCGAGGACGCGATCGGCGCCCATCCGGCCGTGCAGCTGTGTGCGGCCGTGGGCGCACCCGACGCCTATGCGGGCGAACTGCCGGTGGTGTTCGCGACGCTGGTGCCCGGCGCCTCGGTCACCGAGGAGGAACTGCTGGCCTTCACGGCCGAGCGCGTGGACGAGGCGCCCGCCAAGCCGCGCTCTGTGGTGGTGATCGAGCAGATGCCGGTGACCAACGTGGGCAAGATCTACAAGCCCGAGCTGCGCGCGATGGCGGCGAACCGCGTTGTGGCGGCCATGGTCGAACAGGCGTGCGGCGAACTCGGCGTGGCGCCGGCCGCGCGGCCGCACGTGGCGCACGAGGGCGAGCGCCTGATCGAGGTGCGCATCGATGCCGCCGCGACCGGTTCGCTCGCCGTGCCGCTGCAGCAGCGCATCGAGGCCGACCTCCTGCCGCTGCCATTCAAGACCCGCGTGCTGTCGGCATAGCGCCGGCGGCGGCAGCCCCTTGCACACCCAAGAACAATCAACCCTCGGAGACAAAGAGAAATCATGAACGCCGCATTCCCCACCCGCCGCCGCACCCTGCAAGGCGCCGTCGCCACGCTCGCGCTCGCCGCCACTTCCACCGCCGGCTGGGCGCAGCCGGCCTACCCCAGCAAGCCGATCCGCATGGTGGTGCCCTTCGCCGCGGGCGGCGCGACCGACGTGCTGGCCCGCATCATCGGCGAGAAGATGGCCGCGGGGCTGGGCCAGCCGGTCATCGTCGACAACAAGCCCGGCGCGGCCGGCATCATCGGCACCGACGCAGTGGCCAAGGCGCCGGCCGATGGCTACACGATGGTGCTGGCGCTCTCCAATTCGCTGCTCACCAACCAGTTCCTCTACCAGAAGCTGCCCTACGACACGCAGCGCGACCTTGCGCTGGTCTACCAGATCGCGGTGGCGCCGCTGGTGCTGGTGGTGCATCCGAGCGTGCCGGTCAAGACCGGGCCCGAGCTCTTGAAGTACGTCGCCGCCAACAAGGGCAAGATGGCCTACGGTTCGTACGGCGTCGGCGCCTATCCGCACCTCGCGGGCGCGCACATGAGCCTGGCGCAGAACGCCGAAATGAACCACGTCGCCTACAAGGGCGAGTCGCCGATGCTGCAGGACCTGATCGGCGGCCAGATCCAGATGTCGTTCGCGAGCGCGCTGGTGGCCAAGCCCCACATCGAGGCGGGAAAGCTCAGGGCGCTCGGCGTGACGGGCGAGCGGCGCATGGCCACGCTGCCCGACGTGCCCACGCTGGCCGAGCAGGGCCTGGACGACGAGGCCTACCGCGTGGCGGGCTGGCTGGCCATCGCCATGCCGGCCGGCACGCCGAAGCCGATCGTGGCGCGCATCGCCGAGGAAGTGCGCAAGGCCACGCGGCAGCCCGACGTGCAGACGCGCGTGGCCGCCATGGGCTTCGACCTGCAGGACAGCTCGCCCGAGGCGTTCGCGGCCGTCGTCAAGAAGGAAGCCCCGGTCTGGGAACGCCTGATCAAGGCGTCGGGCGCCAAGCTCGAATAGCGCCGGTTCGGGGGACGGCGTCGCGCGCGCGGATCGCATAGGAAAACCCCGATGGAGGAAAGGGCATGCACCGGTAACATCTGTCGCCGCTTCCCCTTTTCCCCTTCGATGACCACTCCCAATGAGTCCGGCCCGGTGCTGGACGCTGCCAGCCCCCTTCCCCCCGACATCGAAGCTGCCGACGAGCCCGCGAAGGTGCCGCTCGCCATCGAGGACTGGCTCACCGTGATCATCATGGGCGCGCTCGCGCTCATCACGTTCGCGAACGTGCTGGTGCGCTACTTCACCGATTCGTCGTTCGCCTGGACTGAGGAGTTCTCGGTCTTCCTGATGATCATGCTCGCGCTCGTGGCCGGCTCGGCCGCCGTTGCGCGCGACCGGCACATCCGCATCGAGTTCTTTTCCGAAAGCGGCAGCATGGCGCGGCGCCGGCGGCTCGCGCAGTTCGGCGCGCTGATGATCGCGATCCTCTTCGCGCTGATCGGCACACTGAGCATCCGCATGGTCTGGGACGACTACCGCTATGAGGAGACCACGCCCGGCATCGGGCTGCCGGCCTGGTGGTATTCGATCTGGCTGCCGATCGTGTCGTTCGCGATCGCGCTGCGCGCGGTGGGCTTGATGATCCGGCGCGGCCGCAAGAACGCGCGCAGCGATGACGACACGGCCAATGGCCAGGGCGGCGCCCTGTGATCGCGACGCTGCTCTTCGTCGCCTTCGTGGCGATGATGCTGGTGGGCGTGCCCATCGGCGCGGCGCTGGGGCTGGCGGGCGCCGCCTGCATCGCGCTCGCCAACGCCGACGCGCAGTGGTTCGGCCTCCTGGCCGTGCCGCAGAACTTCTATGCCGGCCTGGGCAAGTACCCGCTGCTCGCGATTCCGATGTTCGTGCTGGTCGGCTCGATCTTCGACCGCTCGGGCGTGGCGCTCCGGCTGGTGAACTTCGCGGTGGCGATCGTCGGCCGCGGCCCGGGCATGCTGCCGCTGGTCGCCATTGCGGTCGCCATGTTCCTCGGCGGCATCTCGGGCTCGGGCCCGGCCAATGCCGCCGCCGTGGGCGCGGTGATGATCGCGGCGATGTCGCGCGCCGGCTACCCGCCCGCCTTCTCGGCCAGCGTGGTGGGCGCCGCCGCGGCCACCGACATCCTGATCCCGCCGTCGGTGGCCTTCATCGTGTACTCGGTGCTGGTGCCCGGCGCCTCGGTGCCGGCGCTGTTCGCGGCCGGCATGATCCCGGGCGTGATGGCCGGCCTGGCGCTGATGATCCCGGCCGTGCTGATGGCGCGCCATCACAAGATGGGTGCGCTCGAATCCACGCTGCCGCGCCCGCCGTTCTGGGCCAGCCTGCGCGACGCGAGCTGGGGCCTCGCGGCGCCGGTGCTCATTCTGGGCGGCATGCGCGCCGGCTGGTTCACGCCGACCGAGGCCGCGGTGGTGGCGGTGTTCTACGGCCTGTTCGTTGGCATGTGCGTGCACCGGACCATCAAGGTCCGCGACCTGTTCGTCATCCTGCGCGAATCGGGCGAGCTCTCGGCGGTGATCCTGCTCGTGGTGTCGCTCGCGGGCATCTTCGCGTACTCGCTCTCGACGCTGGGCGTGATCGACCCGGTGACGCGCGCGATCGTGGACTCGGGCCTCGGCGAATACGGCATCCTGGCGCTCTTGATCCTGCTGCTCATCACGGTCGGCATGTTCCTCGACGGCGTCTCGATCTTCCTGATCTTCGTGCCGCTCCTGCTGCCGATCGTTCAGCACTACAAGTGGGACCCGGTGTGGTTCGGCGTGATCCTCACGCTGAAGGTCGCGCTGGGGCAGTTCACGCCGCCGCTCGCGGTCAACCTCATGGTCTCCTGCCGCATCGCGAAGGTGCGCATGGAGGAAACCGTGCGCTGGGTCGGCTGGCTGCTGTTCTCGATGTTCATCGTGATGGTGCTCGTGATCGCGTTCCCCGAGCTGGCGCTGTGGCTGCCGCGCAAGCTCGGTTATTGACTTTGACAACTGGAGACTAGACAAAATGAAATTCCGTCGCACCCTTCTCGGCCTTGCCGCCGTCGCCACCGCCCTGGGCATGTTCTCGACCGGCGCCATGGCGCAGGCCGCCTACAAGGCCGAATACAAGATGTCGCTCGTGCTCGGCCCGCCGACCCCCTGGGGCCAGGCCGGGAAGATCTGGGCCGACCTCGTGAAGGAGCGCACCCAGGGCCGCATCAACATCAAGCTGTACCCGGGCGTGTCGCTGATCCAGGGCGACCAGACGCGCGAGTTCAGCGCACTGCGCCAGGGCGTGATCGACATGGCCGTGGGTTCGACCATCAACTGGTCGCCGCAGGTCAAGCAGCTCAACCTGTTCTCGATGCCCTTCCTGATGCCCGACTACGCGGCCATCGACGCGCTCACGCAGGGCGAGGTCGGCAAGGACATCTTCAAGACGCTCGACAAGGCCGGCGTGGTGCCGCTCGCATGGGGCGAGAACGGCTTCCGCGAGATCACCAATTCCAAGAAGCCGATCAAGTCGCCCGACGACCTGAAGGGCATGAAGATCCGCGTGGTCGGCTCGCCCATCTACTCCGACATGCTCACCGCGCTCGGCGCCAATCCGACGCAGATGAGCTGGGCCGATGCGCAGCCGGCACTCTCGAGTGGCGCGGTCGACGGCCAGGAGAACCCGCTGTTCCTGTTCACCGTGCTCAAGATGCAGAACGTGGGCCAGAAGTTCGTCACCACCTGGGGCTACGTGGCCGACCCGCTGGTGTTCGTGGTCAACAAGGAAATCTGGGCCTCGTGGACGCCGGCCGACCAGGCGATCGTGCGGCAAGCCGCCATCGACGCTGGCAAGCAGGAGATCGAGATCGCGCGCAAGGGCCTGGTCGAAGCCGACAAGCCCGTGCTCAAGGACATCGCCGCGATGGGCGTGACCGTCACGCAGCTCACGCCGACCGAGCGCGAGGCCTTCGTCAAGGCCACGCGTCCGGTCTACGAGAAGTGGAAGTCGACCGTGGGTGCCGACCTCGTGGCGAAGGCCGAGAAGGCGATCGCGGCGCGCAAGAAGTAGACGAAGCAGCGAGGCGGCGGGCAGCCGCGCCCGCCGCGACAATGGTGCGATGCACACCCTGATCATCGACACCGACCCCGGCGCGGACGACGTGATCGCGCTGCTGTTCGCGATGGCGGCGCCCGAGCAACTCGGCATCGAGGCGTTGACCGTGGTGGCCGGCAACGTGCCGCTGGCCAAGACCGCGCGCAATGCGCGCCTCGCCTGCGAATGGGCCGGCCGGCCCGGCATTCCGGTGTACGCCGGCGCCGAGCGCCCGCTGCGCCGTGCGCCGATCCACGCCGCCCATGTCCACGGCCAGGAAGGCATCACGGGCGTAGCAGTGCACGAGCCCGCCGCGCCGCTCGCCGAAGGCCATGCCGTCGACCACCTGGTCCGCACGCTGCGCGCCGCGCCTGCCCGCAGCGTGACGCTCGCCATGCTCGGGCCGCAGACCAACCTGGCGCTGGCGCTCGAGCGGGCGCCCGACATCGTCGGCGGCCTGCGCGAACTGGTGCTGATGGCCGGCGCGCACTTCAACGGCGGCAACATCACGCCGGTCGCCGAGTTCAACGTGTTTGCCGATCCGCACGCGGCCGAACTGGTGCTCGACAAATGCGGCGCCAGCGGCGTGCCGATCACGATGCTGCCGCTCGACGTGACGCACCGGATCCTCACGAGCGAGGAACGCATCGCGCGGCTGCGCGGCATCGGCAACCGCGCCGGCCGCACCGTGGCCGACATCCTCGACGCCTATGCGCCGCAGGAAATGGCGCACTACGGCCTGCCGGGCGGGCCGGTGCACGACGCGACAGTGATCGCCTACCTGCTCGCGCCCGATCTGTTCAAGGGACGGCGGATCCACGTCGAGGTCGACAGCCGCGAAGGCATGGGCTTCGGGCAGACGGTGGCCGACTGGCACGGCAGCCTGGGCCGGCCGGCGAACGTGAACTGGATCGTGGAGGGGGATGCAGCAGGCTTTTTCGACCTGCTGACGGCGCACGCGGCGCGACTACCCTGACGACGCGGGCCGGGGCAGTGCTGATGCTGCCCGCAGGGGCAGCCCGCCGTCAGTGCTGCAGGATCTTGTCGAGAAAGTCCTTGGTGCGCGGCTGACGGTTCTCGGGGTGGTTGAAGAACTCGTCCTTGGAGCAGTCTTCCAGGATGCGGCCGCCCACGTCGATGAAGATCACGCGGCTGGCGACCTTGCGCGCGAAGCCCATCTCGTGCGTGACCACCATCATGGTCATGCCTTCCTTGGCAAGCGCGACCATCACGTCGAGCACTTCACCGACCATTTCGGGGTCGAGTGCCGAGGTCGGTTCGTCGAACAGCATCACCACCGGGTCCATGCTGAGCGCGCGGGCGATCGCCACGCGCTGCTGCTGGCCGCCCGAGAGCTGGCCCGGGAACTTGTCCTTGTGTGCCATCAGGCCCACGCGGTCGAGCATCTTGAGCCCACGCACCTTGGCTTCGTCCTGCGAACGGCCCAGCACCTTGATCTGCGCGATGGTCAGATTTTCGGTGACCGACAGGTGCGGGAACAGCTCGAAGTGCTGGAACACCATGCCGACCTTGGAACGCAATTTGGGCAGGTTGGTCTTGGGGTCGTGCAGCGGAATGCCGTTGACGATGATCTCGCCTTTCTGGAAAGGCTCGAGCGCGTTGACGGTCTTGATGAGGGTGGACTTTCCCGAACCCGACGGGCCGCACACCACCACCACGTCGCCCTTGGCGATGCTGACCGAGCAGTCGTTGAGCACCTGCACGGGTCCGTACCACTTGGAGACGTTGTTGATACTGATCATTTGTTCAGCCATGGCTTTTCCTCTTCGATTCTTTCACTAGCGAATGATGGCGATCTTCTTGTGCAGACGCTTGACGAGATACGACAGCGAATAGCAGATCACGAAGTAGACGACCGCTGCCAGCAGGTACGACTCGTAAGGCCGCCCGAAATTCTTGGCGACGTTGTCGAAACCCTTGAGCAGGTCGTATGCACCGATGGCGTACACCAGCGAGGTGTCCTGGAACAGGATGATGGTCTGCGTGAGCAGCACCGGCAGCATGTTGCGGAACGCCTGCGGCAGGATCACCAGCTTCATGTTCTGGCCGTAGGTCATGCCCACCGCCAGGCCGGCCGAGACCTGGCCGCGCGGAATCGACTGGATGCCGGCACGCATGATCTCGCTGAAGTACGCCGCCTCGAAGGCGATGAAGGTGATCACCGCCGAGTACTCCGGCCCGATGGGCCGTCCGATGACGAACGGCACCAGCAGGAAGAAGCCCAGGATGACCATCACCAGCGGAACGGAGCGCATGCCGTTGACGTAGAACGCGGCCGGCATGTCCAGCCACTTCTTTCCCGACAGGCGCATCAGCGCGAGGATGGTGCCGAAGAAGATGCCACCCAGGGTTGCGACGACGGTCAGGAAGATGCTGAAGTACAGACCATTGAGAACATAGTTCCGAATGACGTCCCAGGTGTAGACGGAGAATTGGAGATCCATGTCAGTGTCCTCCCGTTCCGCCGGCAACGACAAAGCCCGGGACGCGCGCCCGTTTCTCGATGAAGGCCATCAGGCGGTTGATCACCATGGCCGAGATGACGTAGAGCACCACCACGGCGATGTAGATCTCCGGGTTGCGCGCCGTCTCTTCGCCGGCCTGCAGGTAGAACTGGGTCAGTTCGGAGATGGACACCGCGAATGCCACCGAGGAGTTCTTGAAGATGTTCATCGACTCGCTGGTCAGCGGCGGCAGGATGATGCGGTAGGCCATGGGCAGCAGCACGTAGCGGTAGTACTGGACCGTGGTGAAGCCCACGGCCATGCCGGCATAGCGTTGGCCGCGTGGCAGCGCCTGGATGCCTGAGCGCAACTGCTCCGCGATACGTGCCGAGGTGAACAGGCCCAGCGCCAGCACCACCAGCACGAAGGGCGGAAAGTCGCGCATCGGCGGCACGAGCGCGGGCACCACGAAGTACCACAGGAAAATCTGCACCAGCAGCGGGATATTGCGGAACAGCTCTACCCACGCGTTGCCGAAACGCACCAGCCACGGGCTGTCGGGCAGCGTGCGCAGGATGCCGATGATCGAGCCGAACACCAGTGCGACGAGCAACGCCACGAGCGCGACGGCCACCGTCCACCCCCAGGCGTCGATCATCCAGTTCAGGTAGGTGTACGCACCGCCCGTTCCGTAACACGACGGCACCACCGTGCCGTCGATGGTGTCCTTGCAGAACACCTGCCAATCCCAATTTCCCATCGGGCACTCCTCGGTCTGTTTGCTTTGACTACGCACCAAACAAACGCCCGCCTCGATGGGCGGGCGTCTGTCGTTCATCCATGCAGATTACTTCTTGGCGTAGTCTTCCATCGGCTTGTTGTTGGGGCTGGCCCAGGCGGCCTTGGTGGCCTCCGACAGCGGCAGGTTCATGTTCACGTTGGCTGGCGGCACCGGCTGCATGAACCACTTGTCGTACAGCTTGGCGAGCGAGCCGTCCTTGATCTGGCGCTCGATGCTGGCATTGACGGCTTTCAGGAACGCGTCGTCGCCCTTGCGCACCATGCAGGCGATCGGCTCGACCGACAGCTCGGGACCGACGATGGCGAAATCAGCCGGGTTCTTCGACTTGGCGACGTTGGCCGCCAGGATCGAACCGTCCATCACGAAGGCGTCGGCACGGCCGGACTCGAGCAGCAGGAAGCTGTCGGCGTGGTCCTTGCCCAGCACTTCCTTGAAGTCGATACCTTGGGCGCGCTCGTTCTTGCGCAGGGTCTGCACCGAGGTCGTGCCCGTGGTGGTGGCGATGGTCTTGCCGTTGAGGTCCTTCAGGTCCTTGATGCCCGAATTCTTCTTGATGACCATGCGCACCACTTCCACGTAGGTGGTGTGGGCGAAATCGACGTCCTTCTGGCGCGTGGCGTTGTTGGTGGTGGAGCCGCACTCCAGGTCGACCGTGCCGTTCTGCACCAGCGGAATGCGGTTCTGCGAGGTGACCGGGGTGTAGTTGACCGCCAGCTTCTTGCCGGCAGTCTTGCCGAGGTCTTCAGCGATGCGTTCGGCCATTTCAGTGTGGAAGCCGCCGTACTTGCCGCCGCCGACGGAGAACGACAGCGCCGACGAATCGCGCACGCCGAGGCTGATGGCGCCGCTGTTCTTGATCTTGGCCAGCGTGCCATCCTGGGCGAAAGCGCTGCCGGTAGCGACCACTGCAACGGCCAATGCCAACACTTGTTTTTTCATACAGAGACTCCTGATGGTGACAGAAAGGGGAAATTGGAAACCAAACGAAATTCTAGACAGTTGGCAGGCCGGGAATACCCGGGCCATCCCGGTGCAGCGGCATTGTCGGACTGAAGCTAAGCAGCCTTTGTGCCTGTTCTCTCGCCGTGGACACGCGCATGTGGAGAATTGCACGGTCTGGGCTTCGTCGGTTCGTGTGGCAGCGTTGGAAAACTGCCGCGACTGTAGAGAACCCCCGGCCAGCACGCCAATGCCGTTTGCGGCGCCGGTTATGCATCGGGTTCATAGATTGTGCATCGCACAAATTCCGCCTCAACGCAGCGGCTCGGCGCTGACCAGGTACGACCACAAGGCGTCGGCCGTGCGCTTGGGCTGTAGGCCTTCCGAGGCCAGCGCCTTGGCCGAGCGGCTGCCGGCGGGCTTCGCCGGAACCGGCGCGCCAGGCCGCTCGCGGTAGGCGCGGATCTCCATCGTCGCTTCGAGGCTGTCGATCTCGGGCGGCAGCGCGCTCACGAGCTTGCGGGCCTTGATCTCCTTGCGCACCGCGCTCTGCGGCAGAAAGGCGATGCCGTGGCCTTCGAGCGCCATCACCTTGAGGCCTTCGGCCATGTCGGTCTCGTAGACCCGGTCGAGGTGGATGGCGGTGCCCGATTCCTTGAGCAGCTGGTCGACCACGCGCCCCAGGTAGGCGCCGGGTGCATAGCCCAGGTAAGGCAGCGGCTGGCCCGGACGCCCCGGCAGCCGGAAGCGCGGCGCGCCGTCGGCATCGGGCCGGACCCACGCGCTCACGACCTCCTCGCCCAGGCTGACCATCTCGTATTTGTTGGCGTCGAGCTGCAGCGGCTGCGAGGGGTGGTGGTAGGCGATCAGCAGGTCGCAGCTGCCTTCGACGAGGCGCAGCACCGCGTCGTGCACATTGAGTGCGATGAGCCGGCTCTTGATCGGCCCGAAGTGCTCGCGCAGGCTGGTCACCCACGAGGGGAAAAACGTAAACGCCAGCGTGTGCGGCACCGCGATCTCGATCACGTCCTGCCCGGCGGCCGAGTGGCCGCGCAGCATGGCGCGGGTGCTCTGCAGCGCCTGCAGCATCTCGATGGCCTGGCTGTAGAGCGTCTGGCCCGCTGGCGTGAGCCGCGTCGGGTACGAACTGCGGTCGACCAGGTCGGTGCCGGCCCAGCCCTCGAGCGCCTGGATGCGCCGCGAGAACGCAGGCTGTGTGACATGCCTCAGTTGGGCCGAGCGGCTGAAGCTGCGCGTTTCCGCCAGGCTGATGAAGTCTTCGAGCCACTTGGTTTCCATACGCGGCGATTATGTGCGCGCGCCGCCCGCTGCGGGCTCCTGGTCGATACTGTGTCCGCCGCCATTCCGCCCCGGACCGCCATGACGCCCACCGATATCCTCGACCTCAGTGCCACGGAACTCTCGCGCCGGATCGCCGCGCGCGGCGTGTCCTGCCATGAACTGATGCAGGCCGCACTGGCCCGCATCGAGGCGCTCAACCCCCGCTTCAATGCCATCGTGTCGCTGCGCCCGCCCGAGGACCTGCTGGCCGATGCACGCGAACGCGACGCCGAACTGGCGCGCGGCGAGCGGCGCGGCTGGATGCATGGCTTCCCGCTCGCGGTGAAGGACCTGAGCCATGCAGCCGGCTTGCCGACCTCGATGGGCTCGCCGCTGTCGCCGCGCTCGCCGGTGCGCACCGACAGCCTGCACGTCGCGCGCATGCGCGCGGCCGGCGCCATCGTGATCGGCAAGACCAACACGCCCGAATTCGGCCTCGGCTCGCACACCTACAACACGGTGTTCGGCATCACGCGCAACGCCCATGCGCCCGAGCGCAGCGCCGGCGGCAGCAGCGGCGGCGCGGCCGTGGCCCTGGCGCTCGGCATGCTGCCGGTGGCCGACGGCAGCGACATGATGGGGTCGCTGCGCAACCCGGCCGCGTTCAACAACGTCATCGGCATGCGGCCCTCGCGCGGGCGTGTGCCGGGCGATCCGGAGCAGGAGCTGTTCTTCCAGCAGCTCGGCATCGAAGGCCCGATGGCGCGCACCGTGGAAGACGCCGCGCGGCTGCTCGCGGTGCAGGCGGGCTTCGATGCGCGCGTGCCGCTCTCGTCGCCCGACGCGCTGCCCTCGCCCGACGCGCTGCAACTCGAAGGCGAGGCACGCGGCCTGCGCATCGGCTGGCTCGGCAGCATCTGGCCCGACCTGCCGCTCGCGCCCGGCATCCGCGCGCTCGGGGAGCAGGCGCTCGGCATCTTCCGCAGCCTCGGCTGCGAGGTCGAAGCCTGCACGCTCGACGTGCCGCGCGAGCAGAACTGGAGCGCCTGGCTGCGCCTGCGCCAGCTGCTTGTGGGCGGCAAGCTCGGCGCCTTCATGAACGATCCGAAGCTGTTCGCCCAGCTCAAGCCCGAGGCACAGTGGGAGGTCGAACAGAGCCGGCAGCTCGACGCAGCCTCGCTCTACCAGGCCTCGCTCTACCGCTCGAACGTGTACCGCGCGTTCGCACGCCTGTTCGAGCGCTTCGATTTCGTGGTGGCGCCGAGTGCGCAGGTGTTTCCGTTCGACGCCGAACTGCACTGGCCCGCCGAGGTGAACGGCGTCGCAAGCGACACCTACCACCGCTGGATGGAGATCGTCACGCCGTTCACGCTGGCAGGGCTGCCGACGCTCAATCTGCGCGCCGGCTTCGGCGAAGGCGGCCTGCCGATGGGCATCTCGCTCGCGGGGCCGGTGAATGCCGACCTTGCCGTGCTGCGCGCCGGGCATGCCTACGACCGCGCATGCGCCTGGTCGGCGGTGCGTCCGCCGGCGCTGCTGAGCGCAGGCTGATCGCCGCCCGGTGCGCAACCCCTGCGACGCATGCAGAATGCGCGCATGAAAATGATCATCGTGGGAGCCGGCCGCGTCGGGGAAAGCGCGGCAGAGAGCCTGCTGTCGGAGCGCAACGACATCACCGTCATCGACACCGACGCCGGCCGCCTGGCCCGGCTGCAGGAGCAGTTCGACCTGCGCGGCGTGCTCGGCAGCGGCATCGAGCCCGAGGTGCTGCGCGAGGCCGGCGCTCCTGACGCCGACATGCTGATCGCCTGCGCGCCGCTCGACGAGACCAACCTGCTGGCCTGCAAGTTCGCACGCGATCTCTTCAACGTGCAGACCACCGTGGCGCGCGTGCGCTCGACCGCCTTCCACGACAACGCACTGCTGGAAAAGACCGGCTTCGCGGTGGACCAGGTGATCTGCCCCGAGCGCTCGGTGACCAACTACATCCACAAGCTGGTTGAATACCCCGAGGCGTTGCAGGTGATCCAGTTCGCGCAGGGGCTGGTCAGCCTGATCGCGGTGCGCGCGATCGAGGGCGGCTCGCTGGTGGGCCACAGCCTGGCTGAGATTCCGAGCCTGGTGCCCAATGCCGACATGCGCATCGTGGCGATCTACCGCAACGACCGCGCGCTGGGCGTGCTCCACGGCGAAACCCGCATCCGCGCCGGCGACGAAGTCTTCGTGCTCGCCGCCACGCAGCACATCCGCGGCGTGCTGGGCGGTTTGCGCCAGATGGACCGGCCGGTGGCCCGCATCATGATGGCCGGCGGCGGCCGGGTCGGCATGCGGCTGGCGCGGGAGCTGCACGGCAACTGCGCCATCAAGCTGATCGAGCGCGACCTGCCCCGCTGCGCGCTGCTGGCAGAGAGCCTGCCCAGCGATGTGCTGGTGCTCAACGGCGACGCCACCGATGCCGACCTGATGGCCACCGAGCAGGTGGCCGGCATGGACCTTTTCATGGCCGTCACCAACGACGACGAAGACAACATCATGGCCTGCCTGCTGGCCAAGCGCCTTGGCGCGCGCCGCGTGCTGGCCCTGATCAACCGCCGCGCCTACGCCGACCTGGTGCAGGGCACGCAGATCGACATCGCCATCTCGCCGGCACACACCATCATCGGGGAACTGCTGGCCTTCGTGCGGCGCGGCGACATCGAGGTGGTGCACAGCCTGCGCCGCGGCGCCGCCGAAGCGCTGGAGCTGGTGGTGCGCGGCGACCGCAAGACCAGCAAGGTGGCGACGCGGACCGTCGGCGAGATCAAGCTGCCCGACGGCGCGCAGATCGGTGCCATCGTGCGCGGCCCCGACGAGGGACCGCGCGAGGTGATCATTCCGCACCGCGACACGGTGATCGCCAGCAACGACCACGTCGTCGTCTTCGTGCCGCACAAGGGCATGATCCGCGACATCGAGCGGCTGTTCCAAGTCAGCGCGATCTTCCTGTTCTGAACGCCGCCAGGCGCCGCCATCCATGTCTTCACCGCAGGCCATCGTTGCCCTGGTCGGACGCCTCGTCGTCCTGTTCTCACTGCTGATGCTGGCGCCGCTTTTTGCCAGCTGGCTCGACGGTGGCCGCGCGCTGCAGGCTTTTTCATGGTCGCTGCTCGCCACGCTGGCCAGCGGCCTCGCGATGGTTGTCCTGACGCGCGGCCATCTGGGCGAACTTCGCCCGCGCGACGGCTTCGTGATGGTCGGCGTGATCTGGTTCCTGCTGCCGACCTTTGCCGCCGTGCCGCTGCTGCTGGCCATTCCCGGCCTGAGCGTGACCGACGCCTACTTCGAAGCCATGAGCGGCTTCACCGCCACCGGCGCGACCGTGCTGGTCGGCCTCGACCACATGCCGATGGCAGTGAACGTGTGGCGCTGCCTGCTCAACCTGGTCGGTGGGCTCGGCATCGTGGTGCTGGCCGTGGCCGTGCTGCCGATGCTCGGCGTGGGCGGCTCGCAATTGTTTCGCACCGAGATCACGGGCCCGATGAAGGACCAGAAACTCACGCCGCGCATCTCGGACACGGCCCGCGGGTTGTGGACGGTCTACTTTCTCGCCTCGAGCGCCTGCCTGCTGGCCTACCGCTGGGCCGGCATGAGCTGGGCCGACGCCTTCATGCACATGTGCTCGACGATGAGCCTGGGCGGCTTCTCCTCCCACGACGCGAGCCTCGGCTACTTCAACTCGCCGCAGGTGGAGATGGTGGCGGTGGTCTTCATGCTGCTGGCCGGCGTCAACTTTGCGCTCTACTTCCTGGCCTGGAAGCGCCGCTCGCTCACCGTGCTGTGGCGCGACGCCGAACTGCGCACCTACGTGCTGGTGCTGGCGGGCAGCGTGGCGCTGATCACCGGCTACCTGCTGGCCAACGCGCCGGACGGCGACGTGCTGCGCACGCTGCGGCGCACCCTGTTCCATGTGGTCTCGGTTGCCACCACCACCGGCTACGCCACCCACGACTACGCGCTGTGGCCGACCTTCGTGCCGTTCCTGATGATGCTGCTGGGCTGCTTTGCCACCTGCGCGGGATCGACCGGCGGCGGCGTCAAGATGCTGCGCGTGCTGCTGCTGCTCAAGCAGTCGCAGCGCGAGCTGGTGCGCATCATCCATCCGAACGTGGTCAACCCGGTGGTGCTCGGCGGCGTCACCGTGCCGCCGCGCGTGATGCACAGCGTGATCGCCTTCATGATGCTCTACGGCATGACCATCGTCGCGTTGACCATGGTGATGCTGTTCAGCGGGCTGGACGTGGTGACGGCTTTTACCGCCGTGATTGCCTGCCTGAACAACATCGGCCCGGGCCTCGGCGACGTCGGGCCGGCCGTGAACTACGCGGGGCTCACCAACTTCCAGACCTGGGTGCTGAGTTTCGCCATGCCGCTTGGGCGGCTCGAACTGCTGTCGCTGCTGGTGCTGCTGACGCCGCAGTTCTGGCGCCGCTGAGGCACGTCAGACCGGCGTCAGACCGGGGTGAGAACGCCGCGCCCCGCGAAGTGCCCTTCGGCATTCGCAAGGAAATGGTCGACCGACTTCTGCGTCGCCTCGGGCGACCAGCCCGCCATGTGCGGCGTGAGCAGCACGTTGTCCAGGCCGACCAGCAGCTCGGGCCGCTTCGGTTCGCTTTCGTACACGTCGAGCCCCGCGCCCGCAATGCGGTTCTCGCGCAGCGCCGCGGCCAGCGCCTCGGTGTCGACCACGCTGCCGCGGCCGATGTTCACCAGGTAGCCCTGCGGCCCGAGCGCGTCGAGCACCTCGGCATTCACCAGGTGCTTCGTCGCGGCGCCGCCCGGCGCCGCCAGGATCAGGAAGTCGGCCCAGGCGGCGAGCGACTTCAGGTCGCCGAAGTAGCGGTGCGGCACGCCTTCCTTGGGGTTGCGGTTGTGGTAGCCGACTTCCATGTCGAAGCCGGCTGCGCGCTTCGCGATCTTCTGGCCGATGGTGCCGAGCCCGAGGATGCCGAGCTTCTTGCCCGAGACGTTCGGCGCCTGCGGGATCGCCTCGCGCCACACACCTTCGCGGCACAGCCGATCGAGCTTGCGGAACTCGCGCACGATGCCGATCAGGAGGCCGAAGGCATGATCAGCCACGCAGTCGTCGTTGGTGCCCGCGCCATTGGCCGTGGCAATGCCGCGTGCGCGCGTGACCTCGAGCGGCAGGCCTTCGTAGCCCGCGCCCATGCAGCAGATCAGCTCGAGCGCCGGCATGGCCGCGATCTCCTCGGGCGTGATGCCTATCACGCCGATGGTCAGCACGGCGCGAAATTGCTTGCCGTGCGTCGCGATCGCGGCGGCACGCTCGGCCTCGCCGGGGGCATAGGTCATGTCGTAGACCTGGGCAATCTGGGCCTGGTGTGCGCTCGAGAGGCTGTTGAGCACCAGCAGGGGAATCTTCGTCGACACGTCTGAACTCCTGGGAGAATCAATAAAAATAGGTGATCAGCCGCTACAGCAGCGGTGCGGCTTCGCTTTTCTGCAAGGCCCACATCTGCGCATAGCGGCCCTGCTTCGCGAGCAGTTCGGCATGCGTGCCGCGCTCGATGATCGTGCCGGCATCGAGCACCAGGATCTCGTGCGCGTCGACCACCGTCGACAGCCGGTGCGCGATGACCAGCGTGGTCTTGTCCTGCGCGGCGCTCTTGAGTTCCGACTGGATCGCGCGCTCGTTGGCCGAATCGAGCGCCGAGGTGGCTTCATCGAAGATCACGATGGGCGGGTTCTTGAGCAGCGTGCGCGCAATGGCCACGCGCTGCTTCTCGCCGCCCGAGAGCTTGAGCCCGCGCTCGCCGACCGTGGTCTCGTAGCCCTTCGGCGTGGCCGAGATGAAGTCGTGGATGCGCGCCGCGCGCGCAGCCGTCTCGACTTCTTCGCGCGACGCGCCGGGGCGGCCGTAGGCGATGTTGTATTCGATGGTGTCGTTGAACAGCACCGTGTCCTGCGGCACGATGCCGATGGCGCGGCGCAGGCTCGACTGCTGCACCTCGCGGATGTCCTGGCCGCCGATGGTGATATGCCCATCCTGAACGTCGTAGAAGCGGTAGAGCAGGCGCGCGAGCGTCGACTTGCCCGAACCCGACGGGCCGACCACCGCCACCGTCTTGCCGGCCGGTATCTCGAAGCTCACATGCTTGAGGATCGGCCGCGCGGGCTCGTAGGCGAAGCTCACGTCCTCGAAGCGCACCGCCGAATCGGCGCCGCCGAGCGGCTGTGCGTCCGGTGCGTCGCGCACCTCGCGGTCTTTTTCCATCAGCACGAACATCTTGTCGAGATCGGTCAGGCTCTGCTTGATCTCGCGGTAGATCACGCCCAGGAAGTTGAGCGGGATGTAGAGTTGGATCATGAAGGCGTTGACCATGACCAGGTCGCCGAGCGTCATGCGCCCCTCGACCACGCCCGCGGTGGCACGCCACAGCATCAGCACCAGGCTCACGGCGATCAGCATTTGCTGGCCGATGTTGAGCATGCTCAGCGTGCGCTGGCTCTTGATCGCAGCCTTGCGGTAGCGGTCGAGGCTCGCGTCGTAGCGGCCGGCCTCGAAGTCTTCGTTGTTGAAGTACTTGACGGTTTCGTAGTTCAGCAGCGAATCGACCGCGCGGCTCTGCGCGACCGAGTCGAGCTCGTTCATGATCTTGCGGAACTGGGTGCGCCATTCGGTCACGGTGACCGTGAAGCCGATGTACAGCACCAGCGCGGCCAGCGTGATCCAGACGAACGCGGCGTCGAACTTGACGCCCAGGATGGTGAGCACCAGCACCAGTTCGATGAACGTCGGCACGATGCTGTAGAGCGACATCGAGACCAGCGAGTGCACGCCGCGCGTGCCGCGCTCGATGTCGCGCGTCATGCCGCCGGTCTGGCGCTCCAGGTGAAAGCGCAGGCTCAACGAATGCAGGTGCCGAAACACTTCGAGCGCGATCTGCCGCGCCGTGCCCTCGGTGGCCTTGGCGAAGATCAGCTCGCGCAGCTCGCCGAACAGCGAGGTCGAGAAGCGCAGCAGGCCATAGGCCACCAGCAGCCCGATGGGAACCACGAGGATCGCCGCGGCCACGTCGGGCTTGGGCGTCATGGTGTCGACCAGGTCCTTCAGCAGCACCGGCACGCTGACGTTGGCCACCTTGGCGCCCACCATGAAGGCCAGCGCCGCGGCCACCCGCCACTTGTATTGCCACAGGTAGGGGAACAGCCGCCGCAGCGTGGCCCAGTCGGAACGGTCGCTGCGCGCCGGCGCGTGGCCCGGGGCGTGTGCGGAATGAGAAGGGGGTGGGAGGGCTTCGCCGCTGCGGCGCATGAAGGACAATCGTGGTTGCTTATTTGCTCCCGATTGTGCCCATGTCCGATATTTCCAGCAGCGCCGCTGCCGCCCCGTTGAAAAGCCTGCCCACCGACATGGAGCTGGTGCTCAAGGTCATTCCGATGCCCGCCGACTGCAATGCCAACGGCGACATCTTCGGCGGCTGGGTCATGGCGCAGTGCGACCTGGCCGGTTCGGTCATTCCGGCGCGCTATGCCAAGGGCCGGCAGGCCACGGTGGCGGTCAACGAATTCATCTTCAAGCAGCCGGTGCGGCTCGGCGACATCCTCTCGTTCTATTCGAAGCTGGTGCGCATCGGGCGCACCTCGGTCACCGTGACGGTCGAGGTCTTTGCCGAGCGCTTTCGCGCGCAGGGCGAGTACATCAAGGTGACGCAGGCCACCTTCACCTACGTGGCCATCGACGACAACGGCCGGCCGCGGCCGATCGAGCAGCCGGCAGCCTGAAGGCCGAACGGGCCCCGCCGCGGCGGCTCAGCCGGCGGCGTCCCGCACCCTGTCGAAGCGTTCGAATTCGCGGTTGATCCAGCGCCCGTCCTGCCGCTCGGTGCGGCGGATGTACACCGCCTGCACGATGTCGCGGGTGTAGGCGTCGATCTCGATCGGCCCGCGCGGGCTCTCGAGCTTGAGCCCGCGGAAGGCGTCGACGAGCTTCTCGCCGCGGGCATTGCTGCCGCGTGCCGAGCGCATCGCGGCGTCGGTGGCCGCCAGCGCGTCGTGCGCCGCCACCGCGAAGTAGCCGGGCCGCAGGTGGCTGCCGTACTCGGCCTCGAAGGCGCCGGTGAAGGCCCGATTGGCCGCGGAATCATGCGCGAACGAATAGTGGTGGCTGGTCACGAGGCCGTCCGCCAGTTCGCCGATGCCCTCGAGGTAATGGTCGTCGGTCGCGTCGCCCGTGGCGAGCAGGCGGATGCCGGTGCCGGCCATGCCGCGGTCGCGCCAGAACTTGAGGAAGGTCGCGGGCATCTGTCCCGAGGGCAGGAAGAAGAACACCGCCTGCGGCTTGAGCTCGCGCAGCCGCAGCATGTAGGCCGAATAGTCGAGCGTGGCGAGCGGCACGCGCAGCATCGCGCCCACGCGCCCACCGCCCGCGGTGATGCCCGAGACGAACGCGGCCTCGGCGTCGACGCCCGCGGCATAGTCGGCCACCACCGTGCAGACATCGCGCAGCCCCTGCTGCAGCGCCCAGCGCGCGAGCGGCATCGTGACCTGCGAGATGGTGAACGACAGCCGCACCGCGAACGGGCAGCGCGCCGTGATGCCCGAGGAAGCCGCGTTCATCACCAGGAGCGGCACCTTGGCCTGCGTGGCGACGGCACCGACGGCATAGGCGTTGGAACTGAAGTCGAGTCCCGCCAGCAGGTCCACGCGCTCGCCCTCGACGAGGTCTTGTGCGTGGCGCCGCGCCTGCTCGGGTGCGCTGCCCGGCACGTCGCGCCGCAGCAGTTCGACCGGACGCCCCGCGATGGCCTGGTTGTGCGCGGCCAGCCAGGCCGACATGCCGGCATCGAACTGCCGCCCGCCCCCCGCATAGGGCCCGGACCACGAGCCGATGAGCCCGATGCGCAACGGACGCACGCGGGCCCGGACCACCGCGGGCGACGCCACCAGCGCCCCCGCGAGCAAGCCGAAAGTACGCCGGCGCGTGACGCCGGTTGCTACTTTTTCAGTAGCTGTACCGACATGCTGGCCGGGGGCTGCGACCGATCCTGACTGGAAGATGTGCACGCCGCCCAGTGTACGCATGCACCAGGGCGGGGCAATGCGTGGAACTACGATCAGACCTTCGAAAAGTCTGGCTTGCGCTTCTCCATGAAAGCGCGGAAGGCCTCGCGCGCAGCGGGTTCGCGCAGCATCCGGCCGAAGCTCGCGCCCTCCTCGTCCATGCGCTCGATCACCGCGGGCAACTGCGCCTTCTTGAGCAGGCGCTTGGTCTCGACGAGTGCGGAGAGCGGCTTGGCCGCGAGCTTGCGGGCCTGTCCCTGCGCGATGGCATTGGCCTCGGTCGGCGGCACGATGCGGTTCACCAGCCCGACCTCGAGCGCGGCTTCGGCCATGAAGGGCTCGCCGAGCAGCAGCGCCTCGGCGGCGCGGTGATGGCCGAACATCTGCGGCACCAGCAGGCTCGACGCCGCCTCGGGACACAGCCCCAGGTTCACGAAAGGCATCGAGAAGGCTGCGTTGTCGCCGGCATAGACCAGGTCGCAATGGAACAGCATCGTGGTGCCGATGCCCACGGCCGGGCCGCAGACGGAGGCGACGATCGGCTTCGGAAAGGCCGCGATGCCGCGCAGGAAACGGAATACGGGCGAGTTCTCGCCGGCCGGCGGCGCATTGAGGAAGTCGCCGATGTCATTGCCGGCGCTGAAGATCGTCGGGTCGCCCTGGATCAGCACGCAGCGCACCGCGGCATCGCCCTCGGCCGTGGCGAGCGCGTCGGCCAGCTCGGCGTACATGCCGCTGGTGATCGAGTTCTTCTTCTCGACACGGTTGAAGGTCAGGGTCATCACGCCGGCTTCGGTGTGGACGAGGATGTCGCTCATGGAATGGATCCTTGGAGGAGAGAACTGGAAGGAATGGGCGACCGGGCCGCTCAGGCCGAGAGCGCCTCGCGCACGAAATCGAGCCGGTCCTGGCCCCAGAACATCTCGCTGCCGACGAACATGGTCGGTGCACCGAACACGCCGCGCTCGACAGCTTCCTGCGTGACGGCCTTCAGCCGGTCCTTGGTTTCCTGCGCGCCGGCCAGCGCGAGCAGTTGCTGGGCGTCGAATCCGGCGTTCTGCAGGACCGCACCCACGGTGGCCGGGTCGTTCATGTTCTGCGGTGCAACCCACATGGCGTGGAACACGGCATCGACGTAGGCCCCGAAACGCTCGGGGTTCTTCATCTGCACGCCCGTGGCGCCACGCATCAGCAGCAGCGTATTGACGGGGAAGTGCGGGTTGTGGACGAAAGGCACCCCATAGCGCTTCGCAAAGCGCTGCAGGTCGGTCGTCATGTAGGGCCCCTTGGGCCTGACCTCGGCCGGCGAGCGGTTACCGGTGGCCTGGAACACACCGCCGAGCAGGATCGGCTTCCACACCAGTGCGGCGCCGGTGTCGGCGCACACGTGCGGCAGCTGCGTGGCGGCGAGGTAGGCGGCGGGGCTGCCGAAGTCGAAATAGAAGTCGACGGATTTCGTCATGGGCGGTGTCTATTCCTTGTAGTAGACGATCTGGTTCGAGGTGGCAAGCAGCACGCCATTCTGGCTCCAGAGCTGCGCGGCCTGGTCGAAGAAGCCGTTGAAGAACTGCTGGCCCGTCGCGCGGCCCAGCAGGTAGCCGGTGCCGACCTCGGCAAACTGCGCGTCACCGGCATGGAAGTAGGTGGTGATCGACACCGTGCCCGCGGGCACATGCTTCGCGCGGCGCAGCCACACGCGCGGATAGAACACATCGCTCATCGCCGCGAGCGAGGCGAAGTCGAGCGGCCGCGGCTCGGCCTCGCGCAGCCAGTAGAGGCTTTCGCTGTGCTGCTCGCTGCCGTCCCACTGCGTGGGGATGAAGCCGCTGACCGGACGCATCTCGTACCGATCGAGCCAGGCGACGCCGGCCGGGCCGATGCTGAAGCGCTCGACCGACTCGGGCTGCGGCACATCTTTGGGCATTGGCAGGTCGCTTTGGCTCCAGGTCTCGCGCCGCGCGGCCGTGACCACGGTGGCGGTGGTCGTCATGTTCGGCGTGCCGTCGGCACCGGGCTGCGTGATCTGCACCGTCCAGTGTTGCGTCGAGCGGTTGGTGCGCACGGCCGTGGCCTGCACGTCGAACGGTCCGGCCACGAGGGCGGCCGCGAAGTTGACCGTCAGCGCGAGCGGGGTGCCAAGCAGGTCGGGATGCTGCAGCACCGACTGCAGCGCGATCGCCGCGGTGGCGCCACCGAAGGGCCCCACCATGTTCCAGTATTCGGCGCTCGTGGCGCCTGTGAAGTGGCCGGCACGCAGGTCGCTGTGCTGCAGCGCCAGGGCCTTGTCGAAGGGATGGGTGCTCGTCATGGTCGCAGTGTGCCTCCGGTGGGTGGACTCATGCAGTCGTCTGCGGGACGCCCGCCAGCGACGGCGCAGTGATCGCCGCGAGCCGGTGCAGCTTGTCGACCGTGCTCGGCCAGAGGGTGGCGCTGAACTGCTCGCGGAAGAAGCCGAAATGGCCGATGCGCGACGCCTGCACGTCGGCCGGCGCGATGCGCTCCATCGCCCGCGGCGCCTGGTCGTAGAAGCTCAGCAGGCTGCGCGTGCCGGCCAGCGTCATCAGTTCGTCGTCGGTCATCGACAGCGCCAGCACCGGGAAGCGCACGCGGCTGTAGCTGCGCGCCGCGCGCTCGCCCTCGGCGCCCACGCTGTAGCGCGGGTCGAGGCACCAGCGGCGCCATTGCAGGATCACGCCGCGCGGCAGGTCGCCCACCTTGCGCAGCCGGCGGCCCGGAAAGTAGCCCCAGAGCCGGGTCGCCAGCGGCACCAGCACGAACCAGAAATACAGGATGCTGCGCTTCAGGCGCGGCGCGTTCTCGCGCCAGTAGCCGCTGCCCGCGGCAATGCTCACCAGGCCGTCGACCTGCTCTGGCCGCTGCAGCAAGCCCGGCAGCTGCGCGCCGAGGCTGTGGCCGAGCAGGTAGAGCGGCTGCGAAGGCAGCGCGGCATTGGCGGCATCGACCACCGCTTCGTAGTCGCGCGCCCAGTCGAAGAGGTCGGCGTCGAAGCCCCGCAGCGAAGCACCCGCGCGCGAATCGCCCGAGCCCCGGTAGTCGAAGGTCCAAACGCTGAACCCCTGCGCGGCGAGCCAGCGCGCGAACGGCTCGTAGAACGACTGGCGCACGCCCATCGCACCGCCGATGACGATGCTCGCGCGCGCCTCGGCCGCGGCCGTGGGCGCGTAGTGGCGCACCGCGATCTGCTGCCTGCCGCCGTCGACCGGGAGCTTGTGCGGGTGTGCCTGCATGGCCGTCAGACGCGTTCGAAGATGCCCGCGGCGCCCTGGCCCATGCCCACGCACATCGTGACCATGCCGTACTTGAGCTTCTCGCGCTGCAGCGCATGCACCACCGTCGCCGAGCGGATCGCCCCGGTCGCACCGAGCGGATGCCCAAGCGCGATCGCGCCGCCCATCGGGTTGACCTTCGACGGGTCGAGCCCCAGCGTATCGATCACCGCGAGCGACTGCGCCGCAAAGGCCTCGTTGAGCTCGAACCAGTCGATGTCCTCGTGCTTCAGGCCGGCATAGCGCAGCGCGGCCGGAATGGCTTCGATCGGGCCGATGCCCATGATGTGCGGCGGCACGCCCTTGCTCGCGAAGCTCACGAAGCGCGCGAGCGGCACGAGTCCGAACTGCTTGACCGCCTTCTCGCTCGCGAGGATCAGCGCGCCTGCGCCGTCGGACGTCTGCGAGCTGTTGCCGGCCGTGACCGTGCCGCGCGCGGCGAACACGGTGCGCAGCTTCGCCAGGCCTTCGAGGCTGGTGTCGGGGCGCGCGCCTTCGTCGAGCGTCACCGTGCGCGTGGTCGCGACCGACTCGCCGGTCTCGAGGTTCGGCACCCGGTCGGTCACCTCGATCGGCGTGATCTCGTCGGCGAACTTGCCGGCCTTCTGCGCTGCCAGTGCCTTCTGGTGCGAGGCGAGCGCAAACGCGTCCTGCGCCTCGCGGCCGACCTTCCACTGCTGCGCGACCTTCTCGGCCGTGAGGCCCATGCCGTAGGCAATGCCGACGTCGCCGTCGCGTTCGAAGATCGACGGCGAAAGCGACGGCGCGTTGCCCATCATCGGCACCATGCTCATGCTCTCGACGCCGGCCGCGATCATCACGTCGGCCTCGCCCACGCGGATGCGGTCGGCCGCCATCTGCACGGCCGACAGCCCCGAGGCGCAGAAGCGGTTGACGGTGATGCCGCCGACGCTGGTCGGCAGGCCCGCCAGAACCGCGCCGATGCGCGCGACGTTGAGGCCCTGCTGCGCTTCTGGAATAGCGCAACCGCAGATGATGTCTTCGATGGCCTGCGGGTCGAGGCTGGGCACCGCGGCGAGTGCGGCCTTGAGCGTGGTCGCGAGCAGGTCGTCGGGGCGGTGGTTGCGGAAGTAGCCGCGGTGGGACTTGCCGATGGGGGTGCGGGTGGCGGCGACGATGTAGGCGTCTTGGGTTTGTTTCATGGCTTTTCAGTCCTTGTATCTTGTCTTGCCCCCTCTCCCGCTTGCGGGAGAGGGCTGGGGTGAGGGTTGCCGTCTTGGAGCGCCAGCAGGATCCGTTCGAGAGCAGCATCTGTCTGCGTCAGCACTTCGTTGTTCCAGAAGCGAAGAACACGACAGCCTTTCGCTTCGATGAAGCGTGTACGACGCTCGTCGTAGACGGCAGCTTCTGCATGCTGTCCGCCATCCAGTTCGACGACCAACTTCGTTTCGAGGCATGCGAAGTCGGCAAAGTAAGGGCCGATAGGTCGTTGGCGACGGAATTTGAAGCCGCCGAGGCGGCGATCGCGCAAATGAAACCAGAGTAGCGATTCGGCGTCGGTCGGGGCTCCGCGAAGCGCTCTCGCCCTCACCCTGGCCCTTTCCCGCAAGCGGGAGAGGGAACCGGACGGATCGAGGTCTTCGCTCATGGTCTTCGCCGGCTCAGTTGCGCACCGGCTTCCCCGTGCTCAGCATCCCCATGATCCGCTCCTGCGTCTTGGGATGCACGATCAGAGAGCAGAACGCCTTGCGCTCCAGCGCCATCACATATTCCTCGGTCACGAGCGAACCGGCATCCACGTCGCCGCCGGTGACCACGTGCGCGATCAGGCTCGCGATGTGGAAGTCGTGCGCGCTGATGAAGCCGCCGTCGCGCATGTTCACGAGCTGGCCCTTGATCGTCGCGGCGCCGCTGCGGCCCGCCACGCGGAAGCTGCGGCGCAGCGGCGGGCGCCAGCCGGCATCGGCCATGGCCTTGGCCTGCTGCAGCGCCACGTACAGCAGCTCGTCCTTGTTGGGCACGATCACGTCGCTGTCGAGCAGGTAGCCGAGTTTTTTCGAATCGAGCGCGCCGGTGCCGACCTTGGCCATCGCGGCGGCGGTGAAGCCTTCGGTCAGGAACGGCAGCAGGTCACTGCCGGTCGAGGCCGCGGCGTTCTCGGCCGCGCGGCGCGCGATGTAGGTCAGGCCGCCTGCGCCCGGGATCAGGCCCACGCCCACTTCGACCAGGCCGATGTAGCTTTCCATCGCCGCCACGCGCCTGGCCGAATACACCGCCAGCTCGCAGCCGCCGCCGAGCGCCATGCCGCGCACGGCCGACACCACCGGCACGCTGGCGTAGCGGATCTTGAGCATCACGTTCTGCAGCTCTTCCTCGGCCCCTTCGACCGCACCGATCCCGGCGACGACGAAGGCCGGCAGCATCGCCTGCAGGTCGGCGCCGACCGAGAACATCTCGTCGGGCGACCAGATCACGAGGCCCTTGTATTCGGCTTCGGCCAGTTCGACCGCGGCGCCGAGCGCCTCGGCCACGTCGGGACTGATCGCATGCATCTTCGACTGGATGCTGGCAATCAGCACCTCGCCGTCGAGCGTCCAGACGCGCACGTCGCCCTCTTCGCTGATCGTGGTGCCCGCGGTGTTCGCATCGGTCGCGTCGGCGCCGAGCACGCTCTCGGGGAACAGCTGGCGCGCATGCACCGGCAGCTTGCGTTGGGGCACGAACTTGCCTTGCGACGCGCTCCACGAACC
Organism: Variovorax sp. Soil_C_39; assembly: GCF_057656815.1. NCBI lineage: Bacteria > Pseudomonadati > Pseudomonadota > Betaproteobacteria > Burkholderiales > Comamonadaceae > Variovorax > Variovorax sp. Soil_C_39. The sequence goes on from NZ_JBDGJQ010000008.1 coordinate 145,685, forward strand.
TTCGGGCGTGTGCACGCCGCCGGCCTCGGCGACCGGGCCCTCGAACACCCATTTCGGCAGCGGCGCGGTGCTCAATGCCTTGCCCGCATCGATGTCGTCCTGGATCCAGCGCGCGACCTGGGTCCAGCCGGCTTCCTGCCAGAGCTCGAACGGGCCCTGCTTCATGCCGAAGCCCCAGCGCATCGCGAAGTCGATGTCGCGCGCGCTCTCGGCGATCTCGGCCAGGTGCACGGCGGCATAGTGGAAGCTGTCGCGCAGGATCGCCCAGAGGAACTGGCCCTGCGGCCCTTCGGCCTCGCGCAGCAGCTTCAGGCGCTGGCCCGCGGGCTTCTTGAGCATGCGGCCGTAGACCTCGTCGGCCTTGGCGCCCGCGGGCACGTACTCGCCACTGGCCTGGTCGAAGCGCAGGATGTCGCGGCCGACCTTCTTGAAGAAGCCGGCCTTGGTCTTCTGGCCCAGGTGGCCGAGTTCGAGCAGCTTGGCGAGCACCGGCGGCGTCGCGAAGTTGGCGTAGAACGGATCGGTCTCGGCGCTCAGGTTGTCCTGCAGCGTCTTGACGACGTGGGCCATGGTGTCCAGGCCCACCACGTCGGCCGTGCGGAAGGTGCCCGAACTTGCGCGGCCCAGCTTCTTGCCCGTGAGGTCGTCCACCACGTCGGGCGTGAGGCCGAACTTCTCGACTTCCTTCAGCGTGGCCAGCATGCCGGCGATGCCGACGCGGTTGGCGATGAAGTTGGGTGTGTCGTGCGCCCGCACCACGCCCTTGCCGAGCGTGCTGGTGACGAAGGCCTCGAGGTCGTCGAGCACCTGCGGCTCGGTGGTGGGCGTGTTGATCAGCTCCACCAGGAACATGTAGCGCGGCGGGTTGAAGAAGTGGATGCCGCAGAAGCGTGGCTTCAACGCCTCGGGCAATGCCTCGCTGAGCTTGGTGATCGACAGCCCCGAGGTGTTCGAGGCCAGGATCGAATGCTTGGCCACGTGCGGCGCGATCTTCCTGTAGAGATCGAGCTTCCAGTCCATGCGCTCTGCAATCGCTTCGATGATGAGGTCGCACTCGCCGAGCTTGGCAAGGTCGTCGTCGTAGTTGGCCTGTTCGATCAGCACCGCGTCGCCGACGTCGCCGAGCGGCGCGGGCTTGAGCTTCTTGAGGTTGTCGATGGCGCGCGTGACGATGCCATTCTTCGGGCCTTCTTTAGCGGCCAGGTCGAACAGCACGACGGGCACGCGCACGTTGACGAGGTGGGCGGCGATCTGCGCGCCCATCACGCCGGCGCCGAGCACGGCGACCTTTTTCACTTGAAATCGGGACATGTTGCTTCGTATTTCTTGGATGGGTTGCGTGCAGCAGGCTTACTGCACGCGGTTCCAGGTCTGGGTGCGCCAGAACGGACCGAGGTAGCCGCGCACCTCGAGCTTCTTGCCACCATCGATGGGCGTGAAGCTCGCGCGGTATTCCTTGCCGTTCTCGGGGTCGAGGATCCGGCCGCCTTCCCAGACGTCCTTGCCCTCGGCCTTCTTGCCGCCGCGGACGATCTCGAGACCCGCGATCGGCTTGCCCTTGCGGTCGTCGCTGCATTCGTCGCAGACCGCGTCGGGCTTCGCATCCTTCTTCAACGACTTCTCGATGCGCCCGACGAGTGCGCCGTTGGCTTCGGCGATTCGGATCTCGGCTTTGGCCTCACCGGTCTTGTCGTCGACGTTGCGCCACAGGCCCACGGGCGTGGCCTGGGCCATGGCCGCGGACGAGACCGCGGCGAGCACGAGGGCTGCGAGCATTGCTTTTTTCATGGTCGGCTCAGGCCAGCGCGGCGTCGGTGTCCATCAGCACCTTGCTGCCGGCACGCGCGGTGCGCATCAGCGTCGCGGTCTCGGGGAACAGCTTGGCGAAGTAGAAGCGCGCGGTCTGCAGCTTGGCGACGTAGAAGGGATCAGCATTGCCTGCGGCGATCTCGCGCAGCGCGACCTGCGCCATGCGCGCGAACAGGTAGCCGAACACGAAATGCCCGGCCACGCGCAGGTAGTCCACCGCGGCGGCGCCCACTTCGTCGGGGTTCTGAAAGCCCTTGAAGCCGATCTCGGTCGTGAACTTGGTGAGCTGGTCGCCGAGGCCCGCGATCGGATTGATGAATTCGGCCATCTTCTCGTTCACGCCCTCTTCCTCGACCAGCTTCGCCACGAGCTTGCCGAACTTCTTGAGCGACGCGCCGTTGTTGCCGAGGATCTTGCGGCCCAGCAGGTCCAGCGACTGCACGGTGTTGGTGCCTTCGTAGATCATGTTGATGCGGTTGTCGCGCACGAACTGCTCCATGCCCCATTCCTTGATGAAGCCATGGCCGCCGAACACCTGCATGCAGGCGTTGGTCGCGATGTGGCCGTTGTCGGTGATGAAGGCCTTCACGATCGGCGTGAGCAGCGCCACGATCTCGTCGGAGTCCTTGCGCACCTTCTCGTCGGGATGGTGGTGCGCCTTGTCGAGCAGCAGCGTGCAGAAGATCTGCAGCGCGCGGCCGCCCTCGGCGTAGGCCTTGGCGGTGAGCAGCATCTTGCGCACATCGGGGTGCACGATGATCGGGTCGGCTTCCTTGTCCTTGGCCTTCACGCCCGAGAGCGAGCGCATCTGCAGGCGGTCCTTGGCGTAGGCCAGTGCGTTCTGGTAGGCCACTTCGGTCAGGCCCAGCGACTGGTTGCCCACGCCAAGGCGCGCGGCGTTCATCATCACGAACATCGCGGCCAGGCCCTTGTGCGGTTCGCCCACCAGCGTGCCGGTGGCGCCTTCGATCACGATCTGCGCCGTGGCGTTGCCGTGGATGCCCATCTTGTGCTCCAGGCCGGCGCAGAAGATCGGGTTGCGATCACCGAGCGCGCCGTCGGCCTTGACGTGGAATTTCGGCACCACGAACAGGCTGATGCCCTTGCTGCCCTTGGGCGCGTCGGGCAGGCGGGCCAGCACCAGGTGGATGATGTTCTCGGCCATGTCGTGCTCGCCGGCCGAGATGAAGATCTTGCTGCCGGTGATGCGGTAGGTGCCATCGGGCTGGGGCTCGGCCTTGGTGCGCAGCAGGCCCAGGTCGGTGCCGCAATGGGGCTCGGTCAGGCACATGGTGCCGGTCCACTCGCCGCTCGTGAGCTTGGGCAGGTAGGTCTTCTTCTGTTCGGGCGTGCCGTAGGCATGCAGCGCCTCGTAGGCGCCGTGCGAGAGGCCCGGGTACATGGTCCAGGCCTGGTTGGCGCTGTTGAGCATTTCATACAGGCACTGGTTGACCACGTAGGGCAGGCCCTGACCGCCATGTTCAGGGTCGCACGAGAGCGCCGGCCAGCCGCCTTCGACGAACTTGGCATAGGCCTCCTTGAAGCCGGTGGGCGTCTTCACCTCGTGCGTCGCCTTGTCGAGCGTGCAGCCCTCTTCATCGCCGCTGATGTTGAGCGGAAAGGTCACCTCGGCCGCGAACTTGCCGGCTTCCTCGATCACCGCGTTGATGGTGTCGGCGTCGGTCTCGGCATGGGCCGGGAGTGCCTTGAGCTCGTCGGAAACGTTCAGCATCTCGTGCAGCACGAACTGCATGTCGCGCACGGGTGGGGTATAGGTCGGCATCCGGGACTCTCCTGGTCGAAGCTGGGTAAAAAAAGAAGGGGGAAAGCGAGAAAGCGAAATCGTGGCCGCTCAGCGCACCGTCTTGAGGCGGCGTGCGGCAGGCTTGGCGGCAGCAGCAGCGGGCGGCGCTTCGGGCGTGGCCGCGCGCGCGAGGATGTTGTCGAAGCCGACGTTGGCGCGCGCGATCGAGCCGGGCACCTGCAGAAAGCGCGCTTCGTAGTGCAGCGCGAGGATCAGGCCGTGGATCTCGAAGGCGATCTGCCGCTCGTCGGCATCGGCGCGCAGGTGGCCTTCGCTCTTGGCCTGCACGATGGCGCGCAGCACGGCGGCCTGCCAGATGCTGACGGACTCCACGAGGGCATCGCGCACGGGGCCCGGGCGATCGTCGAACTCGGAGGCGCCGCTGATGTAGATGCAGCCCGAGTCGATCTCGGCCGAGGTGCGCTTCATCCAGTTGGCGAACATCGCGCGCAGCCGGGGCAGGCCGCGCGGCGCCTCGAGCGCGGGATAGAACACCTCTTGCTCGAAACGTGCGTGATACTCGCGCACCACCGAGATCTGCAGCTCCTCGCGCGAGCCGAAGTGGGCGAACACGCCCGACTTGCTCATCTTGGTGATTTCGGCCACCGCGCCGATCGAGAGGCCCTCGAGCCCGATCTGGGCCGCCAGCGCGAGCGCGGCGTCGACGATCACGGCCTTGGTCTGCTGGCCCTTCTGGGCGGCGCGTGGCTTGGCGGAGACTGCGGTGACGGACATCGGGAACCTCAAATAAAACGAACGGTCGTTCTATTTTGCAGGGGCTTCCCGGATTTGAGGCCGATTAACCTTCGGTTTTCCTAGGTTAATCGCAGTGGCCGGCGGGCGGTGGCCCGCGCCGCTCAGAACGCCTGCGATACCGGCCGCAGCACCACTTCGTTGATGTCCACGTCGGCAGGCTGCTCGACGGCGTAGACCACCGCGCGCGCCACCGAATCGGCCGGGATCTGGCTCGCCTCGTAGAAGGCCTGCACGCCGGCGGCGGTCTCGGCATCGGTGGTGCCGAACTTCAGCTCCGACTCGATCGCGCCGGGCGAGACGATGGTCACGCGGATGCCGCTGTCGCCCACCTCGACGCGCAGCCCCTCGGAGATCGCACGCACCGCATGCTTGGTGGCGCTGTAGACCGTGCCGATCGGCGTGAACACCTTGAGCCCCGCGATCGACGAGATGTTGACGATGTGGCCGCTGCCCTGCGCCTGCATGCGCGGCAGCACCGCGGCAATGCCGTAGAGCACGCCCTTGATGTTGACGTCGATGGTGCGGTTCCATTCGTCGACCTTCAGCCGCTCGATCGGCGACAGCGGCATCACGCCCGCGTTGTTGACCAGCACGTCGATACGGCCGAAGGCCTCGACCGTGGCGGCGGCCAGCCGCTCGAGATCGTCGCGCTTCGACACGTCGGTCGCCACCGCGATCGCCTCGCCGCCGGCCTCGCGGATCTCGGCCACGACCTTGTCGAGCCGGTCGGTGCGGCGGGCTGCGAGCACCACCCTGGCGCCGCGCTGCGCGAGATGGCGTGCGGTGGATTCGCCGAGCCCGCTGCTCGCGCCGGTGACGATGGCGACCTTGCCGCGGATGTTGTCTTGAACGGATGTCATGGGAATTTCCTTGAGGAAGTTGAAGAGGTGCATGCAGTGTGGAAAATCCACGTGTTCCCGTAAATGAAACTTGCACGACTTCAAAATTCCGAAATCAGGAATACTCATGAGCAACCGCCTCGAAGCCCTCCGCGTGTTCTGCGCCGCCGCCGACGCCGCCAATTTCCGCGAGGCCGCGGTGCGGCTGTCGGTGTCGCCGCAGGTCGTCACGCGCGCGGTGCGCGAGCTGGAGGACGAGCTCGGCGAGCCGCTGTTCCATCGCAGCACGCGCGGCGTGCAGCTCACCGACTTCGGCCGCCAACTCGCGCAGCGCGCGCGCGCGGCGGTCGGCGGCGTCGATGCGCTGTTCCACCGCACCGACCGGCGCGCGCTCTCGCAGCATGCGGGCACGGTGCGCGTGACGGCGCCCAACGTGTTCGGCCGCCGGCTGATCCCCGAGGCGCTGGCGCCGATGCTCGCCGAGCATCCGGGGCTGGTGCTCGACCTGCGACTGTCCGAGCAGCATGCCGACGTGGTGGACGAACAGATCGACATCGGTGTGCGCGCCGGCCCGGTGCGCGATGCGCGCTTCGTCACACGCGTGGTGGGAAAGATGGCGCTCTACGTAGTGGCGGCGCCGGCCCTGGTGGCGCGCACCGGCGTGCCCGAAACGCTCGAAGCCCTGTCGCGGCTGCCGCTCACGGGGTTGATCGACCGCAGTGCGGGCCGTCCATGGTCATGGTTCTTCAGCAAGGGGCGGCAGATGCCGATCACCGCGCCCGCGTTCGTGACCGACGACGTCGATGCCGAATGCGCCGCGGTGCGCGCGGGCCTGGGCTTCGGCCAGCTCGTGGCGCCGCTGGCCGAACCGCTGCTGGCATCGGGCGAGCTGGTGGCGGTGCTCGAGGCCGAGGCGCCCGAGCCCTGGCCGATCCATGTCTACCGCTCGCAGCGCGCGCCGGTGCCGGCGCGCGTGCGGCTGGTTTACGACGCGCTGCTGCGCGCGCTGCGCTGAGGCGCGCGCAGCGTGTCGTGCGTCAGCGCTTGAACGGAATCACGTCCTGCCGCTGGTCGCCCAACCCTTCTATGCCCAGCGTCATCACGTCGCCCTTCTTCAGGTAGAGCGGCGGCTTCATGCCCAGGCCCACGCCGGGCGGCGTGCCGGTGGTGATGACGTCGCCGGGCATCAGCGTCATGAACTGGCTCAGGTAACTCACGATCTTGGCGATGCTGAAGATCATGGTCTTGGTGCTGCCCGTCTGCATGCGCTTGCCGTTGAGGTCGAGCCACATCGACAGCTTCTGCGGGTTGGGCACTTCGTCGCGCGTGACGAGCCAGGGGCCGATCGGGCCGAAGGTGTCGCAACCCTTGCCCTTGTCCCAGGTGCCGCCGCGCTCGATCTGGAACTCGCGTTCGCTCACGTCGTTGATGGTGCAGTAGCCGGCCACGTAGTCGAGCGCGTCCTTCTGCGACACGTAGCTGGCGCGCGCGCCGATGACCACGCCGAGCTCCACCTCCCAGTCGCTCTTGACCGAGTTCTTCGGCAGCATGACCGGATCGTTCGGGCCTTGGATGCAGCTGGTGGCCTTCATGAAGACCACCGGCTCCTTCGGGATCGGCAGGCCCGACTCGGCGGCGTGGTCGGCATAGTTCAGGCCGATGGCGATGAACTTGCCGACGTTGGCAACCGGGCAGCCGAAGCGCGGCTTGCCGCGCACCAGCGGCAGCTTGTCGATCTTCTGCCGGCGCAGCTTTGCCAGCGCGGCGTCGCCGAGCTGGTCGGGCCCGATGTCGGCGACCAGGGCGCTCAGGTCGCGCAGGCGGCCTTCGTCGTCGATGAGGCCGGGCTTCTCCTTGCCGGGGTTGCCATAGCGAACGAGTTTCATGCTGTCCTTTCTTGGGGAATCGAAAAATACTCAATAGGTCGAACGGCCGCCGGAAAGGTCGAAGACCGCACCGGTGGCGAACGCGCAATCTTCGGTGCAAAGCCAGCCGACCATCGCGGCCACTTCCTCCACGGTGCCGAAGCGGCCCATCGGGATCTTCGACAGCATGAACGCGATGTGCTCGGGCGTCATCTGGTCGAAGATGGCAGTCTTGACTGCCGCGGGCGTTACGCAGTTGACGCGGATGCCGGTGTCGGCCAGTTCCTTGCCGAGCGACTTGGTGAGCGCGATCACCGCGGCCTTGCTCGCGCTGTAGGCGCTGGCATTGGGGTTGCCCTCCTTGCCGGCCACCGAAGCGATGTTGACGATGCGGCCGTAGCCCTGTGTGCGCATCTGCGCGACCACTTCGCGGCAGCAGAGGAACACGCCGTTGATGTTGACCTCCATCACCTGGCGCCAGTCGTCCACGGGATAGTCCCACAGCTTGGTGTTGGGGCCGGTGATGCCGGCGCTGTTGACCAGCGCGTCGATGCGCGGCGACTGCGCGAGCGTGTCGGCCAACGCCCGAACCACGGAATCGTGCTGGGCCACATCGACGCGCACGGCAAAGGCATTGGGGCCCAGCGCAGCGGCAGCCTTGGCGGCGGCGGCTTCGTCGCGGTCCCACAGCGTGACGCTGCCGCCCGAGGCGATGAGCCGTTCGGCGATGCCGTAGCCCAGGCCAGTGGCGCCGCCGGTCACCACCGCATGGCGGCCGTCGAAGTCGAGCCGGTTCATATCGTGATGCCGCCGTCGACGGTGAAGGCCTGGCCGGTGGCGAACACCGACTCGTCGCTCGCGAGGAACACCACCACGGGCGCGATCTCCTCGGCCTGCGCGAGCCGGCCCATCGGCTGGCGCGCGATGAATGCCAGGCGCGCGGCGTCGGGATCGGCATTGGCGTTGATGCGCTCGCCGAGCGAGGGCGTGTCGACCGTGCCGGGGCACACGGCATTGCAGCGGATGCCGCGCGCCACGAAGTCGGCCGCCACGCTCTTGGTGAGGCCGAGCACCGCGGCCTTGGTGGTGCCGTAGACGAAGCGGTTGGGCAGGCCCTTCATGCTCGAGCAGACGCTCGCCATGTTGATGATGCTGCCGCGGCCGGCCGCCAGCATGCCGGGCAGCGCCGCCTGGATGGTCCAGAACTGCGCGCGCACATTGAGGCTGAACGCGAATTCCAGGTCGCGGTCGGTAGCGTCGAGCACGGTGCCGTTGTGCACCACGCCCGCGCAGTTGAACAGCACGTCGAGCGTGGGCACGCGCGCGAAGAAGGCGTCGATCGCCGTCCGGTCGAGCACGTCGAGGCGGGCGGTGCGCACGTTGGCAACGCCCGCATAGCGTTCGAGCAGCTGCTCGTTGACGTCGGTCGCCCAGACTTCCGCGCCTTCGGCCGCCATCGCGAGCACGCTCGCGTGGCCGATGCCCTGCCCGGCGGCCGTGACCAGCGCGGTCTTGCCCTTGAGTCTCATGCATGTCTCCTTGAATGGAAAAAGTGGGGCACCTGCAAGGCGGTGTTCAGGGTTTGGCCCGATGGCGACGGCGCGGTGCGGATCGTATTCTGAATTGGCCTTACCACTTGTCCAATTCAGGACAACCCTTAACCGTCCACCGTGCCGCTCCAGACCGTCGAACCCCAGCGCCTGTACCGCCAGATTGCCGACCAGCTCCGCGCGCTGATCGGGCAGGGCGAGTTTGCCGTGGGCGCGCGGCTACCGGCCGAGCGCGACCTGGCCAAGCAGTTGGGCGTGAGCCGGCCGTCGGTGCGCGAGGCGCTGATCGCGCTCGAGGTCGAGGGCTGGGTCGAGGTGCGCACCGGTTCGGGCGTCTATGTGCTCGACCGCACGCACCGCGCGAGCAAGCCGGTGGCGCCCACCGAATGGGGCCCGCTCGAGCTGATCCGCGCGCGCCGCGTGATCGAGGGCGAGACCGCCGCCATCGCTGCCGTCCAGGGCAAGCGCAAGGATGTCGATGCAATGAGCCGCGCCATCAGGACGATGTGCGAGCTTGCCGATCGCGAGGTGCTGCCGCTCGATGGCGACCGTGCGTTCCACCTGGCCATCGTCGGCGCCAGCGGCAATGCGGTGCTGGTCGAAACGGTGCAGAGCTTCTGGGACTCGCGCAACGGCCCGATCTTCACGCGGCTGGGCGGGTATTTCGAGACGGTGGCCTCGTGGCGCTCGGCGATCGCCGAGCACGAGGCGATCCGCGACGCGATCGCCGCCCGCGACGCCGAGGCCGCGCGCGCCGCGATGCACGCCCACCTGGACAACTCCCACCACCGATTCAGCGCGAGCTGGCGCCGCGCGAAAGCCTCCTGACCCGCCAGCATTTCTTTCTCATCCACACAACGGAGACAAACCGATGAACAGCAAACGCCACATCCTCAAAGCCATTGCCGCCTGTGCCCTGGCCGCCACCGCGCTGGGCACGGCCGGCATCGCCGCCGCGCAGACCAAGCTCAAGTGGGCCCACGTGTACGAAACCTCGGAGCCTTTCCACAAGTACTCGGTCTGGGCCGCCGAAGAGATCAAGAAGCGCACCAACGGCAAGTACGACATCCAGGTGTTCCCCGCCTCGAGCCTGGGCAAGGAAGCCGACATCAACCAGGGCCTGACGCTCGGCACGGTCGACATCATCCTGTCGGGCGCGAGCTTCGCGGGCCGCAGCTATCCGCCGCTGGCCGTGTCGTACTTTCCGTTTATCTTCCGCGACGCCGAGCACCAGCTGAAGTACGCCAAGAGCGACGTCTTCAAGGAACTCGCCAAGGGCTACGACGACAAGACAGGCAACCACATCACGGCGCTCAACTACTACGGCGCGCGCCACGTCACCTCGAACGCGGCCCGCCCGGTGGCCAAGCCCGAAGACATGAAGGGCCTGAAGATCCGCGTGCCCGATGCGCCTGCCTACCTGGCCTTCCCCAAGGCGCTGGGCGCCAACGCCACGCCGATCGCGTTTGCCGAGGTCTACCTCGCGCTGCAGAACAACACGGTCGACGCGCAGGAGAACCCGCTGCCCACCATCGAGGCCAAGAAGTTCTTCGAGGTGCAGAAGAACATCTCGCTGACGGGCCACATCGTCGACTCGCTCCTGACCATTGTCTCGGGCCAGCTCTGGGGCAAGCTGTCGGCCGACGAGAAAAAGATCTTCACCGACGTGATGCAGGAGGCCGCCGAGAAGACGGGCCGCGAGGTCATCGCCTCGGAAGCGCGCCTGGTGGACGAGTTCAAGAAGAAGGGCCTCAACGTGATCACGGTCGACAAGGCCGCGTTCCGCGAAGCCGTGCTGAAGAACACCAAGCCGACCGACCACGGCTACCGCCAGCAGGACTACGACCGCATCTCGAACATCAAGTAAGCCACGGCCGAGCCCCCAGGAGATTGCGTTGACTGCAGAACAGAAGATCATCGACGACGACGGCCACTTCCATGCGGAAGACGAGGTCGTCGATCTTTCCGACACGATCGCAGAGGGCTGGATCGCCCTGGCGATCTTCTGGGCGCTCGGGCTCACCGTGTTCTACCAGTTCGTCACGCGCTACGTGCTGAACGACTCGGCCGCCTGGACCGAGGAGGTGGCGCGCTACATGCTGATCGGCGTGGTGTTCGTCGGCGCGGCAATCGGGGTGGCGAAGAACAACCAGATCCAGGTCGACTTCTTCTACCGCCACATGCCCGCGGCGATGGGACGCTGGCTCTCGCGCGCGGTCGATGTGCTGCGCACGGCCTTCTTCGCGGCCGCGGTCGTCATGACGGTGCAGATGATGCTGAAGATCGGCAACAACACGCGCATGACCATCGTCGATGCGCCGATGAACATCGTCTACGCGCTGTGCCTGTTCGGATTTGCGGCGATGACCTGGCGCTCGGTCCAGGTGATGCGCCTGCACTGGAAGCGCGGCTACAGCGTGCTCGAACACCCCGAGTCCACGCTCGCGGACCGGTGAAACCTCCAACAAGAACAAGCGCATGCTGAAAATCTTCTTCCTGATCTTCATGGCGGGCGGCATTCCGGTGGCCGTGGCCATGGCCGGCGCCTCGCTGGCCTACATCCTCGTGAGCGGCAACCTGCCGCCGTTCGTGGTGATTCACCGCATGGTGAGCGGCATCGACAGCTTTCCGCTGCTCGCGGTGCCCTTCTTCATCCTGGCAGGCAACCTGATGAACAACGCGGGCATCACGACCCGCATCTACAACTTCGCGCTCGCGCTCGTGGGCTGGCTCAAGGGCGGCCTGGGCCATGTGAACGTGCTGGGCTCGGTGATCTTCGCGGGCATGAGCGGCACGGCCATCGCCGACGCCGCAGGCCTCGGCACGATCGAGATCAAGGCGATGAAGGAGCACGGCTACTCGACCGAGTTCGCGGTCGGCGTGACCGCGGCGTCGGCCACGCTCGGGCCGATCATTCCGCCGAGCCTGCCGTTCGTGATCTACGGAATGATGGCCAACGTGTCGGTGGGCGCACTGTTCCTGGCGGGCATCCTTCCGGGCGTGCTGCTGGCCATTCTGATGATGCTGACGGTGGCCTACTTCGCGCACCGCAACGGCTGGGGCGGCGACATCAAGTTCTCGAGCACGCGCTTCTTCAAGGCGATGTGCGAGATGGCCGTGGTGGTCGGCTGGCCGCTCATGCTGTGGCTGCTGGTGGCCAAGCTCGGCACGCCGCCGCAGCTCACGGTGTTTGCGGGCCTGGCGTCGCTGTTCGTGCTCGACCGCATCTTCCGCTTCGAGGCGCTGCTCCCGATCATGACCCCCGTGCTGCTGATCGGCGGTATGAGCACGGGCCTGTTCACGCCCACCGAGGGCGCCATCGCGGCCTGCGTGTGGGCCATGATCCTCGGCTTCGCCTGGTACAAGACGCTGTCGTGGAAGATGTTCGTCAAGGTCTGCCTCGACACCGTCGAGACCACGTCGACCGTGCTGTTCATCGTGGCGGCCGCGTCGATCTTCGGCTGGATGCTCACCGCCACCGGCGTGACCACCGACATCGCGAGCTGGGTGCTGGGCTTCACCAAGGAAGCCTGGGTGTTCCTGCTGCTGGCCAACCTGCTGATGCTGTTCGTGGGCTGCTTCCTCGAGCCCACGGCCGCGATCACGATCCTGGTGCCGATCCTGCTGCCCATCGCCATCCAGCTGGGTGTCGACCCGATCCACTTCGGCCTGGTGATGGTGCTGAACCTGATGATCGGGCTGCTGCATCCGCCGATGGGCATGGTGCTGTTCGTGCTGGCGCGCGTGGCGGGCCTGAGCTTCGAGCGCACGACGATGGCGATCCTGCCGTGGCTGATTCCGCTGCTGCTGGCACTGGCGGCGATCACCTACATGCCGTCGATGGTTCTCTGGCTGCCGAGAATGTTCTTCTGATCCCCACACCACAACGACATCACAACGAGTTCCACGATGAATCCCTTCATTCGCCTTCATGCGGCCGACGACGTCGTGATCGCGCGCAGCCAGCTGGTCGGCGGCGCCACGGTCGAGGGCCTGGCGGTGCGCGGCCTGATTCCGGCGGGCCACAAGGTAGCGACGCGCGCCATCGGCGCCGGCGAGCCGGTTCGCCGCTACAACCAGATCATCGGCTTCGCGAGCAAGCCCATCGCCCCCGGCGAGCATGTGCACACACACAACCTCGACATGGGCCCCGACAAGGGCGACTTCGAACGCGACTACGCCTTCGGCGCCGACGTGAAGCCCGCGCCCGCGCAGCGCGAGGCGACGTTCATGGGCATCCGGCGTGCGGACGGCCGCGTGGCCACGCGCAACTACATCGGCGTGCTCACGAGCGTGAACTGCTCGGCCACCGCGGCCCGCGCCATCGCCGACCATTTCTCGCGCCGGACGAACCCCGCGGCGCTGGCGGACTACCCGAACGTCGATGGCGTGGTGGCCCTCACGCACGGCACGGGCTGCGGCATGGACACGCAGGGCATGGGCATGCAGATCCTCGAGCGCACGCTCACGGGCTATGCCACGCACCCGAACTTCTCGGGCGTGCTGGTGGTGGGCCTGGGCTGCGAGGCGAACCAGATCAATGCCTGGCTCGCGACCGGCCACCTGGCCGAGGGCGAGAACTTTCGCACTTTCAACATCCAGGACACCGGCGGCACGCGCAAGACGGTCGAGAAGGGCATCGCGCTGATCAACGAGATGCTGCCGCGCGCCAACGCGGTGAAGCGAGAGCCCTGCAGCGCGGCGCACATCACGATCGGTCTGCAGTGCGGCGGCTCCGACGGCTATTCGGGCATCAGCGCCAACCCCGCGCTGGGCGCCGCGGTCGACCTGCTGGTGGCGCATGGCGGTACGGCCATCCTGAGCGAAACGCCCGAGGTCTACGGCGCCGAGCACCTGCTCACGCGCCGCGCGGTGCGGCGCGAAGTGGGGCAAAAGCTCGTCGACCGCATCAAGTGGTGGGAGCACTACACCGAGATCAACCAGGGCGAGATGAACAACAACCCCTCGCCGGGCAACAAGGCAGGCGGCCTCACGACCATTCTCGAGAAGTCGCTCGGCGCCGTGGCCAAAGGCGGCACCAGCAACCTCGAGGCGGTATACGAATACGCGGAGCCGGTCACGGCGCACGGCTTCGTCTACATGGACACGCCCGGCTACGACCCGGTAAGCGCCACCGGCCAGGTGGCGGGCGGCGCGAACGTCATCTGCTTCACCACGGGGCGCGGGTCGGCCTACGGCTGCGCGCCCTCGCCGTCGCTAAAGCTCGCGACCAACTCGGCGCTGTGGCAGCGGCAGGAAGAAGACATGGACATCAACTGCGGCGAGATCGTCGACGGCACGAGCTCGATCCAGGAAATGGGCCAGCGGATCTTCGAACTGGTGCTGGCGACGGCATCCGGTGAACCGTCGAAGAGCGAAAAACACGGCTACGGCCAAAACGAATTCGTCCCATGGCAAGTCGGCGCCGTGATGTAGCCCACCCCCGAAGCGGCGCACTTCGTGTCGCCGCCTCCCCCTCAAGGGGGCAACACCAGCGGCCCGGCAGAGCCGGTTCCGCGGTGTTTCCTGAACGGGCCTCGCTGCGCGGCCATTGAACAATCCAACAGAGTCCATCCAATGCCCCAAACCCTTCCCGCTGCCGCGCTGCGTGCGGATTGCGCGCGCATCCTCGAAGCCGCCGGCAGCACGCCGGCCGAAGCTCAACAGGTGGCAGCCAACCTGGTGCTCGCCAACCTGAGTGGCCATGACTCGCACGGCGTGGGCATGCTGCCGCGCTATGTCGATGCGGTGGCCGAGGGCGGGCTGGTGCCGAACGCGGCCGTGAAGGTCAATGCGGACATCGGCACCCTGCTCGCGCTCGACGGTCAGCATGGCTACGGCCAGGTGGTCGGCGTGCAGGCCATGGCTCTGGGCATCGAGCGCGCGAAGCAGCACGGCAGCTGCATCTTCACGCTCGCGAATGCGCACCACCTGGGCCGCATCGGGCATTTCGCGGAAATGGCGACGGCCGAAGGGCTGGTGTCGATGCACTTCGTCAACGTGCTCTCGCGGCCCGTGGTGGCGCCCTGGGGTGGCGGCGACGGGCGCTTCGGCACCAACCCATGCTGCATCGGCATTCCGCTCGCGGGCGCCGAGCCGTTCCTGCTCGACTTCGCGACCAGCCGCGTTGCCCAGGGCAAGATGCGCGTCGCCCACAACAAGGGCGAACAGGTGCCCGACGGCTACCTGATCGACGAACGCGGCGCACCGACCCACAACCCGGGCGTGGTGGTGGTGCCGCAGTCCAACGGCCTGTTCGGCGCGCTGATGACCTTCGGCGAGCACAAGGGCTACGGCATGGCGATGGCCTGCGAGCTGCTGGGCGGTGCGCTCAGCGGCGGCGGCACCTGGCACCGGCCGGCCGATGCCGCGCGCACGGTGCTCAACGGCATGCTCACCATCCTGATCGACCCGACCCGGCTCGGCACCCAGCAAAGCTTCGCGCAGGAAGCGACGGCGTTCGTCGACTGGCTGCGCCAGAGCCCGCCCGGGGCAGGTTTCGACCAGGTGCAGATCGCCGGCGAACCCGAACGCGCCGCGCGCGTGGCACGCGAGCGCGACGGCATCTGGCTGGACGATGCGACCTGGGGCGAGATCGTGGCTGCGGGCGCCAAGGTGGGCGTGGCGGTCAGCGATTGATGTCTTGCTCCTTCCCCCGCTGGGGGAAGGTTGGGATGGGGGCACAGCGATGCGCCCTGTGGTGACGCCGCTGGCCCCCACCCCCGCCCTCCCCCAGCGGGGGAGGGAGAAAGGCACCTGCGCGCTCAGCTGTTGCTGCTGTCGTGCGCGGGCTTGCCGACCTGCACGCTGACTTCCTCGCCCTTGATCTTCGCTTGCACCGCACGGATGGCCTTCTCGAGCCGTGCGCCGTAGTCGGCATCCGCCTGTCGGAAGTAGCTCACGGCGCGGTCGATGATGTCCTGCCGCGTCACCGCGCCAAGGCCGCCAGCGATGTTGTTCACGAGTCGCTCCTTGGCGGTTTCGTCCATCAGGCGATAAAGGTCGCCGGCCTGCACGAAGTCGTTGTCGGCGGGGTGCTGCTGCCAGGCGTGGCTGCCGGTCCAGCCATGGATTTCGAGCGGCGCATACACCGGCTCGTTGCTCTGCTTGGGCGCGTCGCTGAAGCTGTTGGGCTCGTAGTTCGGGCCGCGGCCGCCATTGCCGTCGCCGCGCATCGCGCCGTCGCGGCCGTAGTTCTGCGCGGTGGTGGCGCGCGGGCGGTTCACTGGCAACTGCGTGTGGTTGATGCCGAGCCGGTAGCGCTGCGTGTCGCCGTAGCTGAACAGGCGCCCCTGCAGCATCTTGTCGGGCGAGGGGCCGATGCCGGGCACGAAGTTGGCGGGGTTGAACGCGGCCTGCTCGATCTCGGCGAAGTAGTTGTCGGGGTTGCGGTCGAGCGTGAGCACGCCGATGTCGATCTTCGGATAGTCCTTGTGCGACCAGACCTTGGTCAGGTCGAAGGGATTGAAGCGGTAAGTGCGCGCCTCGGCCACCGGCATGATCTGCACCTGCACGCGCCAGCTCGGGAACTCGCCGCGCTCGATGGAATGCAGCAGGTCGAGGTGGTGGTGGTTCGGGTTCTCGCCGCCCACGCGCTGCGCCTCTTCGGCGACGAAGGTCTCGATGCCCTGGTGGGTCTTGAAGTGGTACTTGACCCAGAAGGCCTCGCCCTGCGCATTGACCCACTGGAAGGTGTGCGAGCCGAAGCCGTCCATGTGGCGGTAGCTCTTCGGGATGCCGCGGTCGCCGAACAGCCACGTGAACTGGTGCGTGGCCTCGGGCGAATGCGAGAAGAAGTCCCAGGCGTTGTTGGGCTCCTGTACGTGGCTGTAGGGATCGCGCTTCTGCGAGTGGATGAAGTCGGGGAACTTCAGCGGATCGCGGATGAAGAAGATCGGCGTGTTGTTGCCGACGAGGTCGTAGTTGCCCTCTTCGGTGTAGAACTTGACAGCGAAGCCGCGCGGATCGCGAACCGTGTCGGCCGAGCCGAGCTCGAGCGCGACGGTCGAGAAACGCACCAGCACTTCGGTCTTCTTGCCGACCCCTGCGAGAAACTTGGCCTTGGTCCATTTCGACACATCGGCCGTGACCTCGAAGTGGCCGAAGGCGCCCGAGCCGCGCGCATGCACCACGCGCTCGGGAATGCGCTCGCGATCGAAGCGCGCGAGCTTCTCGATCAAGTGGTGGTCCTGCATCAGCACCGGGCCCGTGGGGCCGGCGGTCTGCGATTGCTGGTTGTTCTCGACGGGCGCGCCGTTCTCGGTCGTGAGCGTGCGGGGATCGGTCATGTGGGCTTTCCTCTGTGTTGTGGCAGCCCATCTATTCTGTCAATGAAGACGACGCCGCAACATCGTATTCAGCTATCACCCCCATAGGAGGCAGCGCCGGCTCAAACGATCAGCGCGATCGTGGCTTCGAGGTGCTCTGATGGCGAACGGCGGAACCCCGAGCGCGCAAAGCGCTGCAGCTGGCCGACGACGAAGGCGGTGAGCGCCGCGGCGCGCACCTGCGCATCGACGCTCGGCGTGGCCGAGCCCTCTGCCGCCGCCGCGCCGCGCAGCACCTGGCGCAGCGTGGCCTCGATCTTGTCGAAGAACTGGTTCATGCGCTGCTGCAGCCGCTCGTTCTCGAACACCAGCGCGTCGCCGACCATGACGCGCGTCATGCCCGGGTTGCGCTCGGCGAACTGCACCACGAGCGTGAGGATGCGCGCGGCCTGCTGCGCGCCCGAAACGCCCTCGCGCTCGAGCACCTGGTTGACCAAGGTGAAGACGCTCTGCTCGATGAAGTCGATCAGGCCTTCGAACATCTGCGCCTTGCTCGCGAAGTGGCGGTAGAGCGCGGCCTCGCTGACATCGAGCCGCGCCGCCAGCGCTGCCGTGGTCACGCGTTCGGCGCCGGGCTGCTCGAGCATGGCCGCGAGCGCCTGCAGGATCTGCACGCGCCGCTCGCCGGGCTTGGGCCGCTTGCGCACCGGCGCGGCGGGGGCGGCGGTCACGGTCGCGGGCGTCTCGGCGGGGGCATCGATGCCCGGGTAGCTTGTCTCTTCGTTTTGCATGGGAGCACGGCAAAGATGTAATCAATTGATTCTCGCACACGGGCGCGCAGTGAGCGCGTGCCAACCGGCTCGGGGAAAGCTCGTAGAGAATCGGCGCCATCCATATTCCGTAAAAGGTTCTCATGGCTTCCACCCACCACGTTCTGGTCACCGGCGGCGCGGGTTTCATCGGCAGCCACACCTGCGTGGCGCTCGCTGCGGCGGGGTACGTGCCGGTGATCCTCGACAACCTGGGCAACAGCGACATCCGCGTGCTCGACCGACTGCAGCGCATCACGGGCACGCGGCCGGAGCTGATCGAGGGCGACGTGCGCGACCGCGCGCTGCTCGACCGGGTACTGGCCGGGAGGGACTTCTCGGCCGTGATTCACTTTGCCGGGCTCAAGGCGGTGGGCGACTCGGTCGCCGACCCGCTCACCTACTACGACAACAACGTGCACGGCAGCCTCGTGCTCGCCGCGGCGATGCGGCAGGCCGGCGTGCGGACCTTGGTCTTCTCGTCGTCCGCCACCGTTTACGGCGAGCCCGACCAATCGCCGATCCCCGAGGACGCTGCCTGCAGGCCCGCCAATCCCTACGGACGCTCGAAGCGCATGGTGGAAGAGGCGCTGATCGACCTGCATCAGGCGGAGCCCGATTGGCGCATTGCGCTGCTGCGCTACTTCAATCCCGTGGGCGCACACGAGAGCGGCCTGATCGGCGAGCATCCGCAAGGAAAGCCGAACAACCTGATGCCCTTCGTGTGCCAGGTGGCGGTGGGGCGGCGCGACCAGCTGGTGATCCACGGCAACGACTATCCGACGCCCGATGGCACCGGGGTGCGCGACTATGTGCATGTGATGGACCTCGCCGAAGGCCATGTCGCGGCGCTGCGGCACGCCGAACGCGGTGCCGGCCTGGTCACGCTGAACCTCGGCACCGGCCGCGGTGCCTCGGTGCTGGAGGTGGTGCACGCCTTCGAGCGCGCGAGCGGTCGCGCACTGGCCCACGAGATCGGGCCGCGCCGGCCTGGCGACGTGCCCGCCTACTGGGGCGATCCATCGCTTGCAGCGGCCACGCTGGGCTGGCGTGCGCAGCGCGGGCTCGACCAGATGTGCGCCGACAGTTGGCGCTGGCAGCAGGGCAATCCGAACGGGTACGACTCGCCGTCCGCGCCCGGCTGAGCGTCCGGCCGCACAGGGGCCGGCGAACTCCCCCGTTCAAGTAACGAATGGAACCGCTGCGCAACGACTGTTGCATGGCTTGTTACGCTTCCGCCTCCTCCGCGTCGCTATCCTGCATTAAGGGGGTGCGCACGCCGGGGCCCCTGTCTTGCCATCTCTTGCAGCGTTAGGGGGAATCTTGCCGATCGATCAAGCGCGATACGCCCATTGGGCCGCGGCGTGCCGGTTCTCACCGTTCACCGACGCCGCCTACCGCGCATGGACTGATGCAGAGGCATCCCGCCACGAGACCGAACAGCCAGCGCTGCGCGCAGACCTGGAAAGGCTTGCGTACGGGGACGGCATGACCTTCGCCATCGCCGACAGTGGCAGCGACGAGGCGCTGCGCGAGACGATGGCTTCGCTTGCCGCGCAGGCCTGTCGCCAGTTCGACGTGGTGGTAGCGTGCGCGGCGTCGCGCAGCGCCGCAGTCGCCCGCGCGCTGTCGTTCGTTCGCGATGCGGTCCCTGTCCGCATCGTCGCTGCGAGCGAGCCGCCAAGCGCCCTGGCGTTGCAGCAGCGCGCACTCGCGGATGCGGTCCAGACCTGGTTCGGGGTGATCGCCGCCGGCGACCAGCTCGCCCCGCACGCGGTGTCGTCGCTGCAGCTCACGCTCGCGAAATGGCCCGATGCCGCCGTCGTCTATGCGGACGAGGACTGGAGCGGCCATGACGGAGCGCGATGCAAGCCGCGCTTCAAGTCGGCCTGGGATCCCGAGGCCCAGCTCGGTTTCGATCTGCTGGACGGGCTGTGCGTGATGAAGCGCGCCCACATCCTCGAGGCCGGTGGGTTTCGCGCCGAATTCGAACCGGCCGCCCGCTACGACCTCCATTGCCGTGTGGCCCTCCCGCTGCACTGCAGCCAGGTCCGCCACATTCCGTCGGTGCTGTATCACCGGCGCGTGCCGCCGGTGGCCGATGCGGCCGAAGCCCATCGCGCCGTCGAGGCCTATGCCGCCGCGGCCCGGCAGGTGGCGGCGCAGGCAGCGTTCGCGCAGGCCGGCGTGGCGGTCGAGGTGCTGCCCTCGCCGATCGCGCAATTCGTCAACCATGTGCGCCGCCCCTTGCCGGAGCCCGCCCCGCGCGTGAGCGTGCTGGTCCCGACACGCGACCGCGCCTCTCTGGTGAGAGCCTGCATGGACGGCCTGTTGGGCAAGACCGACTATCCCGATTTCGAAGTCATCATCCTGGACAACGACAGCGTCGAGCCGGCGACCTTTGCGCTCTTCGCCGAACTCCGTGCGGACCCGCGTGTGCGCGTGCTTCGCGTGCCCGGCCCCTTCAATTTCTCGTCGATCAACAACGCGGGCGTGCAGGCCTCGACGGGCGAGGTGCTGCTCTTCCTGAACAACGACATCGAGATACTGGAGGGTGGATGGCTCAGGGAGATGGTTGGCGAGGTCATGCGCCCGGACATCGGCTGCGTGGGCGCGAAGCTCCTCTATGGCGACGGCACGGTGCAGCACGCCGGCGTCATCCTGCAGCGCGGCCCGCTGGCGATGCACGTCTGCCGTACCGACGGCGCCACCGAGACTGGCATGGAAGGGCGGCTCGCGGGCACGCGCAACTACCTGGCGGTCACCGGGGCCTGCCTGGCGGTGCGTCGAACGGTGTTCGAGCAGGTGGGCGGATTCGACAGCGAGCACCTGCCGGTCGCCTACAACGACATCGACCTGTGCTTGAAGGTGAGCGACGCGGGCTACCGCAACATCTGCACGCCGTTTGCCTCGCTGCTGCACCTGGAAAGCGCCTCGCGCGGGCATGACCACGTATCCGAGGAAAGGCAACGCCGGGCGCGATCCGAGCAGGCGCACGCCGGCACCAAATGGATCGATCGCTTCGAGCACGACCCGTATCACAACCCGAACGTCCAGCTCGACTGGCTCACGGGTGCGCACCTCGCCACCAGTGTCGGCCAGCCGTGGCAGCTCGCGCGCTGACGTAGCGGCGCGCAGCGGCTTCATCGATTGATTCTCTTGCGGAGGTCCGGATGCGTCCGGCAGAAAAATGAAAGAACCCACCCTCATCCTTCCCACGGTCGACAAGTCGCTCGACGTGCTGACCCATCCGGTGCTCGACCCGCTGTTCTGGACGCCCCACCTGCTCGGCAAGGCGAGCGCCTGGTGGACACACACGCCGTTCGCGTTCTGGATCGTGGCCGCATGCAAGCCGGACCTGCTGGTGGAACTGGGCACACACAACGGGGTGTCGTATGCGGCTTTCTGCGAGGCCGTGGCCCGGCTCAAGTCGGCGACGCGCTGCTACGCCGTGGACACCTGGGCCGGCGACGCGCATGCCGGGCACTTCGATGCGCAGGTCTACCACGAACTCCGCGACTTCCACGACAAGCACTTCAGCGCCTTCTCCGAGCTGCTCAAGTCCACCTTCGACGATGCGCTGCCGTACTTCGCCGACGGCTCCATCGACCTGCTGCACATCGATGGCTTCCATACCTACGAGGCGGTCAGGCACGACTTCGAGACCTGGCTTCCCAAGCTGTCGGACAGGGCCGTCGTGCTGTTCCACGACACCAATGTGCGCAGCGGCAATTTCGGCGTCTTCCGCTTCTTTGCCGAACAGGCGCGGCACTATCCCTCCTTCGAGTTCCTGCACGGTCACGGGCTCGGCGTGCTCGCTGTCGGCGATCGCGCACCGGCCGCGGCCATGGCGCTGTGCAACCTCGACCCCGAACGCGCGAACGCTGCCCGAACCCGCTTCTCGCACCTCGGGACGCGCTGGTTCGTCGCCACACGCGAGCAGCTCGGTTCGGCCGAACTGCATCAGCGCCTGCATGAGGCCAATGCCCAGCGCGCGCCGATCGAAGCGGAGTTGGCCCAGGTGGCGGCTGCCCGTCTCGCCGAGGCCGAAGCCCGCGCCAGCGCCGAAGGCCAGCTGGACGCCCTGTCCCAGGAAGTCGCAGACAAGGCCGCGCGGCTGGAGGCCCTGAACAGGCAGGCCAGCGACGCGGAGGCGAAGGCCGCCCAGGCGGAAGCCGCCGCCCGCGCGACGGGCTTCGCGCACGAGCAGGCGAACCGGCGCGTGGCCGAGTTGCGGAACCTCGTGGCGCGATTGGCGAGCGATCTGAAGGAAAGCAGCGAAGCAAAGAGCCTGCAGCAGCGCACCGCCCTGGCCTGGAAGCACCTCGCCGACCTGAAGGAAGACCGGATCGAATCGCTGACGAGGCATTTCGCGCGCCTGCGGGGCGACCCCGCACTGAGCGTGAAGGCCAAGATGCGCAGGCGCCTGCGGTTGCTGGCACGCCGGCTTTCCGGCCGGCCCGTCGACCTGGGCGCGGTGGAAATCATCCGCTTCTCGCCCTACTTCGACCGGGACTGGTACCTGCAGACCTACCCCGATGTCGCATCGGCCGGCACCGACCCCGCGGAGCACTACGCGACCCACGGCGCGGCCGAAGGGCGCAACCCCGGCCCGTGGTTCTCGGGCACTGAATACGCGGCCCGTTACCCGGACGCCGCAGGTTTCAATCCGCTGCTCCACTACACGCTGGTCGGTGCAAAGGAGGGGCGGCGTGCCGGTCTGCTCGGCGTCGAAGAAGCCGAGCCGGCGCGTGCGCCGCTGCCCAGCCGGGTGTTCTCGATCTTCTATGTGTCGGGTGAGGCGGACACGCCCGGGCACCTGTACCGCGTCGCGCGGCATGTCGATGCGGCACGCATGAACGGGGTCCCGGCCGAGTGGGTCCGGCAGGATGAGCTCGCGTCGCGGCTCGAGCTGACCTCGCGGCACGACGTGATGATCCTCTGGCGCACCCCGTGGAGCCCCGCCCTCGAGAAAGCCGTCGAGCTGATGCACGCCCAAGGCAAGAAGGTGGTGTTCGACATCGACGACCTGATGATCGAACCGGACCTGGCCGACACCAAGGTAATCGACGGCATCCGGTCGAACGCCCATCCGGAAGCCGCGGTGCGCGAGCTCTTTGCAAGCGTGCGCCGGGCCATGCTCGCGGCCGACGTGTGCACGGCGAGCACCCAGGAATTGGCTTACCACATGCGCTGGGCCGGCAAGACCACCCATGTGCTGGCCAACGGTTTCGATGACCAGACCCTGGCGCTGTCCCGGCGCAGCGCACGGCAGTGGCGCAGCGCACGGATCGACGATCTGGTGCGGATTGGCTATGCCGGCGGATCGCGAACGCACCAGCGCGACCTGGGGCTGGCCATCGAGGCCGTTGCACGCGTGCTGCGGGAGAACGAACGGTGCCGCCTGGTGCTCTTCCAGACCGCTTCGGGCATGCGCCTGGTCGACGTGGAGGAATACCCCGCGATGGTGGGCCTCGAGCACCGCATCGAATGGCGACCTTTCCAGACGCTGGAAACGCTGCCGTGCGAGATCGCGCGCTTCGACATCAACATCGCGCCGCTGGAGTTCGGCAACCCGTTCTGCGAAGCCAAGAGCGAACTGAAATTCTTCGAGGCGGCGCTGGTCGATGTTCCGACCATCGCATCGCCGACCGGGCCCTTCAGGCGAGCGATCGAACACGGCGCGACGGGCTTCCTGGCTGCCACCGCCGACGATTGGTACCACTGCCTCTCGACCCTGGTTTCAGACGAAGCGCTGCGCGCCAAGGTGAGCTCGGCGGCCTTCCTGCGGGCCATGGCCTCGTACGGACCGCTGCAGCGCGCCGCACAGTTCGGCCGCGTGCTCGACCAGCTGCAGGGCGATGCGCTGGCCGCGCGGGCCTTCGCGCTCGATGCGCACATTCGCTCCACGCCAGTTCGCCGGCCCGTGCTGATGCCGCTCGACGTGGTGTTCGAGCACAGGGCCGACGAGATCGAGACTTCCGAGGTCTCAGTCGTCATTCCGCTCTACAACTACGCGCAGTTCATCGTCGAGGCGCTGGAGTCCGTCCGGGCCCAGACGCTGGCCGTGCTGGACCTGGTGGTGGTGGACGACTGTTCGACCGACGATTCGCTGCAAATCGCGCTGGCATGGGTCCGGCAGCACGCTGCGCGCTTCAACCGCGTGGTGGTCGCCCGGCATGCATCGAACAGCGGCCTGGGGCTGACGCGCAATGCGGCCTTTCAACTGGCGGACAGCCCCTACGTGCTGCCGCTGGACGCCGACAACCGGCTGCGGCCCAAATGCTGCGAGGAACTGCGCCGCGCCATCCGCGCCGAGCGGGTCGCGTTCGTCTATCCGACGATCCAGCATTTCGGCGCCTCCAGCGCGTTGCTCGGTGACGCCAGCTACGAACCGCAGCGCTTCGTGGCCGGCAACTATGTCGATGCGATGGCGCTCGTCTCGAAGGAAGCCTGGGCGATCGTCGGTGGCTACAACCACGTTCGCCACGGGTGGGAGGACTACGACTTCTGGTGTCGGCTCGCAGAGCAGGGCCAGCGTGGGTTCTGGGAGCCGCAGACGCTCGCGGACTACCGCGTGCATGCGGGCTCGATGCTCCGGGCCGAGACGACGGTCCCGCAGAACTACCAGCGGCTGATCGAGAACTTCAAGGCCGAGCATCCCTGGGTGTCGCTGATCGACGAGCGGCTTGCGCGCAAACCACCGGCGCTGCAGGTGGCGCTGAGCGACGACGCCGCGAAGACGCGGCTTCAAACGCTGTTGCCGATCCTTCGCTGTCCCAAGACGGGGCTTAAGCTGGCCCTCGACGCCGGACAAGGCGCACTGGTGACCGTGGACGGCTGGAGGACCTGGCCCATCGTCGAGGGGCGTCCGGTTCTGTGCGAAGAGATCGGCGAGCCCGAGGTGAAGCCTGCGGACCATGTCAGCAACGCGTTGCCAAGCGAGGCCTTGGCGCTGGCAAAAAACACCCGGGGCTGGGTCCTGAACCTGAGCGGCGGAGGTTCGCAGAACAAGCTCGGCAACGTGGTCGAGGTCGAATACAGCCTGTTCAGGCACACGGACGTGGTGGCAGACGCCCATGCGCTGCCGTTCGACGACGAGGTCTTCGACGCTGCCATCGTCATGAACGCCTTCGAGCACTACCGCGAGCCGCAGAAGGTGGCCGCGGAACTCCTGCGCGTGTTGAAGCCGGGCGGCCAAGTGCTGGTTCGCACCGCGTTCATGCAGCCGCTGCACGAAAGACCGTGGCACTTCTTCAACTGCACCCGCTATGGACTGGCGCAGTGGTTCCAGGCGTTCGAGGCCGAACGGATCAAGGTGTCGGAGAATTTCTGCCCCAACCATTCGATCAGCTGGCTGGCCTCGGAATGCGAGCAGGCGCTGCGCGCCAACCTGTCCGACGAAGCCGCCGAGCGCTTCCGCAGCGCCCCCGCGGGCGAGCTGGTGGACCTGTGGCGCGACCCGTCGCGGCGCGAGACGCCGCTCTGGACCGACTTCGAGAAGCTGCCGCAGTCGGCCCAGGAGGTGGGCGCCGCAGGCTTCGAGTTCTTGGGCCGCAAGCCCGCCGCTGCTGCCGGGGCCTGAACGGCCGGCAGCGGGCGCGCACGCGGATCAGCGTGCGCGGATCATCGTGCCGTAGGCTTGGTCGGTCAGGATCTCGAGCAGCATCGCGTGCGGCACGCGACCGTCGATGATATGCACCGCGTTCACGCCGCTCTTGGCGGCATCGAGCGCGCCTTCGATCTTGGGCAGCATGCCGCCCGAGATGGTGCCGTCGGCGAACAACTCGTCGATCTCGCGCGCGCTCAGGTTGGTGAGCAGCTTGCCATTCTTGTCGAGCACGCCGGGCGTGTTGGTCAGCAGCATGAGCTTCTCGGCCTTGAGCACGATGGCGAGCTTGCCGGCGACGACGTCGGCGTTGATGTTGTAGCTCTCGTTCTCCTCGCCGAAACCGATCGGGCTCACGACCGGAATGAAAGCATCGTCCTGCAGCGCCTTGACCACGCTGGGGTCGATCGCGACGATATCGCCGACCTGGCCCACGTCATGCTGCAGGTTGGGATCGGTGCGGTCGGCCATCTTGAGCTTCTGCGCGCGGATCATGCCGCCGTCGCGCCCGGTGAGGCCCACGGCCTTGCCGCCGGCCTGGTTGATCAGGCCCACGATGTCCTGCTGCACCTCGCCGGCCAGCACCCACTCGACCACTTCCATGGTCTCGGCATCGGTCACGCGCATGCCCTGGATGAAGCTGCCCTTCTTGCCCAAGCGGTTGAGCGCCGCCTCGATCTGCGGCCCACCGCCATGCACCACCACCGGGTTCATGCCCACCAGCTTCAGCAGCACCACGTCCTCGGCGAAATCGGCCTGCAGCGCGGGGTCGGTCATGGCGTTGCCGCCGTACTTGATGACGATGGTCTTGCCGTGGAACTTGCGGATGTACGGCAGCGCCTGCGCCAGGATCTCCGCCTTGTCACGCGGGGGGATGTTGAGGACGGGATCGGTCATGGGCGGGCAGGCTCCAAAACGGGGGTCGATGAAGAAGAGGAAGACGAAGAAGTTTCAAATTCTCGCGCAAACCGGCGCGCCGCTGGCCGCGGCCGCTTCGCTCACGGCCTGAGCCAGCGCGGCACCTTGAATCGCACGATCATGAGGTACGCACCCACGTAGGTGGTGACGAACAGCAGGCAGAACGCCATCAGCACGACCGTGTTGTTCCAGAACAGCACCGCCGGCACCACCGAGAGCGCGGCGAACATCCACAGGTACGGTGAGGTGCGGTTGTTGCGGGCGAGCAGCTGCCGGGCCTCGTCGTCGGCGAAAGCCACGCGCACGATGCGGCGGAAGATCAGCTGGTGGAAATGCAGCGCATCGGCGGTGCCGGGCGACTGGCCGCGCGCGAGCTTGCGGTAGATCGAGAACAGCGTCTCCCACACCGGATAGATGAGCAGCAGCATCGGAAACCACGGCGAGACCACCGGATGGCGCTGCACCAGCGTCACACAGGCCACGGCGATCACCATGCCCCAGACGTAGGCGCCGCCGTCGCCGGCGAAGATCTTGCCGCGCGGATAGTTCCAGATCAGGAAGCCGAAGGTCGCGCCGACGAGGCAGATCACCATGGCCGCGAGCTGCCTGTCCCCCACCTGCAGCGCCACGTGCGAGATGGCCAGGCACACCAGCACCGCCACGGTGCCGGCGAGCCCGTTGTAGCCGTCGATGATGTTGAAGGCATGCGGCAGCCCGCCGATCGCCAGCGCCGCGAACAGCACCGCACCGTACGGCACCAGTGCAAGCCCCTGGTCGACGGCCTCGATGCCGGTGCGCGCCAGGCCCAGACCCAGCACCCAGCAGGCCAGCAGCGCGGACCCAATGGTGAGCGCGAGCCGGTAGCGCACCTTCACGTTCTGCGTGACGTCCTCGACGATGCCGCCGATGACCGCGGGCAGGATGCACAGCAGCGTCAGCATCGAGACCTTGACGGGCCAGGCGACGTTGAACGGATCGGTTCCGGTGATGCCTGCGGCCAGCCATGCCACGCCCATGCCGAACAAGATGCCCGCGCCACCGAGCCGCGGGACATGGCCCTTGTGGAAGCGCTGGGGCATGTCGGCGCCATACAGCCGCGCATGCCGGCGCGCGCGGCGCATGAACAGCTGGACCGCGATGGCGGAGACGAAGAAACTGATGACGATCAGGGCAATCATGGGGGTGTGGAGGGAACCCTAGAATTCCCGAGCGAAATTAGACCATGCCAGCGCCCTCCTCCCCCTCCCCCCCGATCACCATTTCGATCGTCAGCCACGGCCAGCTCGCGCTGGTGCGTCCGCTGCTCGACCAGCTCGACCGCTTCAGCCAGGGCTCGATTGCCAAGGTGGTGCTCACGCTCAACATCCCCGAGCCCGACCTGCTCGCGGGGCTGGACTGGGGATTTCCGCTCGAGCGCATCGAGAATGCGCAACGGCTGGGCTTCGGCGCCAACCACAACCAGGCCTTCGAACGCTGCCGAACGCCCTGGTTCCTGGTGCTCAACCCCGACATCCGCTTCGACGCCGACGTGCTCGCGCCGCTGCTCGCGCAGGCCGCGCCCGACGCCGGCCTCCTGACGCCGCGCATCCTCGAGCCCGGCAACGACGCCCCCGAGCAGCACCGCGCGATCATCACACCGCGCGAGATCCTCACGCGGCGCCGCCCGGGCTACGTGCGACCGGCGGTGCCGGCGTGGATTCCGGGCCTGTTCATGCTGTTCCGCAGCGACGCCTACCGGCAGATCGGCGGTTTCGACGAGCGCTTCTTCATGTACGGGGAAGATTTCGACATCTGCGCACGCACCCAGCTGGCCGGCTGGCGGTTGCAGGTCGGCGAAGACCTGCTCGCGCGCCACGAAGCGCAGCGCGCGAGCCGCCGCAGCAGGAAGCACCTCTACTGGCACGTGACCAGCCTGCTCAAGGTCTGGACCTCGGCGGCGTTCTGGCGCTACCTGCGCGCCCGGCCGCGCCAGGGCTGACAAAAAAACACATCTCGCGTTTGCGAAGACAATCCGGGGCAGGAAAGCCCCGATCCGTGGCGCTTCTCCCTCCCACCGACCGACGATGACGACCACGAGCAGCCCGACTTTCCCGCAGGCGCAACCGCACCTGCTGCATCCCAAATACCGGCCCGACATCGACGGCCTTCGCGCCGTAGCAGTGCTCTCGGTGCTCGGCTACCACGCGTTCCCGCAGTGGATCAAGGGCGGCTTCATCGGCGTCGACATCTTCTTCGTCATCTCGGGCTTCCTGATCACGACGATCATCCTGGGCAGCTTCGAGGGCGAGGGCTTCAGCTACCGCGAGTTCTATGCGCGGCGCGTGAAGCGCATCTTTCCGGCGCTGGTGCTGGTGCTGGCCGCCAGCTTCGCCTTCGGCTGGTATTCGCTGCTGCCGCACGAGTGGGAGCAGCTCGGCAAGCACGTGGCCGCGGGCGCGGGCTTCGTGTCGAACTTCGCGTTCTGGAGCGAGGCCGGCTACTTCGATAACGCGGCCGAGACCAAGCCGCTCCTGCACCTGTGGTCGCTCGCGATCGAGGAGCAGTTCTACATCTTCTGGCCCGTGCTGCTGGGCCTGGCCTGGAAGCGCAAATGGCGCGTGCTCTGGGTCGTGGGCGCGGTGGCGGCGGCGTCGTTCCTGCTGAACGTCACGACCATCCACAGCCACCGCACGGCCGCGTTCTATTCGCCGCTGTCGCGCTTCTGGGAACTGATGATCGGCGGCATGCTCGCCTACATGCGCCTGCACCGGCCACCGCCGAAACCGGGCTGGGGCCGGCATGCGCAGTCGATCGCCGGCGTGGTGCTGATCGTGCTGGGGCTCGTCTACATCCGCGGCGGCAAGGCGTTTCCAGGGTTCTGGGCGATCCTGCCGACGCTGGGCGCCTTCTATTGCATCGCGGCCGGGCCGACGGGCGTGCTCAACCGCTACGTGCTCGCCTCCAGGCCGATGGTGTGGATCGGCCTCATCAGCTATCCGCTCTACCTGTGGCATTGGCCACTCTTGGCCTACGCGCGCATTCTCGAAGGCAAGCTGCCGTCCGACGGCATCCGCGCGCTCATGCTGGTGGCGTCCTTCGTGCTGGCCTGGCTGACCTACCGCTTCGTCGAGCGCCACACCCGCAAGACCGAGAACCCGGTGGTGACCGCCGCCCTGGTCGCCGCAATGGCGGGCTTCGTGGTGCTCGGCCTGCTTGCCACCACGCGCTACTACGTCGGACGGCACAGTGACCCCTACTTCAACAAGACCGCGGCGGCGGCGAAGGACTGGGCCTATCCGGACGGCCTCAGCCCGATCAAGGTCGACGGCGAGGTGCTGCAGCAGATCGGCAGCGGCAAGCGCCGCGTGCTGCTGTTCGGCGACAGCCACATCGAGCAGTACGGGCCGCGCGCGGTGGCGCTCAGCAAGATGGCGCCGGAGACGCTGGATTCGCTGTCGTTCATGACATGGGGTGCATGCCCGCCGATCCCGAACGTCATCGACGAGCAGAACAAGCTCTGCGCCGAGCGTCGCGACGGCGGCATGCGCCTGGCCATCAGCGACAGGTTCGACGCGGTCGTCTTCGGCGGCTGCTGGAACTGCTATTTCTCGGAAACCGGAAAGCCGAATGCGGCGAACGCCGAGGCCGACCGCTACTACTACTTCGACGGCACGACCAAGCGCCGCTTCATGGGCGGCGGCGGCGCGGACTTTGCGCTCAACATGCTCGAGGCGGTGATGACGAACCTGGCCAAGCACAAGCAGGTGTACCTGGTGCTGGACAACCCTGTCGGCGAAGGCTTCGGTCCCGAGGAGTTCATCCAGGGCGGCCGGCTCGGCAGCATGCGCGTGGGACGCATGACGCCCACTGCGCCATGGGTCTCGGCCCAGAAAGCGCTGCACGAACGGATGCGCCAGATGGCGCTGCGCGCCGGCGCGACCGTGATCGACCCTATCCCGACGCTTTGCCAGAAGGACTGGTGTACGCGGGCGGATGCCGATGCGACGCCGATCTACAAGGACGCGGGCCATCTGCGGGCCGAGTATGTGCGCCGGTTTGCGACCTACATCGATCCGGCGATAACGACGCCCCCCAAGCCGAGCCCCGCGGCAACGGCCCCGGCCCGCTAGGCGTACAGGCGCCGCAGGCTGCGAATGACCGGCAGGCGCGTGACGGCGCCGACAAGGCGCACTGCGGCGGGCGGGCAGTGCGCAAGCAGGAACAGCGTGAGCCGCAGCCGCAGCTTCTTCTTGCGCCCGACGTAGGGATTGGCCAGCACCATCGCGCCGTACTCGTTGAGGATCGCGCTCATTTCCTCTCGGTACTGGTCGTCGTTCTTGATCGATTCGATCGCATGGTTGACGAAGTAGGGCTGGAATCTCGGGATCAGGAAGTCGCGGAAGTAGTAGCGGCCGCGCTGGTGCTCGTCGGGAAACATCGCGACAAGCTTCTTGAAGTACTTGAAGCGGCTGCGGATCATCCGGATGCCGAAGGACGTGCTCGCGGTATGGATGCACCACACGGTGACCGCCTTGTCGACGAAATAGTTGCTGTAGCCGGCGCGGAAGATGCGAAGAAACAGATCGTCGTCCTCGAACCCCATGAACTGCGGGTCGAACCCCTCCACCGCCTCGAAGGCCTTGCGACTCACCAGCGTAGCCGATGGAAGCACGAACATGTCATGGCGCAGCAAGTCATTGATGTTGCGCTTCGGATGCGTCGCGTGCTCCTTGACCACGCCCGTGCGGATCACGTTCCCGTCGGCATCGGCCTCGTAAAGGTCGGCATAGACGAAGCCAAACAGCCGGTCGCCAGGCGGGATCGACGACGCCAGTGTCTCGATGTGGTTGGGCAGGTAGAAATCGTCTTGATCAAGGAAGCAGATGTAGTCGGAAGTCGAGGCTTGGACTCCCGCGTTCCGGGCCGAGCCCTGGCCACCGTTTTCCTTGTCGATGATGCGGAACGGGTAGCGCAACGCGAGCCCGTCCAGCACCGCGCGTTCCTCCGGCCGGGACCCGTCGTTGACGACGATGACTTCGTTCGCAGGGACCGATTGCTCGAAGACGCTTCGGACCGAGCGTTCGATGAAGTCGGCGCCGTTGTAGAACGGGATGACCACCACCACAGTGGGCAAAGTGGCCTGGCCGCTAGCGGTTGGAGTGGGAGAAGGGTTCGTGGGAGTCATTGTTTTTGCGACTGACGCGGTCTTGATGGCGGCTATACGGATTCGAAAAGGTCGCGCACCACGCCACGCACGCCGCGGCCGAACTTGTCGTACCGCCCGGTCATGGCTTCGCGGAAGATCGGACCGCAGCGGGCCAGCCGCGAAGCCGGCAGCGCGGCGCGAAAGCGCTGATGCACGATCTTGCCGCGTACCTTCTCGATGATCTCGGGGGGGATGCGGTCACCGAACTGCAGCAGTCGCGCCAGCAAAAGTTCGGCCTTGACCGCCCGCTCGACATGAAGGGTGCCCCTGGAGCCCAGCGCCTTGCGGACCTTCTCCGCGAAGGTATCGCGGCGCGCCCCGATCTGGTTGGATTCGTGCTGGCGGTACTCGATGAGCGGCTGCTCGAGCAGCTCGACGCGTCCCGTGGCCGAGGCGATGATACCCAGCCATTCATCGTGCACCCATTCCACCGGCAGCGGCAGCGCGTCGGCCAGCAGCGAACGGCGAAAGACCGTGGTGGCGCCGGTCACGAGGTTGCGCCGCAGCAGCACGTCGAAGGCGCGGCCGGTGTGCACGCCCTCGATCTCCGAGGGCGTGACCTCGAGCGCATGGAAAAGCGTCTGGCCGAGGTCGCGGCGTTGCGAATCGACGAGGCGCGCATCGGTGTGCAGCAGCACCAGGCGCTCGTCCTGCGCGAAGCTGGCGGCCATCTGCGCCAGCCGGTCGGGCACCCAGACGTCGTCCTGGTCGCTCAGTGCGATCAGGTCGCCGGTGCAAGCACCGATCGCCTGCTCGAAGTTCTTCACGACGCGCAGCGCGGGTCGGTTCTCGAAGATCCGCAGCACCACAGGCTGGCCGGGGCGTTCGGCGGCGCATTCGGCCACTGCCGCGCGCACCACGTCCACCGAACCATCGGTCGAGGCATCGTCGGACAGCACGATTTCCACCGGTGGCAGGGTCTGAAGGCAGATGCTGCGCACCTGCTCACGCAGGAAGCGCGCGCCGTTGTGGGTGCACAGCGCGACGGAAACGGAGAGCGGAGCGGGCACTGTCATGGGCTGGTCGGCAGCATATCGTTCCGTGGAGGCCATGCGAGGTCGAAGTCTTCCGTATCGAGGGACAGGTTGGGGTTGTAGGCCGGATCGGCGGCAATGAGCGCGGGCCACCGCGAGCGCATCCACGTCGATTCCCGCGCGAGCCGCTCCTGCGAGGCGGCGGATTCGAGCCCCCGCGTTGCAGACTCGTGGTGCAGCAGTTCTGCATATGGCGTCCAGACGTTTCGGTAACCCGCCTCTTGCAGACGAAGGCAGAAGTCGACGTCGTTGTAGGCGACGCCGAGGTTCTGTTCATCGAGGCCGCCCAACTGCTCATAGAGCGCCTTGCGCACCACCATGCAGGCGGCGGTGACCGCGGAGAAAGCCTGCGCGAGCTGCGCCCGGCCGCCGTGACCGGGCACCGTTGAAGGCAAATGCTTGTGCGCATGACCCGCGATGCCGCCAACGCCCAGCACGATGCCGCCATGCTGGATCGTCAGGTCCGGGTAGAGCAGCTTTGCGCCTACCGCCCCCACACCGGGCTGCATGGCCAGAGACGCCATTTCATGCAGCCAGTGTGGCGATATGACCTCGATGTCGTTGTTGAGCAGCGCGACCAGATCCCCGCGCGCATGCGCAACCGCAGCGTTGTTGAGCGCCGAATAGTTGAACGGCCGCTCGTCACGGATCACCGTGAAGCCCGGCTGGCTTGCGAGTTGGGCGAAGTAGGCGAGCGCCTCGGCATCGTCCGAGCCGTTGTCGACCAGCAAAATCTCGTAGTTGGGATAAGCCGTCTCGAGCACGATGCTCTCGACGCACTGGCGCACCAGCGCCACCGCATTGCGCGTGGGAACAATGATCGAAACGAGCGGCGCCGGCACGGGCAGCGTGTAGCGCGTGCGCAAGCCGTGCGGCGTGGGCTCTGCGACGGCCGCGATGCCGGTGCGCGCGAGGAACGCGGCGAGCGGCGCCACGTCGGGCGGCACGTAAGGCGCGGCCGAATGGCTCAGGATGCGCGGAATGTGGCGAATCTGCGCCGGCACGATGCGCTCGACGCAACGCAGCGCCAAGTCGAACGCATGCACCGCATCGAGCTTGTCGGTGATGCCGCCGGCCTCCTCGAACAGGGCTGCGTCGACCGCGCCCATCGGCGAGAGCAGGTTGCGCGCGAGGAACAGGTCGGTATTCCAGTCGGGCTTGAATTCGGGTCGGCTTCGCTCCCGGGTACCGAGATCGATGGCGTCGGCATCGGCATAGCGCAAGCGTACGTCGGGATGCGCGCAGATGTCGCTTGCCAGGCAGAACAACGCATGCGGCGGCAACACACAACCGGGCTCGAGCCAGACGATCCAGTCGCTGCCGGCGGGCGCGCCCGGCTTGAAGCGAGAGGAGGAGATGGCAAGCATCTGCGCTTCTTCGCCGACGGGGGCAGGCGAAACCAGGTGCCAATCCCACGCGGGATACACCTGCGCGTCCAGGGAGCCCAAGGTGGCGCGCAGCATGGCCGTGTCGCCCGGGCTGTGGCCGACCAGCACTGCCAGGCGTGGCTGCATCGACAACGATGCCACCTGCGCGGACATCCGCACTGTGTTGGGGGTGTCGTAGCGGGCGATCCAGTCGGCGTAGGTGCCACGCTGCACGGGCGGCGCATCCGCCTGCCCCC
Organism: Variovorax sp. Soil_C_39; assembly: GCF_057656815.1. NCBI lineage: Bacteria > Pseudomonadati > Pseudomonadota > Betaproteobacteria > Burkholderiales > Comamonadaceae > Variovorax > Variovorax sp. Soil_C_39. The sequence continues at coordinate 179,754 of NZ_JBDGJQ010000008.1, forward strand.
GCATGCGCCGACGAAGGCCGCCGAGCCACCGCAACGGAGCGGTGAGGCGCCAACTCGTCGACCGCCGCATGGCCTGCAACTCGTCCTCGAGGGCCGTGGCCTTCACCTCCAGCATGCCGATCTGCCGTTGCAGCTGGGCATTGCTCGACGCCGCGGCAGCCTCACCTCGCCGTTGACGGGACGGCGCCGAAGGCAGCACGGGCTTACTGGGCATGACGGGCGATCAACGGCTTCCAAAGGTTACGAGGGCTCCAGGACGGGGCCGGTAAAATTATCGCTTCTTCACACCCCACCAAGAACAAATGCGCGTCCTTTCCGTTGTGCTCTCAGGGGGAGCGGGCTCCCGGCTCTGGCCGGCGTCGCGACAGACGTTCCCGAAGCCCTTCATGCAGTTGGGCGGATCGACGCTGCTGCAGCAAGCGATCGAGCGAGGGCAGGCCTGCGGCACCGGTGACTTGATGATCGTCACCAACAAGGATCATCTCTTTCTCACGAAGGACGTTCTGCGGCAGATGCCGGACCCACCCGAGGCCACCCTGCTGCTCGAGCCGAAGGGGCGCAACACAGGCCCGGCGATCGCGCTGGCAGCACTGCGATGCATCGAGCAATTCGGTGGCGATACCGTGATGCTGGTGCTCTCGGCCGATCACCTCGTCCCCGACGTCGAGGCCTTCGTCGCCAGCGCCCGCCAGGCATTCCGCCTGGCCACCCAGGGCGCGCTGGTGGTTTTCGGCATCAGCCCGACCGCACCGGAAACCGGCTTCGGCTACGTCGAGGTGGCGAAGGTTTCCCGAGAGAGCCAGCCAGCCAAACGCTTTGTAGAGAAGCCGGACCTCGCCACGGCGCAGGAGTACCTCGCCACGGGCCGGTACTACTGGAATAGTGGAATGTTCTGCTTCACCGCGGACGCGATCGTCTCGGCTTTCGAGCGACATGCCCCCGAATTGCTTGCAGCGGCCCGGAACGCGTTGAAATCCTCAACCTCCAGCGCCGAGCGCACGATCGACTTCGATCTGCACGCCTTCGGCCTGCAGCCGGACATCAGCATCGACTACGCCGTCATGGAACCCGCGGACAATGTCCACGTGGTGCCGGCCAAGTTCGGCTGGAGCGATGTCGGCTCTTGGCCGGCAGTGGCCCTGGCCCACACGCCGGACGCGAACGGCAACACGTTCCTGCCGGACGATGTGGTGGCCATCGACACCACCGGTACCCACGTGCAGGTCGACAGCCACATTCCCAAGCTGGTCGCCACGCTGGGCGTGCGCGATCTCGTGATCGTCGACACCCCCGACGCGTTGCTGGTCGCGCACAAGAACAGCGCGCAGGAAGTCAAGCGAGCCGTCGACATCCTCAAGTCGCGTGGCCACGAGTCCGTGCAGCTGCCGGCGGTGGTTCATCGGCCGTGGGGCACGTATGCGTCGCTGAAGGAAGAAGAGGGTTACAAGGTTAAGCGGATCACCGTCAAGCCGGGAGAGTCGCTGTCCTTGCAGTACCATCATCACCGTGCGGAGCACTGGGTTGTCGTGCAAGGGCGCGGCATCGTGCAGATCGGCGACACCGAACATGTGACGCTTCCCGGCCAGTACCGCTACATCCCATTGAAAGAGAAGCACCGCCTCATCAACAACGGCGACGAAGAGCTTGTGCTCATCGAAGTCCAGTGCGGCGCCTATCTTGGCGAGGACGACATCGTGCGCCTCGCGGACACTTACGGACGCGCATGAGTCAAGTTCAATCCAATCTTCATCGCAGCGCTCTCTCCGACTGGTGGGAAGGTACCCGCCGAACCGATATCTGGTGGACCCTGGCCTGGTTCGACATCGTGCTGCGCTACCGCCGCTCGATGCTGGGGCCGCTCTGGCTGACGCTGAGCATGGGCGCCATGATCGGCGGCATGGGGCCGCTGTACAGCTCACTCTTCGGCACGGAACTGTCCAAGTTTTTCCCCCACCTTGCGCTCGGTATCATCTTCTGGGGCTTTTTCTCGAGCATGGTGACGGATGCGTGCAATGCCTTCGTGGGCTCCGCGAACTATCTCAAGCAAGGTTACTTTCCGGTCAGCCTTTTCGTCTGGCGCAGCATCGCGCGCAACCTCATCCAGTTCGCTCACCACATCGTGCTCTACATTCCGGTCGCTCTCTGGGCCGGTATTTCGCTGTCTTGGTCTGCGTTGCTCGTGCTGCCCGCCTTCGTGATCATGATCATCAATGCGCACGCGCTGGGATTGCTGCTCGGCCTCATTTGCACGCGTTATCGGGACGTCACTCAGATCGTGACCAGCGTGATGCAGATGCTGATGTTTCTCACGCCGGTTTTCTGGTTGCCGGAAAGTCTGCCGGATCGTGCTCAGTACATCCTCTGGAATCCTTTCGCGCAGATGCTGGACCTCCTGCGGACCCCGCTGATGGGCGGCATGGCTGAACTTCACAGCTGGTTGGGAATCTTTGTATGGACGGCCGTGTGCCTCGTGGGCTCCATGACGCTGTTCTCCAAATACCGTCGCCGGGTTGTCTACTGGCTCTGATCCATGGCATCTATCTCTCTCAAAAACGTCGCCGTCAATTTCCCCATCTACGGCGCAGGTGCTGCATCGCTCAAGAAGACCCTTGCAGCTTCGGTCACTGGTGGACGCTTCGGCAAGGAGACGGGCGTTACCGTGGTGCAAGCACTCAGCGGGATCACACTTGAACTCAAGAGCGGTGACCGACTGGGCCTGGTGGGCCACAACGGCGCTGGCAAGTCGACCCTGCTGCGCACGCTTGCGGGCGTCTATGAGCCATCCGCGGGCGAACTCACGCGCCAGGGCACGGTTGCAAGCCTTATTGATCCTGCACTTGGCATTGAGGTAGACGCCACGGGCGTCGAGAACATCATGTTGCGCGGACTTGTGATGGGCATGAGCAAGGCACAGATCGACCGGCTCATCCCCGAGATCTGCGAGTTCAGCGGACTTGGCCAATACGTCAACATGCCCGTGCGCACATACTCCACCGGCATGCTGATGCGCCTCGCGTTCTCGATCTCGACCAGTGTCGAGGCCGATATCCTGCTGATGGACGAGTGGCTGTCGGTAGGCGATGCGGAGTTTACGGAGAAGGCGGAAAAACGCATGAAGGACGTGGTGGCCAAATCGGGCATCCTGGTCCTTGCTTCCCATTCGCCCGCGTTGATCGCCAAGGAATGCAATCGTGTGATCTACATGGAGCACGGAAGGATCGTCCGAGCCACGGACGATATGGCGAGCTTCAGTTCCGAAAACGCCGTAGCGTCCTGATTTCCTCCACACGGGCGGCAAAACGCTCGCCCGCGGCCCGGAGAGACAGATTGGTTTCCGCCGACGATCTGCCGCGCGCGCCAAGCTCACGCGCCCACTCCTGATCCTCATACAAGCGTCGCATCAAGCGGGCCGCTTCCTCCACGGACGGCTCAGCCCATTCCAGATCCGCGCTGTAGGGAGGAATGGGTCGGCCGAGCTTCACTCGCTCATAGGGCACGAGGAGGCTGTTGTCGTTTGTCATGAAATCCATGTTGCCGGAAAAGCCTGTCGCGACCACCGGTTTTCCCATCAGCATCGCCTCTGCCATCGTCAACCCGAGACCCTCACTGCGATGTAGCGAGACGTAGGCGTCGCACACATGCATGAGCGATAGGACCTCGTCGGAACTGAGAACTTGATCGATGATGGTGATGGATGGCATGTCGGCCGCCGCTTTGCACAGTTCATTGAACTGTTCAGGGTGTCGATCTCCGAAAGAGGTCTTGAGCATCAGGGCGACAGGCTCATGGGCGCGAAAAGCCATCTTGAATGCCTGAATGAGCCCCAACGGATTCTTGCGTTCCATCACGCTCACCATATGAAAGGTGAACAGGAACGTGAAGCGATTTGCCTCCAGATTGAAATGCGACCGATCACGAACCTGAAACGGAGCGAGTGCGACGCCTGGAAAAAGCGTTCGCACCGGGACCGACAAGCGTTGGCGCAATCCCCGCGCGATGAACTCGGTCGCGGTCCAAACCTCGTCGACATTCCTGGCCTGGTCACACCAGGCTTCGGGGATCGAGTCGAACTCCCAATACCAGTAGGCGATGCGATACGTTCGAGGCGTGCGCTCTGCAAGATCCGCTCTCACATAGGCTTCAGCAAAAAAGGGCTCGGGCTGCGCGTGGATGATCGTGATATCGCCCGACTCAAGCCCATCGAACTGAACGTGATGAGGGTCATCCCGGGCGTCGGTCCTAATATCCCGAAGAGATGTTCGAACGCCGGCCGACGCCATGGCCCCGACCATGGCCTCCACCGACACGCGCAGTCCCGAGGGGTAGCAGAAGTGCCCGATCACCGTGACACGGCTTTCCAGCAAACGAGAGGCCAGCGCCTCCTTGTCCAAACCAGCGCACCACTCGCGCGCCGGAGGCTCCACGCGCGCACCGTCACTGGAAGCGAGCCACTCCAGCAGCGCCATTGCAGATGCTTTGTTGGACATCGCCTCAGGGTGAGCGCTCTGCCATTCGGCGCGCGCCTGGTATGCAACCAGAATCTGCGCGGCCGGCTCGGGAAGACTGGATATGGCGGACAGAGGCAGTGAGACACTGCCGTCGCCATAGGTTCTGTTGAGCCACTCCGCGAAGCGAGGCCACCCGAAAACGGTCAACGCATCGGGAAAGCGTCGTTGCCAGTCTGGTGTAAACAAGAAGGCGCGCAGCACCTCTGCCAGCGGATTTTCTTGTGCCTGCAGGAACAGCCACCAGACTTCCTCGGGCTCCAGTGCACTGGCAGGCAACCCGTGCTGCATGAACCATCGAAAGAGCGTGCGACTGCCCGACGGGAGCAGTCCATGCGGCAACGCCGCACGAACTTCACCGCTTGCCAGAAAAATCTGTCTCGCCCTCGCGGCGAAGTCATCGGAAAAAAGTGCAACAAAGTGCTCGGCGCTTTCAGGCACAAGTCCCAGGTCCCGGCGTGCTTCAGCACCAGCCAGCCATGCCGCGAAGCCTCCGCTGGTCGCGTCGGAAAATGCGTAGGGGAACCGCTCCCGCAGATCTTTGCGGCGACGGAAAGCATCAATGAGAAAACGTGCCGCAACGTACCGGTCCCGTATGGATGTCGCGTCAACCGGAGGCCACAACACCTGCTCGCGCGGCAATCCCGAGGCGTCGAATACATCCTGGATGTCGTAGACATTCAGTGCAGAACGACAGCTCGTCGCGCCGCCTTGCTGCAGCGCTTCCAATCGCTGTCGCTCTTGGTTGATTAGGTTCGCCAGTGCCTGAACTCTCTTTTCACCGGCCCTCCTTCCGCGCAAGAACTGCAGCCTCTGGCGCAGGCGCCACGGGGTCACTAGCCAAAAAACGGCTTTGAGCCCCCGGCGCGCGAGACCACGCAGCGAATCAAGGCCTTGCATCACGGAAGGCATTCATGAAAACGTAACTCATCGTGGGGCGCTTTGTTGGTGGGCGCGCAATCATGCCAAAAATCAGTCTTCCCACCACATAAAATATGAAGGTAAGCGCGGCGCGCGAGTCTTCTCGCTAGCGGAGAGCGATGGAGTCGCAAGTAGTACATGAATCAAAAAAACAGCCCCCAGTCCTTCACCTCATACGCGCAGAATTTCGAAGACGTCATGCTCTGGCGGGCGTTGAAGCATATTCAATCCGGCGTCTACGTCGACGTCGGGGCCCAGCATCCCGTGGTGGACTCGGTCAGCAAGGCCTTCTATGAGCAAGGCTGGCGGGGTGTACATGTGGAGCCGGTTCCGCACTATGCGGAATTGCTCAGGCAGGACCGGCCTGACGAAGTCGTGCTGCAGGTCGCACTCGGGGACGAAGCAGGGATTCTCGATCTCTACGTGGTTCCGGGTACGGGCCTCAGCACCGGCGTGGAAGCCCACGCGAAGAAGCTCCAAGTGCAGCACGGGTTCACCAGCCAGACCATCCAGACTCCCATGCTGCCCATGCGCACGGCATTGGCCTCTCTCACTGGGAAGCAAGTGCATTGGCTCAAGATTGATGTGGAAGGGTTCGAGGAGAACGTGCTCCGGGGCTGGGATCATGCTGCGTTCAGACCTTGGATCATCCTCATCGAAGCGACGGTCCCCCTATCGACAGAACTCCGGTACGAAGCCTCGGACCGGATACTGACGGACGCAGGCTATCAGTTTGCCTATTTCGACGGGCTCAATCGTTTTTATGTCGCCAGGGAACATGCTGAGCTGGTTCCTGTGCTGCAAACACCTCCAAACGTCTTCGACAACGTGCAACTCAGTCGCTCGAGTGTCTGGTGTGCCGCATTGGTCGCTGAATACCGGGTTGAGCAGGAAGCCCACGCAGCACAACTCGACGCGGCCCGGGCCGAGCTTGCTCGAGTGCAGGCGCGCGCCTCAGAGGCCGAAGCAAATTCCCTCCGATCGGCAGCGCGTGCCTCCGAAGCTCATGCCGAGGCCGCCCGGAATGAGGCCCGCGCCATTCGTGCAGAAGAGCGCGCCAGCTTCGCGGAAACCATGGCGAATCATGCAAGCGACCGCGCGACCCAGGCGGAAGCGAGGGCTCTTGCCGCTGCGAACACCTCGCTTCGCCGACTCGCGACAGCCATTGCCGAAGGCCGGCTACGCAGCGGAATCAAGCGTCGCATCAAGACCGCGGTGCGTATTGCGGCAATTGCTGCCAGACGGCATCCGTCACTGAAGCGATGCGCCATGTTCGTCTTACGTTGGACTCCTTCGCTGCGGAACCGCCTGCGAGCGATGCTGGCCCCGCCAAATTCTGCGCAGCCGACGTCCATGGCCCCCCCCCTTTCAATGTCTCCAGACACGGCGCTGATTTTTCGGCAACTTCGAATCCAGCAGCGAACACAACGATCGGAGTCCATCTGATGCGTATCGTCATAGACCTTCAAGGGGCTCAATCGACCGGCAGTCGCCATCGCGGTATCGGACGGTATTCTCTGTCGCTGGCTCAGGCAATGGCACGCCAAGCAGGTACCCATGAGCTCCTGATTGCACTGAATGGCGGCTTTCCAGAGGCTGCAGAGGACATCAAGGCAGCCTTCGCAGGGCTGATGGAGCCTGCACGCATCAAAACATGGTTCCCGGCTGCACAACCAGCACCAGTTGCCAAGACCTCGGGTGACGTCATCGCCAACGAGAAGCTCTATGAAGCTTTTATTGCCAGCCTGAGGCCGGACACGGTGCACGTCTCGAGCCTCTTCGAGGGGCTGGGCGATGCATCAGTTACCAGTATTGGCCGATTCGCGAAGACCCCGGCAAGTGTCACCCTCTATGACCTCATTCCGCTGATCAACCCACACCCGTACCTCGACAACCCATCGGTACGCGAGTGGTACATGCGAAAAGTGGAGGCAATGAAGAGAGCGAGCCTTTGGCTCGCCATCTCAGAGTCTTCAAGGCAGGAAGGCATCGCGCACTTGGGCTTGGATCCCGATGCATGCGTCAATGTGTCGACAGCAGCAAGCGACCATTTCACGAAGATCGCTGTCCCGCCGGAACGCAACGAGCAACTGCGCTCGCAGTACCGCCTCTACAAGCCCTTTGTGATGTACACCGGTGGGATTGACCATCGGAAGAACATCGAAGGTCTGATCCGCGCATTCGGCATGCTACCCCCGGCAGTGCGTTCGACCCATCAACTCGCCATCGTGTGCTCCGCCCGCCAAGAGGATCGCGCAGCACTCCTTGATCTTGCTAGACGACAAGGCCTGACCGACGATGACGTTGCAGTCACGGGGTTCGTGTCTGAGAGGGACCTGGTCGATCTTTACAACCTTTGCGCGCTCTTCGTTTTTCCGTCATGGCACGAAGGGTTCGGCCTGCCCGCGCTGGAGGCGATGCTCTGTGGCGCCCCCGTGATCGGGGCCAATACGTCGAGCTTGCCGGAAGTCATCGGGTGGAGCGACGCGTTGTTTGATCCACGCGACGACGCAGCCATCGCCGCAAAGATGGCACAGGCGCTCAGCGACGCAAGTTTTCGAAATGCGCTCATCGAGCATGGGAAGCAGCAAGCCAAGAAATTCTCGTGGGACGAGTCCGCAAGGCGTGCAATCGCAGCTCTCGAAGAATTGCACGAGTCCAAGGCAGATATCGCGAGGAACGCGCACCGCTCGACCGGCAAGTCTCGTCCGCGCCTGGCTTATGTATCGCCACTACCGCCGGAACGCAGCGGCATCGCGGCCTACAGCGCCGAGCTGCTGCCTGCGCTCGCGGAGTTTTACGACATCGAGCTCATCACAGACCTCCCTGCTGTGGACAGGCGCGAGATGCCTACTGCATTTCCAGTTCGTAGCGTCGCGTCGTTTCGCGACCATGCGCCGAATTTTGATCGCGTTCTTTATCACTTCGGAAACTCGGAGTTTCACCAACACATGTTCGGGCTGCTTCAAGATATCCCGGGCGTGGTCGTGCTGCACGATTTTTACCTGAGCGGCGTTCAAGCGCACCGCGAAATTGCAGGCGGTGAGGCCTTCGCTTGGACGCGCGCGCTGTACGAATCGCACGGCTACGGCGCAGTGGCCGACCGGCAGAACGCGCGCGACCCTGGAGATGTCGTCTTCAAATACCCATGCAATTTCGATGTCCTTCGTCATGCGAACGGCGTGATTGTTCACTCCCCGTACTCGATCCAGTTGGCGAATGAATGGTTCGGAAGTCAGCTCGCCAGCAAGTGGGCGCTTATCCCGCATCTGCGGGTAGCACCTGGCTCGATTGAAATTGCAAGAGCTCGATCCCGTGCGGAACTGAGCTTGGCGCCCGAAGAGTTCCTGGTCTGCGCGTTTGGCCTCCTCGGACCAACGAAAATGAACGACCGCTTGCTCGACGCATGGAAGATGTCTTCGTTGGCGGCAGATCCCAACTGCAGGCTTGTATTTGTGGGAGAAAACAACAAGGAGCCATATGGCCAAAGGCTGGCACAGGCGATCGCCAGCGCCGCAGGGGCCAAGATCAGCATTACCGGATGGGCCGACTCTGAAACTTTTCAGCGCTATCTGAGCGCGGCCGATGCTGCGGTGCAACTGCGCACCTTGTCGCGCGGCGAAACCTCGGGCACCGTGCTAGATGCGATGAGCCGGGGAGTTCCGACTGTGGTGAATGCCAACGGGTCAATGGCATTTCTACCAAATGACGCAGTCATGATGTTGAATGACGAGTTTTCCGACGCAGCGCTTGTTGAGGCGCTGGAAAAGCTACGCCATTCACCCGGCCTTGCGAGAACGCTCGGCACGAACGCTCGGCGCCAGATCGAAACGGCCCATGCGCCGGCTTCTTGCGCGCGCGCCTATTGCGAAGCCATTGAAGTATTCGCTGTCGAAGCCGCAAATGGGCGCGCGGGCTTGATCAGGTCCATTGCCGCTGATCCCGCTCTTTCCGAAAGTAGCCTGATTGAATCAGCTCGCAGCATCGCGCGCGCTTTGCCACTTCCCGCGCCCAAACGCCAACTCTTCATCGATGTGTCGGAGCTGGCGCAAAAGGACCGGCAAAGCGGCATTCAGCGTTTGGTGAAGTCTTTATTGCGAGCACTGTTCGAGAGTCCGCCAGAGGGATACCGCATCGAGCCGGTTTACGCCTTGAGAGGCCAGCGCGGCTACAGCTACGCTCGCAATTTCTCGCTGCGGCTCCTGGGCTGTTCGCACGAGCCCCTGCAAGATGCGCCCATCGACGCCAGAGAATGTGATGTCTTCGTCGGCCTCGACCTGCAGCCGCACATCGTCCCGGAGCAGACCAGTTTTTTCCAGGAACTGCGGCAAATCGGCGTCCAAGTGAAATTTGTGATCTACGACCTCTTGCCGATGTTGCTGGAGCACCGGTTCCTCCAAGGCGCCAAGGAGGTGCACGAACGCTGGTTGACCGCCGTCGCGCAGAGCGATGGGGTGCTTGCCATCTCGAAGGCTGTGGCTGCTGAGTTCACTGCATGGCTGTCGGCGCATTCGCCCGAACGACTCGCCGCAGGGCTCAAGGTGCGCACGTTCCGCCTTGGTGCAGACATTTCTTCTTCATCGCTCCCTACGGACATGCCTGTGATCGAGCAATCCCCGCCACTCGCCTCGATTACAACATCGTCTCCGAGCTTTCTAATGGTGGGCACGATCGAGCCTCGCAAGGGCCACGAACAAGCCCTTGGCGCCTTCGAGCAGCTTTGGCGTGAGGGACATCAAGCCAACCTCGTCATCGTCGGCAAGAAAGGGTGGATGGTCGACGCGCTCGTCACACGCCTGAGAGAGCACCCCCAGCGCGATAAGCAGTTGTTTTGGCTCGAGAGCCTCAGTGACGCTCACTTGGAGCAGCTTTACAACACTTGCGACTGCCTGCTTCTTGCATCCGAGGGTGAAGGATTCGGCTTGCCTTTGATCGAAGCAGCGATGCACAAACTTCCCATCGTGGTGCGAGACTTGCAAGTCTTCAGGGAGGTCGCGGCGGATCATGCGTTCTACTTTGATGGCATGACGAGTGAGGATCTTGCTGATGCCCTGATCCAATGGCTCGCGCTCTTCAGGCAGGATCGGCACCCGCGCTCGGAGACAATGCCGTATTTGACGTGGCAACAGAGTGCCGAAGAATTCAAGTCTGCGCTCTTGGGCAGCTAATGAAACCAACCTTATATGCGCACCGCAAGAGCGATCTGCGCCGTCCAGTCATTCAGTAGAAAGAGAATCCCGATGAAAAAACGCGCAGTTGTCACGGGCGTAACCGGCCAGGACGGAGCCTATTTGGTAGAACTATTGTTGTCCAAGGGCTATGTGGTCTACGGCACCTACCGTCGCACGAGTTCCGTCAACTTCTGGCGGCTCGAAGAGCTTGGAGTTCAGGACAATCCGGATCTGCATCTCGTTGAATACGATCTCACGGACCTGGGCAGCTCGATCACGCTGCTAAAAGATGCCAACCCGGATGAGGTCTACAACCTCGCAGCGCAGAGCTTTGTGGGGGTGAGCTTTAACCAACCAGCCGCAACCGCGCATATCACGGGTATCGGCGCACTGCATCTGCTGGAAGCCATTCGCTTGGTCAACCCCAAGATACGCTTCTACCAGGCATCGACTTCCGAAATGTTCGGGAAAGTTCAAGCTATCCCCCAGGTGGAAGAAACGCCTTTCTATCCACGCAGCCCCTACGGCGTTGCCAAGCTGTACGCACACTGGATGACGATCAACTACCGCGAGAGCTACGACATCTTCGGCTGCAGCGGCATTCTGTTCAACCACGAAAGCCCGCTGCGCGGACGAGAGTTCGTGACGCGCAAGATCACCGACAGCGTAGCGAAGATCAAGCTCGGCAAACTCGACGTGCTCGAACTGGGCAACCTCGACGCCAAGCGCGATTGGGGTTTTGCCAAGGAATACGTCGAAGGCATGTGGCGCATGCTGCAGATCGACGAACCCGACACCTACGTGCTCGCCACCAATCGCACCGAGACGGTTCGGGACTTCGTGCAGATGGCCTTCAAGGGCGCAGGTATCACGGTGGAATTCAAGGGTAGCGGGGAAGCCGAGACGGCCGTTGATCTCTCCACGGGCAAGACCGTGATGCGCATCAATCCCAAGTTCTATCGCCCGGCCGAAGTGGAACTGCTGATCGGCAACCCCGCCAAGGCGAAGGCCAAACTCGGATGGGAGCCGGCCACCACGCTCGAGCAACTCTGCCAGATGATGGTCGAGGCCGACATCCGCCGCAACACCCAGGGCTTCTCGTTTTGAGAATCCTGCTGACCGGCGCCCACGGATTCACCGGCCGCCTTTTTGCCGAACGGGCCGTTGCAGCGGGCCACACGATCTGCCCTCTGGAATCCGACCTGACGCAGAGTGACTCCGTGCTTGAGGAAGTGCTGCAGATTGCGCCCGAAGCCGTCGTGCACATGGCCGCCATCAGCTTCGTCGGGCACGCCAACGATGCCGCCTTCTACGCGGTCAATGTCGTCGGCACCACCAACTTGTTGAATGCGCTGGTGCAGTTGCCGGTACCTCCGACCCGGGTTCTTCTGGCCAGCAGTGCCAACATCTACGGCAACACGGCGCAGTCGCCCATTCGCGAAGAGCAATTGCCGGCACCGGTGAACCACTATGGCACGAGCAAGCTGGCCATGGAGTGCATGGCGAGGACGTATCGCGATCGCCTGAATCTGGTGATCACGCGCCCCTTCAACTACACCGGCCCCGGACAAGACGACCACTTCCTGATCCCGAAGCTGGCACTGCACTTTGCCGCACGCTCGCCGTCGATCGCACTGGGCAATCTCGATGTGGAGCGCGAGTTCAACGACGTACAGATGGTCTGCGACGCCTACTTGCTGCTGATCGCTTACGGTGAGCCGGGGGAGGCCTACAACATCTGCTCCGGTCGCCCACATTCTCTGCGGCAGGTGGTCGAGACCTTTGCCCGGATGACTTCGCACAATCCCCGTCTCGAGGTCAATCCAGCGTTCGTCAGAGCCAACGAAGTCCACCGCCTTTGCGGCGACCCTTCCAAATTGCAAGCTTTGCTGGCCCGACACGGGGTTTCTCTGGAAGAGCCGGAACTCGAAGAAACGCTCGCGCGAATGCTCCTGGCGGCAAAGGCCAGCGCGGCAAACGCTGTCGTCAGCTGAAGACTTCGGCCCGTTCGAACCTCGATGCGGCCTGATCCTTGGCCGAGAGTTGCGGGGCGAGGCCGACGTCGGGCCACTCGATTGCCAGGTCGGGATCGTTCCAGACGATCGCGCGCTCATGCGCCGGCGCGTAGTAATCCGTGGTCTTGTACAAAAACTCCGCCGTCTCGCTCAGCACCAGGAACCCGTGCGCAAACCCCTCAGGCACCCACAACTGCCTGTGGTTGTCCTCACTGAGCTCCACGCCCACCCACTTGCCGAAGGTCGGCGACGACTTGCGGATGTCCACCGCCACGTCGAACACCGCGCCCCGAACCACACGCACCAGCTTTCCCTGCGGCTGCTGGATCTGGTAGTGCAACCCGCGCAGCACCCCCTTGGCCGAGCGCGAATGGTTGTCCTGGACGAACTCGACGTGCCGCCCGACGGCCTCGTCGAACGCCTTGCCGTTGAAGCTCTCGTAGAAGAAGCCGCGCGCATCGCCGAACACCTTCGGCTCGATGACCAGCACCTCCGGAATCGCGGTGGGCGTTGCCTTCACGAGCGCACCTCCTCGGCCAGCAGGTGGTTGAGGTACTTGCCGTAGCCATTCTTCTGCAGCGGCGCCGCAAGCCGCGCGAGCTGCTCGCGGTCGATGAACCCGTTGCGCCAGGCGATCTCTTCGGGGCACGCGATCTTCAACCCCTGCCGATGCTCGAGCGTCGCGATGAACTGCCCCGCCTCCAGCAGGCTCTCGTGCGTGCCGGTATCGAGCCAGGCATAGCCGCGCTGCATGATCTGCACGTTGAGCTGGCCAATGTCGAGGTAGGCCTGGTTGACCGCCGTGATCTCCAGCTCGCCGCGCGCGCTCGGCTTCACGGCCTTGGCGATGTCGACCACCTGGTTGTCGTAGAAGTACAGGCCCGTCACGGCGTAGCTGCTCTTGGGCTTGGCCGGCTTCTCTTCGATGCTGCTGGCCTTGCCCTCGGCGTCGAAGGCCACCACGCCGTACCGCTCAGGATCCTGCACGTGGTAGGCGAAGACGGTCGCGCCCTTGTCCTTGGCATCGGCACCGGAGAGCAGATGCGCGAGGTCATGCCCGTAGAAGATGTTGTCGCCCAGCACCAGCGCGCTCGCCTCGTTGGCCACGAACTTCTCGCCGATGATGAACGCCTGCGCCAGACCATCGGGGCTGGGCTGCACCGCGTACTGCAGGTTCAGGCCCCATTGGCTGCCGTCGCCCAGCAACTGCTGGAAGCGCGGCGTGTCCTGCGGCGTGCTGATGATCAGGATGTCACGCATGCCGCCGAGCATCAGCGTGCTCAGCGGGTAGTAGATCATCGGCTTGTCGTACACCGGCAGCAGCTGCTTGCTCATCGCGAGCGTGGCGGGATGCAGGCGGGTGCCGGAGCCGCCGGCCAGGATGATGCCCTTGCGTTTTGTCGTCGTGGTCATTGTTGGGTCTTCTTTCCCTTTTGTTGTCTTCAGAGCGTCTCGCGCAGCATGCGTGCCACGCCGTCCTGCCATGGCGGCAGCCGCAGGCCGAAGGTCGATTGCAGCTTCGTGGTGTCGAGGCGCGAGTTGTGCGGACGCCTGGCGGGCGTGGGGAAGGCGCTCGTGGGCACGGGGTCGACCGCATCGGGCCCCGCCTTCAGCTCGACGCCGGCCGCCTTCGCTTGCTCGATGACGAAACGCGCATAGCCATGCCAGGTGGTGACGCCACCAGCCACCGCGTGATAGAGGCCCGCCTTGGCGGGGTCCTGCAGGGTCGCGCGGATCGCATGCGCGGTCAGGTCGGCCAGCAGCTCGGCGCCGGTCGGCGCGCCGAACTGGTCGTCGATGACGGTCAGCTTGTCGCGCTCCTTGGCCAGGCGCAGCATGGTCTTGGCAAAGTTGCCGCCGCGCGCCGCATACACCCAGCTGGTGCGGAAGATCAGGTGCCTCGCGCAGTGCGCGGCCACCAGCTGCTCGCCTTCGAGCTTGGTGCGGCCATACACGCTCAAGGGGCCGGTCGCATCGTCTTCCTTCCAGGGCGTGCTGCCGCTGCCGTCGAAGACGTAGTCGGTCGAGTAATGCACCATCAAAGCCCCGATCTGCTGCGCGGCCTCGGCCACGACGCCCGGCGAGGTGGCGTTGAGCTTGCGCGCGAACTCGGGCTCGCTCTCGGCCTTGTCGACGGCCGTGTGCGCCGCCGCATTCACGATGACATCGGGACGCACCTTGCGCACCGTCTCGGCGAGTTGCTCGGGCCGGCTGAAGTCGGCGTGAAGCTCGGTGCTGTCGAAGTCGAGCGCGACGAGTTCGCCCAGCGGCGCCAGGCTGCGCTGCAGCTCCCAGCCGACCTGTCCGCCCTTGCCCAGCAACAGCAGCTTCATGCGGCGTCCTTCGTGTCGTACTGCTTCTCGACCCATTCGCGGTAGGCGCCGCTCTGCACGTTGCGCACCCATTCGCCGTTGGCCAGGTACCACTCGACCGTCTTGCGGATGCCGGTGTCGAAGGTCTCGGCCGGCTTCCAGCCGAGTTCGCGCTCGAGCTTGCGCGCATCGATCGCATAGCGCCGGTCATGGCCGGGGCGGTCGGTGACGTAGCTGATCTGTTCCTTGTAGGGCTTGCCGTCCGCGCGCGGGCGCAGTTCGTCGAGCAGCGCACACACCGTGTTGACGATCTCGATGTTGGGCTTCTCGTTCCAGCCGCCCACGTTGTAGGTCTCGCCGAGCCGGCCGGCCTCGAGCACGCGGCGAATGGCGCTGCAATGGTCCTTCACGTAGAGCCAGTCGCGCACCTGCATGCCGTCGCCATACACCGGCAGCGGCTTGCCGGCCAGCGCATTGACGATCATCAGCGGGATCAGCTTTTCCGGGAAGTGGAACGGCCCGTAGTTGTTCGAGCAGTTGGTGGTGAGCACCGGCAGGCCGTAGGTGTGGTGCCAGGCGCGCACGAGGTGGTCGCTGGCGGCCTTGCTGGCCG
Source organism: Variovorax sp. Soil_C_39 (assembly GCF_057656815.1). Taxonomy (NCBI): domain Bacteria; kingdom Pseudomonadati; phylum Pseudomonadota; class Betaproteobacteria; order Burkholderiales; family Comamonadaceae; genus Variovorax; species Variovorax sp. Soil_C_39. The sequence goes on from NZ_JBDGJQ010000008.1 coordinate 195,291, forward strand.
AGTAAGGGCTGTTGGGCTCGTACTTGTTGTCTTCGGTGAAGGCAGGATCGGTCTTCGAGAGCGAGCCGTAGACCTCGTCGGTCGACACGTGCAAGAAGCGGAAAGCGGCCTTCTGGTCGGCGGGCAGCGCATTCCAGTGGCCGCGCACCGATTCGAGCAGGCGGAAGGTGCCGAGCACGTTGGTCTGCACGAAGTCTTCGGGGCCGTGGATCGAGCGGTCCACATGCGATTCGGCGGCGAAATTGACGACCGCCCGGACCTTGTGTTCGGCCAGCAGGCGATCGACGAGCGCGCTGTCGCCGATGTCGCCCTGCACGAAGATGTGCCGGGCATCGCCCTTGCGCGAAGCGAGCGTCTCGAGGTTGCCCGCGTAGGTCAGCTTGTCGAGGTTCACGACCGGTTCATCGCTCTGCGCGAGCCAGTCGAGTACGAAATTGGCGCCGATGAAGCCCGCGCCGCCGGTTACCAGGATCATGGAGTCCCCTGCTGAAATGGAACGATCGCCACCCGGCGATTGAACAGGCGATTATCCCATCGGGCCAGAGCGATCAAGCCGCCGGGCATACAATCGCGCCACTGCAGGAGAGCGGACAACATGCGTTGTCCCACCGAAGGCGCAAACTCCCATAAACGCTCAGGTCGGCCGAAGAGGCCTGTACTGCACCAACTGACACGCCGTCTGGAGAGACGTCACCCCGCGTGACGCGCCGAAGGAGCAAACCCGCTGCGGGCGCAGCGGGTGAATCTCTCAGGTACCGAGGACAGGGGGAGCGGCAACTTGGACGGCGATCGTCCGGTTGCTCGCTATGCAAAGCACAGCGACCCCGCCGCCATCCAAGCGCACCTCGAAAGAAGTACCTGAAATGCGCGTGAACGTTCTTGGCGCCGGCCTGCTCGGCGTGACCTCGGCCTATTACCTTCAACAGCTCGGCCACGATGTGACCGTGATCGACCGGCAGGCCACGCCGGCGGCAGAAACCAGCTTTGCCAACGGCGGGCAGATCTCGGTCAGCCATGCCGAACCCTGGGCCAATCCGGGCGCCCCGCTCAAGGTGCTGCAGTGGCTCGGCAAGGAAGACGCACCGCTGCTGTTCCGCGTGCGCGCCGACATGCGCCAGTGGCTCTGGGGCCTGCAGTTCCTGCGCGAATGCACACCCGCGCGCACCCGGCACAACATCGAGCAGATCGTGCGGCTGGGCACCTACAGCCGCGAGGTGCTGCAGCAGCTGCGCCGCGACACCAGTCTGGCGTACGACCAGCGCACGCAAGGCATCCTGCACTTCTACACGACCCAGAAGGAGTTCGATGCCGCCCTCGCGCCGGCCGAGCAGATGCGCGCGCTGGGCTGCGAGCGGCAGGTGATCTCGGCCGACGAGGCCGTGGCCATCGAGCCCGCGCTCGCGCACATCCGGCCGAAGCTGGCCGGCGCCACCTACACCGCAGAAGACGAGTCGGGCGATGCGAACCTCTTTGCGCGCGAACTCGCCAGGCTCGCCGCAGCGGCCGGGGTGAAGTTCCTCATGAGCCACACGGTGACCGCGCTGCGCGAGGCCGGCGGCCGGCTCGACCATGTCGAGGCGACCGACTCCGAAGGCCGCTTCCAGCGCATCGGCGGCGATGCGTTCGTGCTCGCGATGGGTTCGCTGAGCCCGGTCGTCGCGGCACCGCTCGGCATTCGCCTGCCGATCTATCCGGCCAAGGGCTACTCGGTGACGCTGCCGGTCAAGGACGCCTCGAAGGCGCACCAGGTCTCGCTCACGGACGACGAATTCAAGCTCGTGTTCTCGCGCTACACCTCGCCGGGCGCCGAGGGGGGCGACCGCCTGCGCATTGCGGGCACGGCCGAACTCAACGGCTACGACCGCGACCTGAACCGCGTGCGCTGCGAGGCCATCGTGCGGCGCGTCGAAGAACTGTTCCCCGGCGCGGGCGACACCACACAGGCGCAGTTCTGGACCGGCCTGCGCCCCGCGACGCCGAGCAACGTACCGATGATCGGCAAGACGAAGCTGCCGAACCTGTACCTCAACACCGGCCACGGCACGCTGGGCTGGACGCATGCCTGCGGATCGGGCAAATCGATCGCGCGCATCGTGACCGGGCTCGCGCCCGAAGTGGACTTTGCGTTCACGGGGATGCCGCGGCCGGCGCGCGGGGTCATGGCAGCGGCCGTGGGCTGAGCCAGGGCCGACTGACCGCGGACGTCCGCGGTCAGTCGGCAGCCGCAAACACCGTCAGCACGCCGGTATACCCATACAGCCGGTGCCGCGCGATCTCGCCGGCCGCGAAGAAGCCGACCAGCGGCACGTCGCCGAGCGCATGCCGCACGATCTGCAGTTCGGCGCCGGGTGCGCCGAAATGCGGGCCGCCGCGCCCCGAGCAGCTCACGTACACAGCACCCGCGATGCGGCGCGCCGGATGCGGTGCGGCCTCGGCCTCCCCGGCCGCCACGGCGCGCGCGGTGGCCAGCGTCTGCTCCTCGGGCTCGAGTTCTTCGCGGATCTCGGCGCAGATGCGCATCAGGTCCGCGCGCGCGGCCTGCGCATTGCGGCGGCAGAAGCTCAGCCGCATGCCGGCTTCGGCCACGTCGGCGATCGCCACGCCGCGGCGCGTCGGATCGAGCCCGATGATGTGACGTACCAGCACGTCGGCGCCCAGGTCGCCGGTACGGCGGATGCCGTCACTGCCCGCATCGGCCAGGCCCACCAGCGTGTTGCGCACCGCGTCGATGGCCTCCTGCGGCCGTTCGAGCGACACCTGCAGCTCCGCCAGCAGCACGTCGAGCGCAGGCTCGCCATCGAGCTTGAGCAGCAGGTTGCCGTCGGCCTCGGTGATCACGCGCTCGCGCCCGGCCCCCGCGCGCAGCGGCTGGCAGCCCTGCGTGACGCGCGACACCAGCCGCACGCCCTCGCCGAACACCACGCCCGACATCCCGCCCGAGAACACGCCGCCCGCCGCGCCATGGCCGCGGATGTTGCCGTTGCCGCCGACCGCGAACTGCAGCGCGCCGGCCCGGCCCGACGACAGCCCGCCGAACAAGTAGCCGGTGTCGGTGCGGCCCGCCATTTCACCGATCAGTTCGGGCAGGTCGGGTGTCGCGGGGTCTGCATGCACGAGCGCGGTATGGGCCTCGAAACCGCTCATTTCCGAGCTGCCGAGCGGCGCGACGCCCGAGAACACGCGGTACTGGTCGCTCGGCAGCGCGCACAGCATGAGGCTCAGGCCGGGCTCGTCGAAGTACTCGGCGTTGTTGGCCGCCACGCCGACGCCGACCGTGCCCGACCAGTCGGTCACTTCGGGCAGCTCGGCGCTCAGATGATCGAGGATCTCCTGCGCGTCCGAGGCGTAGTGATCGGTGATGTAGAGCAGGCCGAGCGTCGGCGACGAGGCGTATTCGGGCAGCGCCATCTGCGCGCGCAGCTGCGCCAGCACGAGGCCGGCGGCCATGCGCCATTGCGGATGGGTGGCGTGGCCGGAAGGAAACAGTTTCATGGTGCGTGCCGTCCGTTCTTGTCGAAGGAGAGCATGTAAGAGATCAACGCCCGCCGGTGGTTCGCTTGCGCGTGGCGGTGGGTGTCTTTTTGGGCGTGTTTTTCTTCGCAGCGGCCGTCCTGGCGGCGGGCTTCTGCGTTGTTGCGGACGGGCTGCCGCGCATGGCCTTGCCGACCGCGTCGGCCATCGGTTGCGCCATGGCGGGCACCTTGAGCTCGGCCGCGTCCTGCAGCGCCGAGTTCGCGATCTGCTGGAACTGCTCGGTCAGCGAGCCCCACCACTGCATCGGATCGACCACGCCGGGCGCCGGCGCTTCATCGGCCCCCGCCGCAGGCTCGGCCGCTGCCGACCGGGGCACGGCGGCAGCGGGTTCCGCGGCCGCCTGTTTCGAGAAGGCGCTCGCGATGTCCTCCATGCGCACGTTCATGCCGCGCAGAGTCGAGAGCGTCATCTTCTGCACCTCCAGCGCCTGGACCGTGGCCTTCAGCGCATGGCCGTTCTGCTCGAGCCAGTACTGCACCGTCTTGAGTTCCTGGATGCGCTTGTCGAGCTCTTCCACGCTCAGCGTGGGCGCCACCCAGCTCGCCAGGCTCGGCAGCCCGGGGGCGGCCGCCGGGTTTGCGCCGCCGCCGGCGAGGTTCTTCAGAAAGTCGAACCCGGGGACGAACTGGCTGAAATCGAAGGGCTGGCTGGCGTTGCTCATGAGGCGGTCTCCGAAGGGGTTGTCCTGTGGTGCCAGCTTACTCCAACGCACGGCCTTTTCGCCCGCGCGGACAAGCGTTGCGCACGGGTCAAAGCTCCGCGCGCACCTTGCTGAACACCTTCCAGAAGGCCGCATCCTGCGAGGTCGCGAAATTGATGCGCATCAGCGTGCTCGGGGGACGCCGCGCATGGAACAGCGAACCCGGCGCCAGCAGGTAGCCCTGGTCGAGCATGCGCTGCGTGAGCGCGTCGGTGTCGACGCCCGTGTCGACCCAGCCGAACAGCCCCGCGGGCTCCGACGCGAAGCGGCAGCCGTGCGCCATTGCGAGCTTCACCGCGCGCCCCCGCGCGCCGTCGAGACGGATGCGCACGCGCTCCGAATGCCGACGCAGCTGGCCCTGGTCGATGCACCACGACAAAGCCCGCTCGAACAGCGTGGGCGTGGTCAGCGTGGCCAGCAGCTTGGTCTCGAGCAGCCGATCCTTCAGCTCGGCCGAGGCCGCGAGATAGCCGATGCGCCAGTTGGGCGCGAGGATCTTCGCGAAGCCGCTGACGTAGATGGTGCGCTGCAACCCGTCTAGCGCGCAGAGCCGCGTCGCATGCTCGGGCGCGAGGTGGCTGTAGGTGTCGTCCTCGACGATGTGGAAGTCGTGCTCGTTGGCGAGCTTCAGAATCCGGTGCGCGCTGCCCGGCGTGAGGCTGTAGCCGGTCGGGTTGTGCAGCACGCTCACGCTCACGAAGAGCTTGGGGCTGTGCAGCGCGCAGTACTGGGCCATCACCTCGAGGTCGGGCCCGTCGGCGCGGCGCGGCACCGGAAGAATGCGCATGCCCATCGCCTCGAGCCGCGCAAACTCGAGCGCCCATCCGGGCTCCTCGACCATCACCGGATCGCCCGCGCGCAGCAGAGTGCGGCTCACGATGTCGAGCGCATGCGTGGCGCCCACCGTCGTCACGATCTGGTCGGGCGCCGCGGGCACGTTGATGCCGACGAGCCGGTTCGACAGGCTGCGTCGCAGCGCGGCATCGCCCGACGGTTCGCCGTATTGCAGCGAGAGTTCCTGCAGCGCCGCGGTGTTGGTCATGCGGCGCACTGCCGTCGGCATGAAGGTCGAGGCCATCCAGTCGGGCGGAAACACGCCCATGCCGGGCTGCGGCTTGTCGCTCGGCCGGTGGAACATGCTGCGGATCAGCGAACTCGCGTCGGCCGGCACGCGCGATCCCATCATCTGCATGACCCTCGGCGCCACGCTGGCCGAGCGGGCGTCCTGGGCGGGCGCCGCATCGCGCACATAGAAGCCGCGCTGGCGGCGCGCCTCGATCAGGCCCTGCGCCAGCAGCTGGTCGTAGGCGGCGACCACGGTGTAGGGGCTCACGCCCTGCTGGCGCGCGCATTCGCGCACCGAAGGCAGGCGCGCACCGGGCGGCAGCAGCCGCGTGCGGATGCGCTCCGCCAGCCGGTCGGCCAATTGCCCTGTCAGCGACTGGGTGGGGGTTCGTGTCAACATCTGCGCGGCGCCTGTGTCGATGGGAAGACCAATACAGTGTCAGCGCATGTGTGCACAACTGTATTGGAACTGTAATGGTCCCAAAGTTTAGAGTGTAAGAAATGAACTGGCAAGAATTCACCGCATTGCTGGTGCTGGCCACCGCGATGAGTTTTTCGCCGGGGCCCAACACCACGCTCTCCACCGCGCTCGCAGCCAACGGCGGCCTGCCGCGCGCCATGCGCTTCGTGATCGCGGTGCCGGTCGGCTGGACGCTGCTGCTGGTGCTGTCGGCAGCCGGCATCGGCGCGCTGGTGGTCGCGGTGCCGTCACTGCGGCTCGCCATCAAGGCGCTCGGCATCGGCTACCTGCTGTGGCTCGCCTACAAGCTCAGCGGCAGCGCCACCCTCGGCAAGGCCGACGGCCAGAGCCTGTCGATCGGCTTCGGCCAGGGCGTGATGCTGCAGTTCGTCAACATCAAGGCCTGGCTGCTCGCGCTCACGCTCGTGGCCGGCTGGATCGCGGGCCAGCCCGATCCGCTCGGCCGCTTCGCGATCGTGGCGCCGGTGATGGTGGTCTACGCCTTCGCCAGCAACTTCGTCTATGCGCTCGCCGGTGCGCTGCTGCGCAGCTGGCTGGCCAAAGGCCGGCGCCTGCTGTGGTTCAACCGAGCGATGGCGCTGGTGCTGGTGCTCACCGCCGGGTGGATGCTCGGCGTATGAAGCGGCTCGCCATCAAGGACGAGACGCTCGGCATGTGGCTCGGCGTGATCGGCGTGGCGCTGTTCGCGGTCACGCTGCCGATGACGCGGCTCGCCACCGGCACGCAGGAGGCGCCGCAGCTGTCGCCCTGGTTCGTCACGCTCGGGCGGGCCGCGCTCGCGGGCCTGCTCTCGACGGTGTTCCTGCTTGCCACGCGCTCGCCGCGGCCGGCGCCGCACCAGTGGAAGCCGCTCGGCATGGCCGTGCTCGGCAACGTGATCGGCTATCCGCTGCTGCTGGGCTATGCGCTGCGCGTGGTCACGGCCAGCCACGCGGCGGTGGTCACGGCGCTGCTGCCGCTCGTGACCGCGGCCGTCGCGGCCTGGGTGCTGCACCAGCGCGCACGGCTGGGCTTCTGGCTCTGCGCCATCGCTGGCAGCGTCCTGGTGGTGCTGTTCTCGCTGCTGCGCGCCGCCCAGCAGGGCCACGGCTTCGGCTTCGAATGGGCCGACCTGCTGCTGGTGGGCGCCGTCATCGCGGCATCGGTCGGCTACATCTACGGCGCCCAGGTGACGCCCTCGCTCGGCGCCGAGCGCGTGATCTGCTGGGTCTGCGTGATGGCGCTGCCGGTCACGCTGCCGGCCACGCTGGTGCTGTGGCCGCAGACCCCGATCGCCGCGTCGTCCTGGGCCGGCTTCGTCTACGTCGGCGTGTTCTCGATGTGGATCGGCTTCTTCGCGTGGTACCGCGGGCTCGCGCTCGGCGGCGCGCTGCGCGTGAGCCAGACCCAGCTGCTGCAGCCCTTCCTCTCGATCCTCGCGGCCATCCCGCTCTTGGGCGAACCGCTCGACGTGGTCACCCTCGGCTTCGCCGCCGCCGTGGTCTGCACCGTCGTGCTCGGCAAGCGGCTGTCGCAGCCGCAGCCCGCCATCGCCAGCCCGGCGCGCACCGCCACACCCTGAATCCGCACCGCATACCCTCTGCCTGAAAGAAGAACCCCATGGACTGGAAACTCGCCGCCCGCGCCGCCAAGATGAACCCCTCGGTGCTGCGTGAAATCCTCAAGGTCACCGAGCGCCCCGGCATCATCAGCCTGGCCGGCGGCCTGCCTTCGCCCAAGACCTTCCCGATCCAGGCCTTTGCCGATGCCTGCGCCGAGGTGCTGCACAACGACGGCCAGGCGGCGCTGCAATATGCCGCGAGCGAAGGCTATGCGCCGCTGCGCCAGGCGGTGGCCGACATGCTGCCGTGGAACGTCGATCCCGCGCAGGTGCTCATCACCACCGGTTCGCAGCAGGGCCTCGACCTGGTGGCCAAGGCGCTCATCGACCCGGGCAGCCGCGTGCTGGTGGAAACGCCCACCTACCTCGGTGCGCTGCAGGCCTTCGGCCCGATGGAGCCGATGCCGGTGAGCGTGGCGAGCGACGACGACGGCGTAGTGGTCGACGACCTGATCGCCAAAGCGCGCCCGGGTGCCGACGATGCGGCGCGCTTCGTCTACCTGCTGCCCAACTTCCAGAACCCGACGGGTCGCACCATGACCGAGGCGCGGCGTGCGGCCGTGTCGGCCGCGGCTGCCGCGGCGGGCTTGCCGATCGTCGAAGACAACCCTTATGGCGAACTCTGGTTCGACGAGGCGCCGCCGCTGCCGCTGACCGCGCGCAATCCCGAAGGCTGCATCTACCTCGGCTCGTTCTCGAAGGTGCTCGCGCCCGGGCTGCGGCTCGGCTTTTTGGTGGCACCGAAGGCCATCTACCCGAAGCTGCTGCAGGCCAAGCAGGCGGTCGACCTGCACACGCCGATCTTCACGCAGCGCATGGTCTGCGAAGTGATGAAGGATGGTTTTCTCGATCGCCACGTGCCGACCATCCGCGCACTCTACAAGCGCCAGCGCGATGCGATGCTGGGCGCGCTCACGCGCGAGATGGCGGGGTTGGATGTGAAGTTCAACGCCCCGCTCGGCGGCATGTTCCTCTGGGCCCGCATGCCCGAGGGCATCGACACCGTGGCGCTGCTGCCCAAGGCGGTGGAGCGCAACGTGGCCTTCGTGCCGGGCGCGCCGTTCTATGCGGGCCAGGGCGATCCGCGCACGCTGCGGCTGTCGTTCGTGACCGCGAGCGTCGAGGAGATCGACACCGCGATCGCCGCGCTCGCTGCCGTGCTGCGCGAAGAAATCGCCGCGCTCGCTGCCGTGCTGCGCGAAGAAATCGCCGCGCTCGGCACCCAACGCACGCTGGCGCCCGAACCGGTCTGAGAGCCATGCACATCGCCATCCTGACCTTCGACGGCTTCAACGAACTCGACTCGCTGATCGCGCTTGGCGTGCTCAACCGCGTGAAGCGCCCGGGCTGGCGTGTGACGCTGGCCTCCCCCTCGGCCACGGTCACCTCGATGAACGGCGTGACGCTGCACGCGACCTCGACACTCGAGGCCGCCTGCGAGGCCGAGGCGGTGCTCGTCGGCAGCGGCATCCGCACGCGCGAAATCGCCGCCGATCCCGCCATCATGGGCGTGCTGCGCCGGCTCGACACCACGCGGCAGCTGATCGGCGCGCAGTGCTCGGGCACGTTGCTGCTCGCCAAGCTGGGGCTGCTGGGCACGGTGCCTGCCTGCACCGACCTCACGACCAAGCCATGGGTGCAGGAAGCTGGCGTCGAGGTGCTCAACCAGCCTTTCTTTGCGAGCGGCAACGTGGCAACCGCGGGCGGATGCCTGTCGGCGCCCTACCTCGCGGCCTGGCTCATCGCGCGCAGCGAAGGCGTCGAGGCGGCAAGAAGCGCGTTGCACTATGTCGCCCCGGTGGGCGAGAAGGACGACTACGTGGCGCAGGCCATGCGCAACATCGAGCCGTACCTGCCGCAGGCTGCGACAACCGCAGCCGCAGCGGCCTGAGAGACGCATTGCTGCAGGTCACGCCATGATCAGCCTCGCCACGCTCGCGCTCTTCCTCCTGGCCGTGCTCGCGCTGTTCCTGTCGCCCGGGCCGAACATGGCCTTCGTGCTCTCGCACGGCGTGGCGCACGGGCCGCGCGGCGGATTTGCGGCGGCGCTCGGCATTTCGTCGGCCGATCTGCTGCACACGCTCTTTGCCGCCACCGGCGTCACCGCGTTGGTGGCGGCATGGCCGCCTTCGTTCGACCTGCTGCGCTATGCGGGTGTGCTGTACCTGTTGTGGCTGGCGCTGCAGTCGCTGCGCAGCAGCAGCAACAACGACCGCGGATTGCCCGCCGGCACGCGTGTGCGGACCTCCGCCTTCGCACGCATCGTGCGCATGGCCTTTTTCAACAACCTGGTCAATCCGAAGGCGCTGCTGTTCTTCATGGTGTTCCTGCCGCAGTTCGTCGACCCGGCGCGCGGCAGCGTGTCCTTGCAACTGGTGCAGCTCGGCGTCATGCTCTCGGCTGCCGCGCTCGCATTCAACACGCTGCTCGGCGCCTGCAGCGGGCAGATTGGCCGATGGCTGCAGCGCCGTCCGGGGGCTGAAAGATTCCAGCGCATCCTGCTCGCGCTCGTGATGGTCGGACTCGCAATTCGCCTGCTGCTGCTCGACCGTCCTTCCATGCCCTCCGCCCTGTCCGCCACACCTGTCCAAGGAAGCTGAACACCATGCTCAATATCTGGGGCCGCATCAGTTCGATCAACGTGCGCAAAGTCGTCTGGTGCGCACAGGAGCTCGGGCTCGACTTCCAGCGCACCGAGGCCGGTGGCCTGTCCGGCGTGGTGCAGACGCCCGAATACCTCGCACTCAATCCCAATGCCACGGTGCCCACCATCGACGACGGCGAGGGTGCCGAGCGCGTGACGCTCTGGGAATCGAACGTCATCGTGCGCTATCTCTGCGCCAAGCACTCGCACGGCACGCTCTACCCCAGCGAACTGCCGGCGCGCTTCGACGCCGAACGCTGGATGGACTGGCAGCAGACCATGCTCAACCGCGCGAGCCGCGATGCCTTCGTGCAATGGGTGCGTACGCCGCCGGCAGAGCGCGACCCGGCGCTGATCGCGGCCTCGGTGTACGCGAGCGAGGCGCTGTTCGCGCGGCTCGACGCGCACCTGGCGCGCCAGCCCTACATGACGGGCGAGCGCTTCACCATGGCCGACATCCCGATCGGCTGCGAGGCCCACCGCTGGTTCGGCCTGCCGCCGCTCGACTACCAGCGGCCGGCCTGGCCGAACCTCGAACGCTGGTACGGCGAATTGCTCTCCCGGCCAGGCGCGCGCGGCGTGCTCGACCTGGGCCTCGAATGACATGCCCCCTTCGGATCCGACGATGAAATCCCGCCCCTTCAAGCAAGTCGACGTCTTCACGGCAAAGCCCTTGCGCGGCAACCCCCTTGCGGTGGTGCTCGACGGCAGCGGCCTGGACGACGCCGCGATGCAGCGCTTCGCGCAGTGGACGAACCTGTCCGAAACCACCTTCCTGCTGCCGCCCACCGAGCCCACGGCCGACTACCGCGTGCGCATCTTCACGCCCGGCGGCGAGCTGCCGTTCGCGGGCCATCCCACCATCGGCAGTTGCCACGCCTGGCTGCAGGCCGGTGGCAAGCCGCGCGCGGCGGGGCGCATCGTGCAGCAATGCGCGGTGGGCCTGGTGCCGCTGCGCCACGAGGGCGAGCGCCTGGCCTTCGCGGCGCCGCCGCTGGCGCGCAGCGCGCCGAGCCCGAGCCTTCTGGCCAAGGTGGCGGGGGCGCTCGGCCTGAAGGCACAGCAGATCGTGGCGGCCCAGGTGCTCGACAACGGGCCGGTCTGGTTCGGCCTGCTGCTCAACGACGCCGACACCGTGCTCGGCCTCGCGCCCGACCACCGCCTGCTCAAGGAGCTGGGCGTGAAGGTCGGCGTGGCGGGCGTGCCTGCCGGGCAAGAGGAGGCCATGCTGATCGGCCGCTCCAACCGCGAGGCACGTGCCTTCGGCGGCCGGCGCGATGCGGGGCAACCGGCGCGGGCCGATGCGGACGACGGCGCGAAGATCGATCTCGAGGTGCGCGCCTTCGCCGCGCCCCTCGGCGTGGAAGAAGACCCGGTGACCGGCAGCCTCAACGCGGGCCTGGCCGAATGGCTGATCGCCGACGGCCTCATGCCCGCGCGCTACCTCGCCGCGCAGGGGCAGTGCCTGGGCCGTGCGGGCCGGGTGCACATCGAGCGCGACGCCGACGGCACGGTGTGGGTCGGCGGCGACGCCGTGACCTGCATCGACGGGCAGGTCACGCTCTAGGCGCTATCTCCATCATGCAAGCCCGCCTCGACCATCTCGTGATCGCCGCCGCCTCGCTGGCCGAGGGCGTGGCCTGGTGCGAAGCGACGCTCGGCGTCACGCCCGGGCCGGGCGGTTCGCACCCGCTCATGGGCACGCACAACCGGCTGCTGAACATCGCGAGCGACGCTTTCCCGCGGGCCTACCTCGAGATCATCGCCATCGAGCCCGGCAAGAAGCCCTCGCGGCGCGGCACGCGGCGCTGGTTCGACCTCGACGATCCGGTGCTGCAGGCCGCGCTGGTGCAGCACGGGCCGCGGCTCGTGCACTTCGTCGCGAGCGTGCCCGATGCGCGCCTCGCCATGCAGGCGCTCGCCCACGACGAGCGCCTGCCGATCGATCGCGGCCCGCTGCTCGCGGCCTCGCGCGACACGCCCGCCGGGCGGCTCGAATGGCAGATCACCGTGCGCGACGACGGCCAGCGGCTCTTCTACGGCGCGCTGCCCACGCTGATCGAGTGGGGGCCGGTTCACCCCACCGACGCGATGCCCGCCTCAGGCCTGGCGATGCGCTCGCTCGCGGCCACGCATCCGCGCGCGGCCGATCTTGCCGCGGCGCTCGCGGCCATCGGCATGCAAGGGTTCGCCGTGCAGCCCGGCGCGCCCGACCTGGTGGCCGTGCTCGACACACCGCGTGGCCCGGTCACGCTTCGATCGGAAGGAACCTGAGATGCTGACCCTGACCGAAGTCGCCTGGTTCGCGCTGGCCTCGATGGTGCTGGCGCTCACGCCCGGGCCGAACATGATCTATTGCGTGTCGCGCACGCTCGTGCAGGGCCGCCGCGCCGGGTTGGTCTCGCTCGGCGGCGTGCTGATGGCGTTCCTCGTGCACCTGTTCGCCGCCGCGCTCGGCCTCACCGCGCTGCTGCTCGCGGTGCCGCTCGCGTTCGACGCGATCCGCCTCGCGGGCGCGGCCTACCTGCTGTGGCTCGCATGGCAAGCCGTCAGGCCCGGCGGCCATGCGCCCTTCGCGGCGCGCGCGCTGCCGGCCGATCCGCCGGGCAAGCTGTTCCGCATGGGCTTTCTCACCAACCTGCTGAACCCGAAGGTGGCGATGTTCTACCTCTCGTTCTTTCCGCAGTTCCTCCATCCCGAGCGCGGCTCGGTGCTGCTGCAGAGCCTGCAGCTCGGCGCGGCGCAGATCGCGAGCAGCGCGGCGGTCAACACGCTCATGATCCTCGGCGCCGCGGGCATCACGGCCGTGCTGTCGCAAAGCGCGGGCTGGCTGCGAGCGCAGCGCTACATCATGGGCAGCGTGCTGGCGGCCATGGCCGTGCGCGTGGCGCTGACCGAACGCAAGTAGCCGAAAAGAAAGAAAGACGGTCCGCACGATGAGGTTCACCCGCGAAGAGATCGAGGCCGCGCTCGGCACCGTGCGCACCGCCATGCCACCCACGCCGCAGTACGCCTGGCCGCTGCTCGCCGAGCGCCTCGGCTGCACCGTCTGGGCCAAGCACGAGAACCACACGCCGGCCGGCGCCTTCAAGATCCGCGGCGGCCTCACCTACTTCGAGACCCTCGCGCGCGAGCAGCCCGACGTGCGCCATGCGATCAGCGCCACGCGCGGCAACCACGGCCAGTCGGTCGGCTTCGCCGCGCGGCGCCATGGCATCGCCGCCACCATCGTGGTGCCGCACGGCAACTCGCGCGAGAAGAACGCCGCCATGCGCGCGCTCGGCGTGCAGCTGGTCGAGCACGGCGACGACTTCCAGGCCGCGGCCGAACACGCGGCCCTGCTCGCCGAGCGCGACCGCCTGCACCGCGTGCCCTCGTTCCACCGCGAGCTGGTGCGCGGCGTCGCGACCGCGTACGTCGAATTCTTCAGCGCGCTGGCCGATGCGCCGCCCGACGTGCTGTTCGTGCCCATCGGCCTCGGCTCGGGCTTTGCGGGGGCGGCTGCGGCGCGCGCCCACTGCGGCGTGCCGACCAAGCTCATCGGCGTGGTGTCCGCGCATGCCTCGGCCTACCGCGACTCGTTCCGCGCGGGCCGGCCGCTCGAGTCGCCGGTGACGACGCGGCTGGCCGACGGCATGGCCTGCCGCACGCCCGTGCCCGAGTCCGTCGACGTGATCCTGCGCGAAGCCGACGACGTGATCACCGTGACCGACGACGAAGTCGCCGCGGCGATGCGCATCCTCTTCAGCGATACGCACAACGTGGCCGAGGGCGCGGGCGCCGCGGCGCTCGCGGGAGCGATTCAGCAGCGGGAACGCTGGCGCGGCAAAAGGGTGGGGATCTGCCTGACCGGCGGCAATGTCGATTCGGACATGTTCGCCGAGGTGCTGCAGGCGCGCTAAGGCAGCGGCCCCGTGTTCGCGGTGTCCAGCGGCAGCCGCGACACCTCCGCGAGCAGCAAGGCCAACTGCTGCGCGGCCGCTTCGACCACCTGCTGCCCCTTGGCCGCCGTGGCCGCGGCGGCATTGCCCGCCGCGCCCTCGGCGTTGTAGTCTTCCATCGCCCAACCGAGCTTGGCGCTCTTGCCGTTGCCCAGGATCGCGTAGCCCGCGGCGCGCTCGACCGATGTGGAGCCGAAGTCCTTCGCCTCGTCCATGCGCACCGACTGCGGCGCGAGCGCCAGCATCATCGAGGTTTCGATCTCGCCGGCATGCACGCCGAAGCGATGCTCCGCGGCACTGAACTGCGCGCCCGCATCGCCGAGCGGCAGGTTGAACCAGCTCACGCTGTAGACGATGAGGCCGTGCGCGGCGCGCAGCTCTCGTGCCACGATGTCCATCGCGCCGACGTGGCCGCCGTGCGCGTTGAACAGCACCAGCTTCTTCACGCCGGCGCGCGCCACGCCGGCGCCGATTTCGTTCCACACCCGGATCAGCGTTTCGGCCGACAGCGTGAGCGTGCCCGCGAAGCGGGCGTGCTCGGGGCTCAGGCCGACCTGCTGCGTCGGCAGGAACAGCACCGGCAGCGCGGGCGCCAGCAGCGGCAGCGCGGCGGCCACGATGCCGTCGGCCAGCACGGTGTCCACGCCCAGCGGCAGGTGGGGCCCGTGCTGCTCGGTCGCGCCGAGCGGCAGCACGGCGACGGTGGACGCCGCATCGAGCGCCGCGAAGTCGCGCGTGGTGAGCTGGGCCCAGAAGCGGGGCAGGGAAACGGGGGGAGCGTTCATGCCGCGATCTTAGGCCGGGCCGGTGCCGAGCTGCAGGCCTGCAGGAATCTCGCGGTGGTGATTCAATCGCCCGGCATTCCTCGCAATTTCTCAAGGACCGACGCCATGGATCTCCAGCTACAGGACCAGCACGTTCTCATCACCGGCGGCAGCAAGGGCATCGGCCTGGCCTGCGCACTGGGCTTCCTGCGCGAGGGGGCGCGCGTGAGCCTGGTGTCGCGCGACCCGCAGAATCTCGAAAAGGGCCGCAGGACGCTGGGCGACGGCTTCGCGCAGGCCGAGGGCCGCATCTCGGTGCATGCGGCCGACCTCAAGGACCCGCAAGGCGCCATGGCCGCGCTCGACGCCGCCGAGCAGGCCTTCGGTCCGGTCGACGTGCTCGTCAACTCGGCCGGCGCCGCGCGCCGCACGCCACCCGACGAGCTCGACGCCGACGCGTGGCATGCCGCGATGGACGCCAAGTACTTCACTTACATCCACATGATCGACCCGGTCGTGAAGCGCATGGGCCGGCGTGGCCGCGGCGCGATCGTCAACGTGATCGGCCAGGGCGGCAAGGTCGCCAGCCCCGTGCACATGGCCGGCGGCGCGGCCAATGCGGCGCTGATGCTCGTGAGCGCCGGCATGGCCGCGGCCTACGCGGCCAAGGGCGTGCGCGTGAATGCGGTGAACCCCGGCCTGACGCTGACCGAGCGCCTGCAGGAGGGCATGAAGGCCGACGCCAGGCTGCAGGGCATCGACAGCGACGAAGCGCTGCAGCGCGCCACGGGCCGGCTGCCGCTCGGCCGCATCGCGACGCCCGAGGAGATCGCCAATGCGGTGGTCTTTCTCGCTTCGCCGAAGGCGAGCTACATCACGGGCGCGATCCTCGCGATGGACGGGGCCGTCACGCCGATGATCTGACGGGCGGCAGCGCCTCGAACTTCAGCGCGAGAAAGTCGACCAGCGCCCGCACGCGCGCCGGCACGAAGCGCCCGCTCGGCAGCAGCGCATGCAGCGGATAGGGCTCGGTGCCCCAGTCGGGCAGCAGGTGCACCAGCCGGCCGCTTGCGATGTCGTCACGCACGTCGAGCGCCGACTTCAGCGTGATGCCGCGCCCCGCCACGGCCCATTCGCGCGCGAGCGAGGCATCGTCGGCGCTGCGGTCGCCCTTCACGCGCACCTCGGCCCACTGCCCGTTCTGCACGAAGCGCCAGATCCGATGGCGGCGCCCGCCGCGGTCGAAGGTCAGGCAGTTGTGGTGCACCAGGTCGTGCGGCGTCGCCGGCGCGCCATGGCGCCGAAGGTAGTCGGGCGAAGCGGTCAGCAGCGGGCTGGTCTGGGCAAAGGGCCGCGCCACCAGCCGCGAATCGGCCAGCGTGCCGTAACGCAGCGCCACGTCGACCTCGTCGCGCATCACGTCGAGCAGCCGGTCGCCGACCGACAGCGAGAGCTGCAGCCCCGGGTGCAGCGCAAGGAATTCGTCGAACCAGGCCAGCAGCGTGCTGCGCGTGAGGTCGGACGGCGCGGCCACGCGCAAAGTGCCGACCAGCTCGCCGCGGTCGGCCGTGACCAGCGACTCGCCCTCGTCGAGCAGCTCGAAGGCGCGCACCGCATAGTCGAGCAGCGTCTGGCCCTGCGGCGTGAGCCGCATGGCGCGCGTCGAGCGCTCGAACAGGCGCGCGCCGAGCTGCGTCTCGAGCCGCTTGAGCGTGGCGCTGGCCGCCGCGGGCGTCATGCCGAGCGCATGGGCGGCGGCGGTGAGCGTGCCGCCGCGCGCGGTCTGCACGAGCACCTGCAAGTCCGACAGATTTTCAATCTTCATTTGAAAGTGTTGGTGGTTCGACACTGCTTATCAAAGCAGGATTGCGATCCTACAGTCGAGGCATCGTTTGTTCACGCACAAAAAAGGTCCTCCCATGAAAGCCATCGGCTACCACCAACCCCTTCCCATCGATCATCCCGACGCCCTGCAGGACATCGAACTGCCCGCACCCGTGCCGGGCCCGCGCGACCTGCTGGTGCGCGTGGCGGCCGTGTCGGTCAACCCCGTTGACACCAAGGTCCGCAAGAACAGCGCGCCCGAGGCAGGCCGGGCCAAAGTGCTCGGCTGGGACGCCGCCGGCACCGTCGAGGCCGTCGGCGCGCAGGTGAAGAACTTCCAGCCCGGCGACCGCGTGTATTACGCGGGCTCGATCGTGCGGCCCGGCGCCAATTCGGAGCTGCACACGGTGGACGAACGCATCGTCGCCCTCGCGCCGAAGAGCCTCGACGACGCCCAGGCCGCCGCGTTGCCGCTGACCACGATCACCGCCTACGAACTGCTGTTCGACCGCCTGCGCGTGCCAAAGGGCGGCGGTGCCGGCCAGACGCTGCTGGTCACGGGCGGCGCCGGCGGCGTGGGGTCGATCCTGATCCAGCTGGCGCGCCAGCTGACGCAGCTGCGCGTGGTCGCCACCGCCTCGCGCACCGAGACCCGCGCCTGGTGCCTGGCGCTCGGCGCCCATGCCGTCATCGACCATTCGAAGCCGCTCGCCGCGGAGCTGCAGGCCGCGGGCATCGGCCAGGTCGACATGGTCGCGAGCCTGACCCAGACCGAGCAGCACTACGCGCAGCTCATCGAAAGCCTCAAGCCCCAGGGCCAGCTCGCGGTGATCGACGACATGAAGCTGCTCGACGCGATGCCGCTCAAGACCAAGTCGATCTCGTTGCACTGGGAAATGATGTTCGCGCGCTCGCGCTTCGAGACCCCCGACATGGCCGCGCAGGGTGCGCTGCTGGCCGAGGTGGCCGCGCTGGTCGACGCGGGCCGCATCCGCACCACGGCGAATGCGAGCTTCGGCACCATCAACGCGGCCAACCTGAAGAAGGCGCATGCGCTGATCGAAAGCGGCAAGGCGCAGGGCAAGGTGGTGCTGGCCGGGTTCTGAGCTGCGCACAATCGGCCGCATGGCCGAGCTCACCCGACCCCCCATCATCGAATTCGACACCGAGCGGCTGCGGCTGCGCCAATGGCGGGAGAGCGACCTCGCGCCGTTCGCTGCCATGGCGGCCGATCCGCAGGTAATGGCCTTCCTGTTGCCGCTGCCCACGCGCGCCGACAGCGATGCGATGGCCGCGCGCGTCGCGGCGCGCATCGCCGAGCAGGGCTGGGGTTTCTGGGCCCTCGAACAAAAAGCCACGGGCGAATTCATCGGCTTCACCGGCCTCAACCGGCCGCTGGCGACGCTGCCATTCTCACCCTGCGTCGAGATCGGCTGGCGGCTGGCGCGCCATGCCTGGGGCCAGGGCTTCGCAAGCGAAGCCGCGCGCGGCGCACTGCAGGTGGGCTTCGATCGCCTGGGCTTCGAAGAGATCGTCGCCTTCACGGCCGCCGGCAATGTCCGCTCGGCCGCGGTGATGGAACGCATCGGCATGCACGAAGACCGGGCCGGCGCCTTCGACCACCCCGGCGTGCCCGAAGGCCATGCGCTGCGCCGCCACCGGCTCTACCGCATCGCGCGCGCGGGGCGCATCGCCTCAGACTGAGTGCAGCAGCAACGCGGCGCCCGAGACGATCGCGAACACCTGCACGAAGATCCGCAGCAAGCGGCCATTGATCCGCCGGTGCACCATGCGGCTGAGCACCGCGCCGACGACGAGTGCGGGCAACAGCAGCGCCGCCGCCTCGAGCTGCGCACCGTCGATGCGGTCCATCGCCATCAGCGTGGCCAGCGACACCAGTTCGCCGACCAGGAAGCACAGCGCGATGGTCGACCGCATCGTGGGCGGCGGCTGGTGCTGGTAGACCAGCGCCAGTGGCGGGCCGCCGATGCCGGTCGCGGTCTCGGTCACGCCGGTGATGAGGCCCGCTGACACGAAAGCGGTGCGGCCCGGCGAGAAGGCCGGCATCATCAAGGTGACCAGTGCCGCCGCGATGGTCGAGATGCCGACGAAGAGCGACAGGTGCGTCGCGCTCAGCGCCGCCAGCACCCAGAGCCCGCCGGCCGTGCCGACCACGCGCCCGCCGCTGATCCAGCCCGCGCCGATGCGGTCGACGGCGCCGCGCTCGCGCCACAGCACGTAGAGGTTGAGCGGCAGCATCAGCACCAGCACGCACACGGGCAGCAGGTCGGGCCGCACGATGCCGATCACCGGCGCGGCGATCAACGCAAAGCCCACGCCGGTCGCGCCCTGCACGAAGGCGGCGAACAGCACGGCAAGCGAAACGAGGACGAGATGCTGCGTGCTCACTGTGGATTCCGTCCCATGCCGGCAGCCGCCGCCAGGCGCCGGTGCTCGGCCGCCGGCGGATGCAGGCGCACGATGGGCGCGCGGTCCATGGCCGCATGGGCCACGCGCGCCAGCTCCCGCTGCAGCGCGCGCGCGTCCCAGTCGGGCGGCCAGCCTTCCCACAGGCGCAGGCGCCCGTCGACGAACACGGCCGTGATCTGGTCGCGGTTGCCCAGGCGCACGAGGTCCCAGGTCAGGTCGACGGAGGTGCACATCTCGGGCGTGTCGACATCGACGACCAGGAAATCGGCCGCCTTGCCGACGGCGATCTCGCCGGTCAGGTGGCCCAGGCCGACTGCGCGCGCGCCTTCGTGCGTCGCATGGTCGAACCAGGTCCAGCCGCCGCCGCTCGACGCATCGCCGATCGCCATGCCGAACGCCAGCTTCTGCGCCGCCTCGGCCGCGTCCATCAGCCGGAAGGCGTCGCTGCGCGTGGCATCGGTGCCCAGCCCGAAGCGGATGCCCAGGGCGGCCATCAGGTTGGCCGGTGCCACGGCGTTGCCCTTCCACTGGCTCGCGACCGGGTTGTAGCTCACGGCGGTGTCGGTGTCGCGCAGCAGCATGAGCTCGGCGGGCGTGACCAGCGTGCCGTGCGCGATGAGCACCTGCGGCCCGAGCGCGCCCAGCTGCGCCAGCAGTTCGAGCGGGCGCCGGCCGCGCTGCACCACCGAGCGCTCGACCGAGGCGAGGTGTTCGTTCACGTGGGTCTGGAACACGGTGCTGGCTTCGGCGCACAGGGCCGACACCGCCACCAGCATCTCGTCGGAGGCGGCCTCGGGCACCGAGATCGCGAGCGAGGGATGCACCAGCGGCGCATCGGACCAGCGCTGCAGGAACTGCGCGGCCTGCGCGCGGATCGCCTGCCGGTCGGCCGCGCTGCTGTCGTTGCCGCCGTCGTTGCAGATCAGGCCCAGCACGCAGCGCAGCCCGGCCTCCTGCACGGCAGTGGCCACGGCGCCGATATCGCCCGGCGCGCGCGTGCCCGCATCGCACACGGTGGTGAAGCCGCCGCGCAGCGACTCGAGCGCCGCGAGCTTGGACGCCATGTAGACGAACTCGTCGTCCAGGCTGGCCTCGAGCGGCACCCACACGCGCCGGAAGATCTCGGACGGCTCGCCATAGGCCAGTGACTTGCCGAAGGACTGCGTGAGATGGTGGTGTGCGTCGATCATGCCGGGCATCAGCAGCTTGCCGGGCAGGCGCAGCGGCGTGAGCTGCGGGTGGCGCGCGATGAGCGCGTCGGCGGGGCCGACGTCGCGGAAGCGGCCGCCTTCGATGCGCACGGCATGGCCGGTCGTCGGGCCCTCGCGCAGCATCAGGTGGTCGGGAACGAGCAACAGCTCGTCGGCCGCGAAGAGCGCGGCGTCGAGTTCAGGAGACATGGTGGGGAAGAGGCAGTAACGGAAAAATTAAAAGGCCCGATGCCAGGGCACCCGTGGAACCGGCTCTGCCGGGCCGCCGGGTGCGCCCCTTGAGGGGGAGTCGAGCGACACGAAGTGCGCGAGGGACGGGGTGGGTTCATCTCAGCGCGGCGCGGGCGCTTCCGCGGGGCTTTCGACGCCGTCGGCATGCACGCGGTTGAACACCATGTTGAGCACCACTGCCGTCAGCGAGCCCATCGCCAGGCCATTGCCGAGCACCAGCTGCAGCGTGTCGGGAAAGCGGCTGTACAGGCCCGGCACCAGGATCGGCAGCAGCCCCATGGTCAGCGCGCCGGCCAGCACGAACATGTTGCCGCGCTCGTGCAGGTCGACCTTGCGCAGCATGTCGATGCCCATGGTGCCGATGATCGCGAACACCACCATCGCGGTGCCGCCGACCACGGCCGAGGGAATGGCGGCGGCCAGCCGGCCGAGCGGCGCCGACAGCGCGATGAGGATCAGGATCACGCCCGCAGCCGCCGTCACGTAGCGCGAACGCACGTTGGTGGCACGCACGATGCCGATGTTCTCGCCGCTGGTGATGATCATCGAGGTGCCGAAGAACCCGCCCGCGAGCGACACCACGGCGTCGCCGCGGATGGTGCGCGGCACCACGTCGCGCGCATCGATCTTGCGGCCCACCACGTCGGCCACCGCCACCGTCTGCCCGGTGGCCTCGACCATCGAGATGATGCTGAAGATCAGGAGCGGCACGGCCGCCACGATGTCGAAGCGCGGCATGCCGAACGGCAGCAATGTCGGCGCGCTCCAGATGGGCCCCGTCGCCACGGCGCTGGCATCCATCAGCCCGAAGGCGGCCGCCAGCAGCGTGCCTGCCAAGAGCCCGAGCAGCACCGCGAGCTGGCCGAGCGTGCCCTTGAACACCCGTGCGAACAGCACGGTGAAGCCGATGGTCGCGAGCGCCAGGCCGATGTTCACCGGGTCGGCGAAGGTGGCCGTGCCCGCCTTGCCCGCGATGATGCCGCCGTAGACCTTCACGAGGTTGACCGACACCAGCAGCAGCAAGGTGCCGATCACGATCTTCGGAAAGTAGCGCAGGCAGCGCGCGAACACCGGCAGCACCAGAAAGTAGAACAGCGCCGTGAGGATCACCGCGCCCGAGGCGGTCTGCAGGTCGCGCTGCTGGGCGATAGTCACGAACATCACGATCGGTGCACCGCCGGGCACCATCACGAAGGGCAGCCGGGCGCCGAACTTCCACGGCCCGAACGACTGCAGCAGCGTGCCGATGCCGCACAGCAGGAAGGTGGCGCTGATCAGGTTCACCGTCAGCGCCGCGTCGAGGCCGAGCGCCTTGGCCACCAGGAACACCGAGGTGATCGGCACGGCCGCCATCACCAGCACGTGCTGCAGGCCGAACAGCAGCAATTGGGAC
Source organism: Variovorax sp. Soil_C_39 (assembly GCF_057656815.1). NCBI lineage: Bacteria > Pseudomonadati > Pseudomonadota > Betaproteobacteria > Burkholderiales > Comamonadaceae > Variovorax > Variovorax sp. Soil_C_39. The sequence goes on from NZ_JBDGJQ010000008.1 coordinate 217,109, forward strand.
AACGGCAGCATCGCATCCACAGGGGCTGGGGTGGCAGGGACCATGGCGGCCGGAGCGGCCGCGGGCGCGGGCGCGGCGGAAAGCACAGCAGAGGCATCGGGAACACGGGACATGACGGAATCCTTGAACCTGGACCGCGCCCAAATCGATTTGGGCACACTGGCAAAAAAAGCCGCCGAAGCGGGTGAAGTACATTCCGGTGGCAACGCGCCCCAAAACGATTTGGGAATTGAATCACCGCTTTTTGAAAAGGTCAACGGGATGAATACCCATCCATCGCCGCGCGCCAACATCAAGGACGTGGCGCGCGAAGCGGGCGTGTCGCCGACGACCGTTTCGCACGCGCTCAATGCGCGCGGCCAGGTCGACGCGGAAACGCGGGCGCGCGTCGAGCAGGCGGCGCTGAAGCTCGGCTACCGGCCCAACCGCAATGCGCAGCGGCTGCGCACCGGCGAGGCGCACATGATCGTGCTGCTGTCGTCGATGCCGTTCGCGGTGGCGGGCGGGCCGTCGCGGCTCGGCTTTTTGATGGAGGTGGCGGCCGTCGCGGCGGCCGAGGCACTCGACCGCCGGCTGGCGCTGGTGCTGGCGCCGCCGATGGAGAACGGGCGCGTGCCGATGGAGCTGCTCGATGTGGACGGCGCACTGGTCATCGAGCCCTCGGCGGGCGACCCGAACCTGGCTTACCTGCAGCGGCGTGGCCTGCCGGTGGTGGCCATCGGCAAGCCGGCCGCCGGCGATGCCGAGGACGACAGCGCGCCGGCATTGCCGCCCTACGTCGACATCCATTCGGGCCGCACCACGGCGCTGCTGCTCGACCACCTGCACGCGCAGGGCGCACGCAAGGTCGCGATGATCCTGGGTTCGGCGCAGCGCAACTCGTACCTCGAGGGCCGCGCGGCGTACCTGGCGTTCGCCGCCGCGCAGGGGCAGGTGCCGCTGCTGTCGCTGGTCGACGAGGCCGAAGGCGAGAACGGCGGCCGCGAGGCCGCGCTGGCGCTGCTCGCGGCCGATCCCGACATCGATGCCTTCTGCGTGCCGGTGGACGCCTTCGCCACGGGCACGGTCGAGGCGGTGCTGGCGTCCGGCCGGCGCATTCCCGACGACGTGATGGTCGTCACGCGCTACGACGGCCTGCGCGCGCGCACCTGCGTGCCGCCGCTCACGGCCGTGGACCTGCACCTGGACCAGGTGGCGCAGCAGGCCATCGCGCTGCTGTTCGACCACCTGCGCGGCGACACCGGCCGGCGCCGGGTCGAGGGGCCCGAGGCGCAGCTGGTGCCGCGCCTGTCATCGGCACGCCGCCAGCGCTAGTTGCCGCGCGACACGCGCCACACCGTGTTGCCCACGTCGTCGGCCACCAGCAGCGCGCCGCCCTTGTCGAGCGCCACGCCCACGGGCCGGCCCTGCGCCTTCTCGTCGGCCGACAGAAAGCCCGTGAGCACGTCGACCGGCGGCCCGCTCGGCTTGCCGTCGGCGAAGGGCACGAACACCACCTTGTAGCCCGACTTCGGCTGGCGGTTCCAGGAGCCGTGCTCGCCGATGAAGGCGCCGCTCGCGAACGCAGGCGGCATGCCGCGCGCGTCGGAGAACACCAACCCGAGCGGGGCCACGTGCGAGCCGAGCGCATAGTCGGGCACGATGGCCTTGGCGACCATCTCGGGGTTCGGCGGCTCGACGCGCACGTCGACGTTGGCGCCGAAGTAGCTCCACGGCCAGCCGTAGAAGGCGCCGTCCTTCACCGAGGTCAGGTAGTCGGGCACGAGGTCGCTGCCGATCTCGTCGCGCTCGTTGACCACGGTCCAAAGCGCCTTCGTCGAAGGCTCCCACGCCAGCCCGTTGGGGTTGCGCAGGCCGGTCGCGAAGAGCCGCTTCTCGCCCGTCTTCGCATCGACCTCCCAGATCGCCGCGCGGCCCTCTTCGGCGTCCAGCCCGTTCTCGCCGATGTTGCTGTTCGAGCCGACCGTGACGTAGAGCTTGGTGCCCTCGCCGTTGGCGATCACGTTCTTGGTCCAGTGGTGGTTGATGCCCGCGGGCAGCGGCGTCACCTCGGTGGGCGTGCCGCCGGCGGCGGTCTGGCCCTCGGTGTAGGGCACCTTCACGAGCGCGTCGGCATTGGCGATGAAGAGTTCACTGCCCACCAGCGCCATGCCGAAGGGCGACTTGAGGTTCGACAAGAACACCTGCCGCACCTCGGCCGCGCCGTCGCCGTCGGCATCGCGCAGCAGCGTGATGCGGTTCGGGCTCGGCACGTTGGCGCCCGCGCGGCCCATGACCTTTCCCATCACCCACTTGCGGATTTTGTCCATCGGGCCCCCGGCATCGCTGCCTTCGGGCTTGGGCGGCTTGTTGCTTTCGGCCACCAGTACGTCGCCGTTGGGCAGCGTGTAGACCCAGCGCGGATGCTCGAGCCCGCGCGCGAACGCGGCGACACGCAGGCCGGCGGCGGGCTTGGGGGCGGCGGTGTCGGTCCAGCCGATCGCCTCGGCCACGTTGACGGTGGGAATCAGCGTCTTGTTGGGCTCCGCCAGCTTCGGCTGCGCGCCGACGGTGGCTTCGGGCGGCAGCTTGGCGGCCTCGCCGCAGCCGGCCAGTGCCAGCACCGCGGCCAGCGAAGCCACGCAGGCGGGGGCGAGGGCGATGTTCTTCGGTAGCTTTTTCGTCATGCGCATACGCGATCCTCGGTTGTCTCGGCACCATGGCCGCATGCCGCCCGATCATGCGGACGACTTCGCCGCCGGCTGTCGGCCGTGGGCGCTTTCTGGCGTGGGCGCACCCCATGCGCGCATCGCCGCTACCATCGGCCGCATGACCGACGACCTGTTCCGCGCCGACGCCTACCTGCGCGCCTGCGACGCCCGCATCCTGCGCATCGACGAGGCCGGCATCGTGCTCGACCGCACCGTGTTCTACCCCCTGGGCGGCGGGCAGGCTGGCGACGCCGGCGTGCTGGTGCTGGCCGACGGCCGCGAACTCGCGATCGCCGACACCCGCAAGGGCAAGGACGCGGAGGGCCAGCCCACGCGCGAGATCGTCCACGTGCCCGCGCCGGAACAGGCCGGCCTGCTGGCCGCGCTGAAGCCCGGCGACACGGTGACCGCCCGCCTCGACTGGGCGCGCCGCCACCGGCTGATGCGCTTCCACACAGCGAGCCACCTGCTCTGCCACCTCGTGCCGGTGCCGGTGAACGGCTGCTCGATCACGCCCGACTACGCGCGCATCGACTTCCACATGACCGACCCGCTCGACAAGGAAGCGCTGACCGCCGGCCTCGCACGGCTCGTGGCCGCGGCGCATCCGCTCGCCGTGGGGGCCATCACCGACGCCGAACTCGACGCCAACCCGGCGCTGGTCAAGAGCATGAGCGTGCAGCCGCCGCGCGGCACCGGCACGGTGCGCACCATCCGCATCGGCGGAGAGGCCGAGGCGCAGATCGATTTCCAGCCCTGCGGCGGCACGCACGTGGCAAACACCGCCGAGATCGGCGCGGTGGTGGTGACCAAGATCGAGAAGAAGAGCGCCAACAGCCGCCGCGTGGTGCTGGGCTGGGCCGCATGACGCTGAAACCGCCACCCGGCGCCGGTCTCCGGAACTTCGCACCCCCGGCCCGCTCCGACTGACGGCATGATCCTTCCCCGTTTCTTCCGTTCCGCTGCATTCCTGATCGCGGCAGCCGCAGCCTGGCTGCCGGCCGCGGCGCAGCTGGCATCCAACCCCGGCCCCGTCGTCACCACCCCGCACGTGCGTGCCGAACTGGTCGCGCATGCGCCCGACGGCGTGTCGCCCGGCGCGCCGGTCTGGGTCGGGCTGCAGATCACGCACCAGCCCGAGTGGCACACCTACTGGAAGAACGCCGGCGATTCGGGCCTGCCCACCGAACTGAACTGGACCTTGCCGGCCGGCGTCTCGGCCGGTGACATCGCCTGGCCGGTGCCGCGCAAGATCCCGATCGGCACGCTGGCCAACTACGGCTACGAAGGCACGGTGTTGCTGCCGGTGCCGCTCGAGGTGGCCAGCACCTTCCAGCCGCCGCTGGCCTTCGGCAGCCAGGCGCAGGCCATGGACATCCGGCTCAAGGCCAGCTGGCTGGTCTGCCGCAAGGAGTGCATTCCCGAGGAAGGCGAGTTCAGCGTGGCGCTGCCGCTGCGCGGCTCGACCGCGCTGAACAAGCCCGCGTTCGATGCCGCCCGCGCCGCCGAGCCGCGGCCTCTGGCCCAACAGGGTGCCGTCGAGGTCCGCGGCAACAGCCTGCAAGTGCGCCTCGAAGGCCTGCCCGCCGCGGTGCGGGGCAAGACGCTGGCGTTCTTTCCCGAGACGCCCGAGCTGATCCACACCGCCGCGGTCGAGGGCAAGGACTGGACCCAGCGCTGGCAGGACGATGGCAGCTGGACCGCGACCGTGCCGCTCGCCGAGCAGCGCAGCGCAAGCCCCTCGACGCTGCCGCTGGTGGTGGCGCTCGCCGAGTCCGACCGCACGGCGGGCCAGCCCGTCGCCTGGCGCACCGAGGCCCCCGTCAGCGGCAGTTGGCCTGCGGCGGTCGCGCCGCGCGCCGAGGTTTCGCCGGCGCTTCAGGCCGCGCTCGCCGCCAACGCGGCCGACGCGGCATCCCGCAGCAGTACGGTCGCGGCACCGACCGGCCCGGCGCCGCAGCCCGCCGCCACGTTCGCGGTCGCGCTGCTCGGCGCGCTGCTCGGCGGCCTGCTGCTGAACCTCATGCCCTGCGTGTTCCCGATCCTGGCCATCAAGGTGCTGGGCTTCACGCGGCAGGCCGGCAACCGCAGCGCGCACCGCACCGCGGGCCTGGCCTACACCGCGGGCGTGATGCTCTCGTTCCTGGCGCTCGGCGGCGCGATGCTGGCGCTGCGCGCCGCGGGCGCCCAGCTCGGCTGGGGCTTCCAGCTGCAGTCGCCGGCCGTGGTGGCGGCGCTGGCCGCGCTGTTCACGCTGCTCGGGCTCAACCTCGCGGGCGTGTTCGAGTTCGGCCATGTCGCGCCGTCGTCGCTGTGCACGGCCCAGGCCAGGCACCCGGTCATGAACGACTTTCTCTCGGGCGTGCTGGCCGTGGTGGTCGCTTCGCCGTGCACCGCGCCCTTCATGGGGGCCTCGCTCGGCTTTGCGATCGGCCTGCCGGCGGCGCAGGCGCTGCTGCTGTTCGCGGTGCTGGGCCTGGGCCTGGCGCTGCCGTACCTGGTGGCGGGTTTCGTGCCGGCCGTGGCGCGGCTGCTGCCGGCGCCCGGCCCCTGGATGGACACGCTGCGCCGGCTGCTCGCGTTTCCGATGTTCGCCACCGTGGCCTGGCTGGTCTGGGTGCTGGGGCAGCAAAGCGGCATCGACGGCGCCGGCACGCTGCTCGCGCTGCTGGTGTGCCTGGCAGCGGTCGTCTGGGCGCTCACGCTGCGCGGCCGCACTCGGATGGTGATCGCCACGGTGCTCGTCGCCCTGACGGCCGCACTCGCCGCGGCGATCGGACCCAACGTGCTGCAGACGGTGGAGCCCGCGAAGCAGTTGGCGTCGGCCGGCGAGGGCCAGCGCTGGCAGCCGTGGTCGGCCGATCGCGTGGCGGCGCTCAACGGGGCGGGCCAGCCGGTGTTCATCGACTTCACTGCCGCATGGTGCGTGACCTGCCAGTACAACAAGAAGACCACGCTCGCAGATACCGAGGTGCTGGCCGACTTCGACCGCCGCAACGTGGCGATGCTGCGCGCCGACTGGACGCGCCGCGACCCCGCCATCACGGCCGCGCTGACCGCGCTCGGGCGCAGCGGCGTGCCGCTCTACGTGTTGCAGGCGCCGGGCAGGCCGCCGGTCATCCTGACCGAGATCCTCGGCAAGGACGAAGTGCGCGCCGCACTGGCCGCACTTTGATGACCCGATGCATGATGAAACGCCCCCACGCTCCCCCGCTTCGCGCGGTCCGCTGCCCCCCGAGGGGGCGCGTCAGTGCCTTCGGGCGGCCGGGCGCCACTGACATGGGTTGTCACATGCACATGAGCAAAGCGCTCTAAGCTGTCGCCGTCGTTTCGTTTTTTCAAATGGAGTTCAAGCTGGCCATGTCCCCTTCGCCATCGTCCGACTCTCGCTCCCTGCGCGCCGCGCGCCAGGCCCGTGCCGCATTGAGCCGCGCTTCGCGGCGCGCCGTCGTGGCCGCCGCGGTTGCGCTGGGCGCCACCTTCCTGATGGGCAACCACGCCTTCGCCGCGCCCGCCGTGGGCCAGCAGGCGCCCGACTTCGTGGCCGTCGACACCACCGGCAACAAACACAAGCTGTCGGACTTCGCGGGCAAGTTCGTCGTGCTCGAATGGACCAACCCGGGCTGCCCCTTCGTGCGCAAGCACTACGGCAGCGGCAACATGCCCGCCACCCAGAAGTCCGCCACCGACCAGGGCGTGGTCTGGCTGGCCGTGAATTCCACCGAGCGCGCCGCCAGCGACTACCTGCAGCCCGCGGCGCTCGACGCCTGGATGAAGTCGCAGAAGGCCGCGCCGACCGCGGTGCTGATGGACGAGGACGGCGTGATCGGCCAGGCCTACGGTGCGCGCACCACGCCGCACATCTTCATCATCGATCCCAAGGGCATGCTGGTGTATGCGGGCGGCATCGACAGCATCGCGTCGGCACGGCCCGACGACATCAAGACCGCCACGAACTATGTGAACCAGGCGCTCGGCGAGGTCTTCGGCGGCAAGCCGATCTCGACCGCCTCGACGCGGCCCTACGGCTGCTCCGTGAAGTACAAGACCTGATCCGCCCCGGGCGGGCCGGGCCTGCCGCCCCTGCGACAATCGGGGCATGCCTTTCGCCCCATTGCAAAACGATACTTTCCTGCGAGCCTGCTGGCGCCAGGCCACCGACCACACGCCCATCTGGCTCATGCGCCAGGCCGGGCGCTATCTGCCCGAATACGTCGCCACCCGCGCGAAGGCCGGCAGCTTCATGGGGCTGGCGACCAACGTCGACTACGCCACCGAGGTCACGCTGCAGCCGCTCGCGCGCTATCCGCTCGACGCCGCCATCCTTTTTTCGGACATCCTCACCGTGCCCGACGCGATGGGCCTCGGCCTGTCGTTCGAGGCGGGCGAAGGCCCGCGCTTCGCGCGCCCCGTGCGCGACGAAGCCGCCGTGGCGGCGCTCGAGGTGCCCGACCTGCAGAAGCTGCGCTACGTGTTCGATGCCGTGGCCTCGATCCGCAAGGCGCTCGACGGCCGCGTGCCGCTGATCGGCTTCTCGGGCAGCCCCTGGACGCTCGCCTGCTACATGGTCGAGGGCGCGGGCTCGAGCGACTACCGGCTCGTGAAGAGCATGCTCTACGGGCGGCCCGACCTGATGCACCGCGTGCTCGCGGTCAACGCCGACGCCGTGGCCGCCTACCTCAATGCCCAGATCGACGCCGGCGCCCAGGCCGTGATGGTCTTCGACAGCTGGGGCGGCGTGCTCGCCGACGGCGCGTTCCAGGAGTTCAGCCTGGCCTACACCGCGCGCGTGCTCGCCGGGCTGAAGCGCAACGGCGCCGACGGCCAGCCCGTCCCGCGCATCGTCTTCACCAAGGGCGGCGGGCTCTGGCTCGACGCCATGCGCGCGCTCGACTGCGAAGTGCTCGGCGTCGACTGGACCGTCAACCTCTCGGCCGCGCGCCGGCAGGTCGGCGAGGGCAACGACGGCAAGGCCAAGGCCCTGCAGGGCAACATCGACCCCAACGTGCTCTTCGCGCCGCCCGCCCAGATCGAGGCCGAGGTGGCCAAGGTGCTGCAGGCCTTCGGCCAACCGCACGCCGACCGCCGGCAGCCGGGCCCGACGCACATCTTCAACCTGGGCCACGGCATCAGCCAGTTCACGCCGCCCGAGCATGTGTCCGCGCTGGTGCAGGCGGTCCACAGCCAGTCGCGCGCCCTGCGCAAGTAACAATCCCGGAACCACGCGCTCCCAGGCGATGCCGAGGGGCCGCGCGGAACCGCCCGAAAAGCCCGCCCGACGCTGTTTGTCAAGCAAAAAAAGCGGCCGGCGGACCTGACTTATGCACAAAACGCGTGTTGCACTGCGCAAGATTTTTTGGGCCGGCTTCTACTTTGCCTCCAGCGGATAGTGCGTCTAAGTGGTTGATTCATATAGGTTTCGAGTTTTGCTTTTTTTACGGGCATTCCAGCCGGAGCCTTGATCTGCAAGGCTCGGCGACGTGTTGAGCCCGGTTGTCAACAAAGTTATCCACAGAAACTCTGGATGACTGCCAAAGCACTGGAAAATCAATCACTTAAGCAGCATTGCTCCAAGTAGCCTTAACAAACTTACGCAGAGAGAACGGCCTATCTCCAACGCCAGCCCACCCCCGGAGCGGGATTCGACGATGACGACGGCCACGGCGGACGGGCCGCTGCAGTGGCAGGTCGGCATCGCAGTGCAGACGCCGGCGCACAGCGCGCTCGGCGATGTGCTGAGCTACACCAGCGCCGCGCCGCTCGTGCCCGGCACGCTGGTCCGGGTGCCGCTCGGCCGGCGCGAAGTGCTCGGCGTGGTCTGGGAGGCGGCCGCCGCGCGCGACGGCGACAGCGGCATGGCGCTCAAGTCCGTCGGCGCGGCGCTCGACGGGCTGGCGCCGCTCGGCGATGCCTGGCGCGACCTGGTCGGCTTCGCGGCGCGCTACTACCAGCGCTCGATCGGCGAAATCGCACTGGCGGCGCTGCCGCCGCAGTTGCGCGACCTGAGCACCACGCAGCTGGCCCGCCGGCTCAAGCGCCGGAGCGCGGCCGGCCCGGTGGCCAGCACGGCCGAATCCGCCCACCCGGTCGCGCTGAGCGCCGAGCAGGCGACGGCGCTGGCCCGCCTCGCGGAAGGCAGCGGCACCTTCCTGCTGGTCGGCAGCACCGGCAGCGGCAAGACCGAGGTCTACCTGCGCTGCGTGGCCGACCTGCTGGCGGCCGACCCCGCCGCGCAGGCGCTGGTGATGGTGCCCGAGATCAACCTCACGCCTCAGCTCGAGGCCCGCTTCAAGGCCCGCTTCGGCGACGAAGCGGTGGTGTCGATGCACAGCGGCATGACGCATCCGCAGCGGCTCGCGAGCTGGCTCGCGGCGCACGGCGGGGCCGCGCGCATCGTGCTCGGCACGCGCATGGCGGTGTTCGCGTCGATGCCCGGCCTGAAGCTCATCGTCGTCGACGAGGAGCACGACCCGAGCTACAAGCAGCAGGAAGGCGCGCGCTACTCGGCGCGCGACCTCGCCGTATGGCGCGGGCAGCGCGAGGGCGCGAAGGTGATCCTCGGCTCGGCCACGCCCTCGCTCGAGAGCTGGCACCAGAGCCGCCCCGCCGCGGCCGACGACCCGGGCGGGCGCTATGTGCGGCTGGCGATGCCGTCGCGCATCGGCACCGGCGAGCTGCCCGCGGTGCGGCTGGTCGACATGAACCTGCAGCCACCGAAGACCGTGCTCTCGGCCGCGCTGCTCGACGCCATCGGCCAGCGCATTGCGCGCGGCGAGCAGAGCATGGTGTTCCTCAACCGGCGCGGCTATGCGCCGGTGCTGGCCTGCGCGGACTGCGGCTGGAAGAGCGAATGCCCGCACTGCAGCGCCTACCGCGTGTTCCACAAGATCGACCGCACGCTGCGCTGCCACCATTGCGGCTTCACCGAACGCGTGCCGCACGCCTGCCCGTCCTGCGGCAATCCCGACATCGCGCCGGTCGGACGCGGCACCGAGCGGCTCGAGGAGCACCTGGCCGAACTGTTCGCCGCGGTGCGGCGGCCCGACGGCAGCCCTGTCCGCATCGCGCGCATCGACGCCGACAGCACGCGCAAGCAGGGCGCGCTCGAATCGCAGCTCGCGGCCGTGCATGCGGGCGAGGTCGACGTGCTGGTCGGCACGCAGATGATCGCCAAGGGGCACGACTTCCGGCGCATCACGCTGGTGGCAGCCGTGAACCCCGATGGCGCGCTGTTCTCGAGCGACTTCCGCGCGCCCGAGCGGCTGTTCAGCCTGCTGATGCAGTCGGCGGGACGCGCCGGCCGCGACGCCGCCTACCTTGCAGCGCAGGGCAGCACGGCCGAGATGTGGATCCAGACGCACCATGCGCAGCATCCGCTTTTTGCCGCGCTGCGCCGGCACGACTACGCGGCCTTCGCGGCGCAGCAGCTCGAGGAGCGCGCCGCCGCCGCCATGCCGCCATTCGCCTTCCAGGCGCTGCTGCGCGCCGACGCGCGCACGCAGGAAGCCGCGCAGGCCTTCCTGAATGCCGCGAGCGAAGCCGCCGAGGCGCTAGAGGGCGCCGACCGCGTGGTGCGCTACCCCGCAGTGCCGCTCGCGATACAGCGCGTCGCCAATGTGGAAAGGGCGCAGATGCTGATCGAGAGCCCGTCACGCGCCGCGCTGCAGCGCCTGCTCGCGCAATGGCAGCCGCTGCTGCATGCGCTCAGACGCACGCCGCAGGGCAAGGGCGTGATCCGCTGGCTGGTGGACGTCGATCCGCACAGCATCTGAGCGTCCGCTAGTGCTTTCCCATGTCGACGTAGCGCAGTTCGCCGCCGCCGCGGCGCCGAACGATGCTGCCCGGCCAGGCGAACACCACCAGGCTCAAAGCGCCCAGCGCCAGCGCGGTGCCGGCGCCGAGCACCCCGGCATGCCACGCCCATCCGGCAGCGCCGGCCCAGGCCAGCCAAAGCAGGATTCGAACAAGTACGGCCATGTTGCTACCCATTCATCCATTGATTCGCCACCACTCTATCAGCACATTAGCAAACTCAAGTATTCATCCGAAGTGGTAACAACAGCCCGGCCGAATGGCCGACGCGGCGGCGCGGGGCGGCTCAGCGCAGCAGGCTCACCGCGAGCGGAAAGCTGAAGAAGGTGGCGACCGTCGTCCAGAGAATGATCCGCGCGATGCGGCCGTTGTCGGCGCCGAAGCGCTCGGCCAGCATCGACACGTTGCTCGCGCTCGGCAGCGCCGCCACGAGCACGATCACCATCAGCGCCGGCTGCGAGAGCGGCAACCCGAGCGCGACGGCGCCCTGCGCGACCAGCCAGACCAGCACCGGGTGCACGATCAGCTTGACCAGCACCACCGGCGCCACGTCGGCCAGCGGCGCCTCGGCCCGCGGCGCGGACCGCGTGCCCATGGCCGCCGCCACGGCCGCGCTCGCGCCATGCTCGCGCGCCAGCAGCGCCGAGCGCGCCAGCACCGCGCCGATGGTGAAGAGCGCCACCGGCGACGCCGCATCCGCCAGCATGGCCACGGTGCGGTCGACCGGCCCCGGCAGGCGCCACTCCGCGGCCGACAGCAGCACGCCGAGCAGGATCGACCATGGCATCGGATTGACCAGCACCCCGCGCAGCGCCTGCCGCGCCGCCTGCCGGGGCCCGTGGTGCCCGGCACCGGCGCCGTCCAGGCGCGAGAGCGCGATGCACAGCGACGAGGTCACGACCAGGTCGAAGGCGATGGTGATGATCATCGGGCCCGCGGCCTGGGCGCCGAGCAGCGCCATCAGCAGTGGCACGCCCATGAAGCCGGTGTTGGGAAAGGCCGCGACCAGCGCGCCGAAGGAGGCGTCGTTCCAGCCGATGCGGGTGTTGCGCGTGAAGAGCACCACGCCGGCCACCACCGCCAGCGCGCTCACGCCCCAGACCAGTGCCACACTGCCGTCGAGCAATTGCCCGATCGGCGTGTCCGCGCCGAAGCGCAGCAGCATGCACGGCAGTGCGAAATACAGCACGAAGGTGTTGAGGCCTGGAATCGCGTCGAGCGGCAGGATTCTTGCTCGGGCAGCGCCATAGCCTGCCGCGATCAGGGCGAAGAAAGGAAAGGTAACGAGAAAGATCTGCAGCACGGAGGCGATTGTCGCCGCGTCCCGCATGGTGAACTCCGGACGCTGTGGCGGATGGCGCCGGCCCGTATCATTGCCCGCTTTCGCGCCGCCATTCCCGTTGCGGCCTTTCGTCGGTTCCCACGCTCCATGTCCTCCGGTCTCAACCTCGCCCAACAAGAAGCTGTCAACTACATGCACGGCCCCTGCCTCGTGCTGGCGGGGGCGGGCTCGGGCAAGACGCGCGTGATCACGCACAAGATCGGGCGGCTGATCCAGGCCGGGCTCGAACCCAAGCGCATCGCGGCCATCACCTTCACGAACAAGGCTGCGAGCGAAATGCGCGAGCGCGCCAAGGAGCTGATCGGGCGCGACGCGCGGAAGGTGGTGATCTGCACCTTCCACGCGCTCGGCGTGCGCATGATGCGCGAAGACGGCGCCGTGCTCGGGCTGAAGCCGGCGTTCAGCATCCTCGACAGCGACGACGTGACGAAGATCCTCAAGGATGCGGGCGGCACCACCGATGCGGCCACCGCACGCATCTGGCAATGGACCATCAGCAAGTGGAAGAACATGGGCCTGACCGCGGCCCAGGCCGAGGCCGCCGCGGCCGACGACAACGAGCGCATCACCGCGCGCATCATGGGGCGCTACGAAGAGCGGCTCACGGCCTACCAGAGCGTCGACTTCGACGACCTGATCGGCATGCCGCTCAAGCTCCTGCGCGACTTCGATGAAGTGCGCGCCAAGTGGCAGGCCGCGCTGGGCCACATCCTGGTGGACGAATACCAGGACACCAACGCCACGCAGTACGAAGTGCTCAAGGCGCTGGCCGGCGAGCGCGGCCGCTTCACCGCGGTGGGCGACGACGACCAGTCGATCTACGGCTGGCGCGGTGCCACGCTCGACAACCTGCGCCGGCTGCCGGTCGACTACCCGACGCTCAAGGTCATCAAGCTCGAACAGAACTACCGCTCGACCAGCGCGATCCTACGCGCGGCCAACAACGTGATCGGCCCGAACCCGAAGCTGTTCCCGAAGACGCTGTTCTCCGAGCTCGGCGAAGGCGAGCCGGTGCGCATCGTCGATGCCGACTCCGAGGCGCACGAGGCCGAGCGCGCGGTGGCACGCATCGTGAGCCTGCGCGCGGGCGATGCGACCACGCAGGGCAAGCAGTACAAGGAGTTCCGCGACTTCGCGATCCTCTACCGCGCCAACCACCAGGCACGCGTGCTCGAACAGGCGCTGCGCCGCGCGCAGATCCCCTACAAGGTCTCGGGCGGCCAGAGCTTCTTCGACCGCGCCGAGATCAAGGACCTCTGCGGCTGGTTCCGCCTCTGGGTCAACAACGACGACGACCCGGCGTTCCTGCGCGCCATCACCACGCCCAAGCGCGGCATCGGCCACACCACGCTCGCGAGCCTGGGCACATTCGCGAGCCAGTACAAGCTGAGCCTGTTCGCGGCGCTGTTCAGCCCGTCGCTGCCGAGCGTGGTGCCCAAGCGCGCGCTCGATGGCCTGCACGAGTTCGGCCGCTACATCAACGACCTCGAATACCGCGCGCGCCGCACCATGGGCGCCGAGGACTCGCGCACCTTCATGCTCGAGTGGCTCAAGGAGATCGGCTACGAGCAGCACCTCTACGACGGCGAAGACAGCGAGCAGGCCGCGGCCGCGCGCTGGACCAACGTGATGGAGTTCGTCGACTGGATGTCGCTGCGTGCGGGCGGCACGATCGACGACACCTCGGGCGCCGACAGCAACATCGAGACCGAGCGCAAGAGCCTGCTCGAGGTGGCGCAGACCATCTCGCTGCTGTCGACCATCAGCGAGCGCGAGCAGGACCAGAACGTGGTCACGCTCTCGACGCTGCACGCCTCCAAGGGCCTCGAATGGCCGCACGTGATGCTGATCGGCGTGACCGAGGGGCTGCTGCCGTTCAAGCTCGAGGACGACAACGGCCGCCAGCTGAAGGTCAGCGACGAGACACTGCAGCGGCTGCAGGAAGAGCGCCGCCTCATGTACGTGGGCATCACGCGCGCGCAGCGCAGCCTGGCGGTAAGCTGGACCAAGAAGCGCAAGCAAGGCCGCGAGATGGTGCCCTGCGTGCCGAGCCGCTTCATCGCCGAGATGGGCCTGGACAAGGCCACCACGCGCGAGGACCCGCGCGAGAAGCTCAAGGCACTGCGCGCCGAGTTCGCGCGCAAGGCCCAGGACAGCGCAGCGGCCGCCGCGGCCGCTGCCGCCGCGCCATGAAGCCGCAGCGGATGCTTGCGCTGCTGGCCGCGGCCGCACTCGCAGCGGGCTGCGCCGCGCCAGGAGCGCCGCCCGGCTGCCCCGCGACCGCGCGCGAACTGCCGGTCGACGCCCTCTACGGCGATTGGCAGGCCCGCTTCGACGGCCAGGCCGGCACGGCCTCGGTGCGGCTCGACCGCCATCCCGAATACGCCGGCGTGCGCGGCACCGTCACGCGCGCCGACGCCTCGGTGGCCCAGCTCGCGGGCGACGTCGACGACGAAGGCACGCTCGCGATCGACGAATCGCGCGACGGCCGCCGCATCACGGGCGTCTGGTCGGGCACGCTCCGGCCAGCCTCGTGCGGCCGCGAGTTCACCGGCACATGGCGCAACGCCGACGACGACAGCACCCATCCCTTCACGCTCACCAAGACGGAACGGACCGCAGAGAAAAAATGAAACCCCTCCCCCATCGCCACCGCCCCCCCTTCACCGCCGGCCTGCTGCTGGTGCCCGGCCTCTTCGCGGCAACGCTTGCCGGCGCGCAGGCCGTCGACAAGCCGGCGAGCCCGCTCGCCGATGCGCAGCTGACCTGGCAGCAGTGCACCGCGCTCGGCACCAACAACGAGGCGCGCCTGGCCTGCTTCGACCGCTGGGCGCAGCAGCAGACGCTGCCGGCGGTGTCGGTGCCGGTGGCACCGCCGGTGCTGGCCAGCACCCAGCCGGGAACCCCGGTGGATGCCTCGATGCCGGCGACGCGCGTGGTCTCGGTCGCCACCAGCGAGGGCTGCCGCGACCGCCAGTACTCGATCCTGTCGCGCTTCTGGGAGCTCGAGACCGGCAGCGATTGCGGCACCTTCGTGTTCCGCGGCTACCGCCCGCTCAACGTGTCCGCCTCGGCCGCCACCAGCAAGCCCGACGTGCCCACCTCGCCGTCCGAAGGCCACACCGGCACGCCCGTGGCCTACCAGGCCCACGAGATGCGCATCGGCCTGTCGGTGCGCACCAAGCTCGCGCAGGGCCTGCTCACGCAGAACGACCCGGCCCGGAAGGACTCGCTGTGGTTCGCCTACTCGCAGCAGTCGACCTGGCAGCTCTTCAACGGCGAGCTCTCGCGCCCGTTCCGCACCACCGACCACGAACCCGAGCTGATGTACGTGTACCCGCTCGACTTCGCCTTGCCCGGCGGCTGGCGCTGGCGCTATGCGGGCGTGGGCCTGGTGCACCAGTCGAACGGCCAGAGCCTGCCGCTGTCGCGCAGCTGGAACCGCGTCTACCTGATGGGCGGCGCCGAGCTCGGCGACCGCTTCAACATCACGGGACGCATCTGGCAGCGTCTCTCCGAGGGTGCCGAGAAGGACGACAACCCCGACATCTCGAGCTACATCGGCCGCGCCGAGGTCACGGGCCGCTGGAACCTCGACCGCGACAACACGCTCGGCATCACCGTGCGCCACAACCTGCGCGACAGCGGCCGCGGCTCGGTGCGGCTCGAATGGCTCAAGGCCATCGGCGACCCGACCAAGAGCAACCTGCGCTTCCACACGCAGCTGTTCCACGGCTACGGCGATACGCTGGTGGACTACAACCGCCGGCGCACCGTGCTGAGCATCGGCCTGAGCCTGGTGGATTTCTAATCGCTTGCACACAGACGAAGGAGCAGATCATGAGTGATGGCGAACTTGCTGCCGTGGACGCCAGGCAGCGCGAGATCATCGCGGCGCTGAACGTGGCGCCGGTGTTCGATGCCGCGGCCGAAGTCGAGCGGCGCGTGACGTTTCTGGCCGACTACCTGCGCGGCACGGGCCTGAAGGCGCTGGTGCTCGGCATCAGCGGCGGCGTCGATTCGCTGGTCGCGGGCTGCCTCGCACAGCGCGCGGTCGAGCGCCTGCGCACCGAGGGCCATGCGGCCACGTTCATCGCGATGCGCCTGCCCTACGGCGTGCAGAAGGACGAAGCCGAGGCGCAGCGCTCGCTCGCGGTGATCGCGCCCGACCGCACGCTCACGGTCGACATCCGGCCCGCGGCCGACGCCATGCTCGCGGCGGTGAAGGCCGGCGAGCTCGGGTTCCGCGACCCCGGGCACGAGGACTTCGTGCTCGGCAACATCAAGGCGCGCCAGCGCATGATCGCGCAGTTCGCGGTGGCCGGCGCGCACGACGGCATCGTCGTCGGCACCGACCACGCGGCCGAGGCGCTGATGGGCTTCTTCACCAAGTTCGGCGACGGCGCGGCCGACGTGACGCCGCTCAGCGGGCTCAACAAGCGCCGCGTGCGCGCGCTCGCGCAGCAGCTCGGTGCGCCGCAGGAACTGGTCTTCAAGGTGCCCACGGCCGACCTGGAATCGCTGGTGCCGCAGAAGCCCGACGAAGACGCTTTCGGCGTCAGCTACGAGCAGATCGACGATTTCCTCGAAGGCAAGCCCGTGGCGGCCGCGGCGCGCGACATCATCCTGACCACGCACCGCAAGAGCGCACACAAGCGCGCACTGCCGGTCGAGCCGCCGCACCCGGGCTGAGCCCGGCTACCCGCCCGCGCCGCCTGCCTTGGGCGCCAGCAGGCGCTCGAGCAGCGCCGAAAGCCGGTCGACGTCGACCGGCTTCGTCATGTGGGCCTTGAAGCCCACCTCGAGGCTGGTGTCGCGGTCGCTCGCCTGCCCATAGCCGGTGATCGCGATCAGCGCCGGCGGATTGACCAGCTCGGCGCGCAGCCGCCGCGCCACTTCATGGCCGCTCAGGTCGGGCAGGCCGATGTCCAGCAGCACCACGTCGGGGTCCTGCGCCTTCACCGCTTCGATGGCGCTGAGCCCGTCGTGCGCGATGCTCGACCGGTAGCCCAGTGCCTCCAGCAGCAGCGCCATGGTCTCCGCGGCGTCCTTGTTGTCGTCCACCACCAGCACCCGCTGCTCGCCCACGGGCCGCGGCTCGGATTCGAGCGTGGTCGCCGGAGCGGGCGTGGCGGGGAACTGCACCACGAACTCGCTGCCCTCGCCGGCCCGGCCGGTGCTGAACGCGCTGACGCGCCCGCCGTGCAGCGTGACCAGCTGCTGCACCAGGCTGAGCCCCAGGCCCAGACCGCCCTGCGACCGGGCCATGTCCTGCTCGCCCTGCACGAACAGGTCGAAGATGCGCTGCAGGTCCTTGGGCTGGATGCCCGGGCCGTCGTCGCGCACGCTGATGTCGGCATCGCTCCCGGCCTGGGTCAGCGACACATGGATGTTGCCGCCGCTCTGGGTGAACTTGGCCGCGTTGTGGATCAGGTTGCTCACGATCTGGATCACGCGCGCGCTGTCGCCGGCGATCCACGGGTCGGCCTCGCCGCGGGGGAAATGCAGGGTCTGCGACTTGCTCGTGATCAGCGGCCGCACCGCCTCGATGGCCTGCGCGACAGCGTCGCGCAGCCGGAGCGGCTTGCTCTCGAGATGGACCTTGCCGCTGGTGATGCGCCCCACGTCGAGCAGGTCGTCGACGAGGCGGGTCATCTGGCGCAGCTGCCGCCCGATGATGTCGCGGGTGTGGAGCACCACGGCCGATTCGGTCTTCTCACGCTTGAGCAGTTCGAGCGCGTTCGAGATCGGCGCGAGCGGGTTGCGCAGTTCGTGCCCGAGCATCGCGAGAAAGTTCGTGACGCGCCGCCCTTCATCCTCGAGCGCGGTCACGCGGCGCCGCTCGGTCAGGTCGCGCGTGACCTTGGCGAAGCCGCGATGCCGGCCGCTCGCGTCGTGCAGCGCGGTGATCACCACGCTGGCCCAGAAGCGGCTGCCGTCCTTGCGCACGCGCCAGCCCTCGTCCTCGAAGCGGCCGTCGCGCAGCGCATTTCGCAATTCGAGTTCAGGCCAGCCGGTGGCAGCGACTTCGGGCGGATAGAACTTGGAGAAATGCTGACCGATGATCTCCGCGGCCTCGTAGCCCTTGTTCTTCTGCGCGCCGAGGTTCCAGCTCACGACGTGGCCGCCCGGGTCGAGCATGAAGATCGCATAGTCCTTCACGCCCTCCACCAGCAGCCGAAAGCGCTCCTCGCTCAGGCGCAGCATCTCGTCCTGCCGGCGGCGCTCGCTCAGGTCGCGGCAGATCAACGAGAAGCCGCGCACCTCGCCGTTGCTGCCGTTCATGCGCGTGATGACGACGCTGGCCCAGAAGCGCGTGCCGTCCTTGCGCAGGCGCCAGCCTTCCTGCTCGACGCGGCCGGCCTCGCGCGCGGTCTCGAGTTCTTGCTCGGGCAGATTCTGGTCGAGCATCTCGCTCGGGTAGATGAGCGAGAAATGGCGTCCGAGCACCTCGGGCGCCTCGTAGCCGTTAAGCAGGCGGGCGCCGTCGTTCCAGCTGATGACGATGCCGCCGGGGTCCAGCACGGCGATGGCATAGTCGACGACCGTATCGACCATCAGCCGGAAGTCGGCGTCGGTCAGAGTGCGTTGGCTCAAGGGGGCACTCCCGCCGCCGAAATCCGTCATTGCGCTTTCTCCTCCAGGGTCCGTGCGTCGGGGCGACAGGCATCCTGCTCGCCATCGTGCAACGGTGGCGTCAATTTAGGCAGGCACCGATGCTTTCGGCGTAGGACAAGGCGCAAATCGCTCTCCACGCGCTTCATGCGCCCGTCGACTCCTGGCGCGGCCACCGTGGGGTGCCGTCGGGCGAAGGCGACCGGGGCGCGGCCAGCATGAAGCGGTTGCGCCCTTCTTTCTTGGCCACATACAGCGCCGTGTCGGCGCGCGCCAGCAGCGAGACGAAGTCTTCCTCGGGCTCCGACACCGCGATGCCGATGCTGGTCGTGACCTGCAGGCTTCGGCTCGGCAGCTCGAACGCCGGCCGCATCGCCGCCAGCACCTTGCCCGCCACGAGTGGCCCGTCGGCCGGATCGGACACCGCCTCGAGCAGAATCACGAACTCGTCGCCCGCATAGCGCGCCGCCATGTCGGTCTCGCGCACGCTCTGGCGCAGTCGCCGGCCGAACTCCTTCAGCACCGCGTCGCCGGCTGCATGGCCCAGCGAATCGTTGATGGTCTTGAAGTAGTCGACGTCGAGGAACAGCAGGCAGACCGGCAGCCCCGAGCGCCGCGAGCGCGCAATGGCATCGCGCAGGTGCTCCTCGAACGAGCGGCGGTTCGGCAGCGCCGTGAGCGCATCCTCGCGCGCCAGTGCGTCGAGCTGCATCTGCTGGCGCTTGAGTTCGGTCACGTCGTTGGCCAGGATGTACAGGCCGACCACCGCGCCTTCGGCGTCCATGTGCGGCAGGTAGGTGGTCTGCAGGATGCGCTCGCCGATCAGCAGGCTGGCGGGCTGCTCGAAGCTCACCACCTCGCCCGCAAAGGCGCGCACGAGGAACGGCTTGCGCTGCAGGTACTGCGCCTCGCCGAGCGCATCGCGCAAGGGGCGGCCCACCTGCGCGTCGGGCTCCACGCCGAGCCAGGTCCGGTACCTGCCGTTGCAGAACACCACGCGCTCGTCGCGGTCGACTTCGGTCAGCAGCGCCGGAACGCCGTCGGTGAGGCCGCGCAGGCGCCGCTCGCTTTCGGCGCTGCGCATCTCGGCCAGCTTGCGTTGCGTGACGTCGAAGGTCATCACGTAGTAGCCGGCGAGTTCGCCGCCGTCGCGCAGGTCGGGCACCAGGTGGCATTCGAAGAAGCCCTCCCTGCCACGCCGCTCGTAGGTGCCCTCGGTGCGCGACGGGGTGCCCTGGAGCACTTTCGCGATCTGCGGCTCGAGCTGGCGGTAGACCGCGTCGGGCAGCGCATCGCGCATCGTCATGCGGCCGATGTCGGCGTGCGTGCGGCCGCGCATCGCGAGCCCGGCCGCATTGGCGAACAGGCAGCGGTCATCGCGGTCGAAGTAGGCCACCACCGCCGGCAGGTGGTCGGTCACGTCGCGCAGGAAGCGCTCGCTCTCGGCCAGCTTCTGCTGCGAGGCCTGGCGCTCCTGCATCAGCAGGTCGAAGGTGCGCGACAGGTCGCCGACCTCGTCCTTCGGCGGCGCGTCCTTCATCGGCGCGTAGTCGTCGGCGGTGCGCGAGACCTGCATGTGCTGGCGCAGCCGCGCGAGAGGCGCAAGCTGCGCGCGCGAGGCGGCGAACGCGAAACCGCCGGCCAGCAGCGTCAGCAGGAAGGTGCCGAGCCAGGCGAAGCGCTCGACCTGCGCAATGCGAGAGAACGCCTCCTCGCGCGGATACATCGCGCCGAGCACCCAGTCGGTCTCGCGGATGCGCTTGAAGGCATAGAGCCCGGGTGTACCGCCGCGGTCGGGCGCCTCGAAGGTGCCCTCGAAGCCCGCGAGCGCGCGCCCGAGCGCCTCGCTGTCGGCGCCGCCGTCCACCGCATGCTGCAGGAGCCGGGACTCGTCGGGGTCGTCGATGACGATGCCGTCGAGGCTCGTGATGAACATGTAGCCGCTGCCGCCGAAGCGCACGTTCGCGAGCTCGCCGAGGAAGTTCGTCGCGCTGAGGTTGACGAAGGCCGAGATGACGAAGGCCACCTCGCCCGCCGCGTCGAGCACGGGCTCGGTCATCGCGATCTGCGGCAGGCCGTTGATGCGGTTGCGAAAGGGCTTCGAGATCACGCCGGCCTTGCCCGCCACGGTGCGCTCGAAGTACTCGCGGTCGGCCACGTTGGCCTTGCCGATCTGGTGCGCACCGTTGAAGTTGGCCACGATCTCCCCCGCGCGGTCGGCGATCGCGATGTTGTCGAAGGCCTCCTTCAGCGCCCTGTGCTGCACGAGGAGATCCTGCAGCCCTGCGGCGCCCTGGAGGCGGTGGGTCTCGATGCTGTCGCCGAAGGTCTTCAGCAGAGTGCGCCGGGCGCGGAACTTCTGGTCCACTGCATCGGCGATCTGCGAGATGCGCTCGAACTCCTCGTCGACGATGGCGGCCTGCATGCTGCGCTTGACCAGGTACAGCGCCGCCGCGGTGACCCCCACCGCCGTGAGGAAGACGAACGCCGCCACGCCCGCCGACATGCGCGCGCGCAGGCTGAGCCGGGGCAGGTGGAAGCGGCGGGCGGGCATGGTCGGGGCTTCGATGAGCTGGGGCGGCGGCCTTCAGCCCGCCATCTCGACGTCAAGCAGCGCTTCGAACTGCGCGAGCGGCACCGGCCTGCTGAACAGGTAGCCCTGGCACAACATCTCGACATGCGCAGCCTGAAGGAACGCGAACTGCGCCTCGGTCTCGACGCCTTCCGCGACGATCTCGAGGTCGAGGTTGCGCGCCATGCCGATGATGGCCTGGATGATCATCTGCACCTTCGGGTCGACGCCGACCTTCTGCACGAAGAACTTGTCGATCTTGATCTGGTTGAGCGGCAGCTGCGTCATGTACGAGAGCGACGAATAGCCGGTGCCGAAGTCGTCCATCGAGAAGCGCACGCCCAGCGCCGCGAGCGCCTGCATCTTCTCGATGGTGTCGGCCACCTTCTCCTGCAGCAGGGTCTCGGTGAGCTCGAGCTCCAGCCGCGTCGGGTCGGCGCCGGTGCGGTGCAGCACGTCGCGCACGCGGTCGACGAAATCGTCGGTGCGGAACTGGCGCGCGCTCACGTTCACCGCGAGCCGCAGGTGGCTGCGCTTGGGGTCGTGGCGCCAGCACTCGAGCTGCCTGCAGGCGGTCTCGAGCACCCACATGCCGATCGGCACGATGAGGCCGGTCTCCTCCGCGAGTTCGATGAACCCGCCGGGCTGCACCAGGCCGCGTGCCGGATGCTCCCAGCGAATCAGCACCTCGGCGCCCACGATGCGGCCGTCGGCCGCGACCTGGCTCTGGTAGTGCAGCACGAACTGCTCGCCCTGGATGGCCGCATGCAGCTCGCTCTCGAGCGTCGCGCGCGCGGTGATCGCCGTCTGCATCGCCGTCTCGAAGAAGCGCAGCGCATTGCCGCCCGCGGACTTGGCGTAGTACATCGCGATGTCGGCCTGCTTGAGCAGGTCTTCGAGCGACTGGTTCGCGCCGCTGAAGACCACGGCGCCAATGCTGCAGGTGCTGTGGTACTGGTGGTCGTCGAGCTGGAACATGCGGTTGATGCTCGCGAGCACGGCCTCGCCGACCGCATTGGCCTGCATGGCCGCCACGGCGCCATCGTCGCTCAGGTTCTCGAGCAGCACCACGAACTCGTCGCCGCCGAGCCGCGCGACCGTGCCGCCTTCGCTCAGGCAGTCCTGCAGCCGCACGGCCACCTGCTTGAGCAGCGCATCGCCGGTGGCGTGGCCGAGCGCATCGTTGAGCGTCTTGAAGTCGTCCAGGTCAAGGAACAGCAGCGCACCATGGCGCGACCGCCGGACGTTCGCGTCGACCGTGGACTGCAGCCTGTGCAGCAGCAGCCGGCGGTTCGGCAGGCCGGTGAGAATGTCGTAGAAGGCCAGGTGCTCGATCTCGCGTGCGGCCAGCTTGGCCTCGGTGATGTCGCGCAGGATGACGATGAATCGCGCGGCGGCGCCCTCGCCGATCAGCTTGCGCGAGACCGAAATCTCGAACCAGGTGGTGCCGCGTGCCGCGCGGTTCTCGAACTGCCGCCCCGACGAGAAGCCGGTTTCGAAGGCATCGCGCAGCGCCACCATCACCTCGGCGGCGGCATTCTTCGGCAGCAGGTCCGACATCAGCTTGCCCACCGGCTCGCGCACCTTGATCGACGGCTTGGGGCGGCGCGGCGAATGGAAGCGGTAGCAGCGGCCGTCGATGCCGGCTTCGAGCAGCACGTCGGGCAGCGCGTCGAGCGTGGCCTGCAGCTGTGCCTTGCCCTCGAGGATGTCGGCGACGTGGCGCTTCTTCTCGGTGACGTCGCGGTAGACGCACACCATACCGCCGTCAGGCGTGGGGCTCTTCACCTCGAGGATCACCTGGCCGTTGAGCATCGTGAGCTCCTGGTCGTTCTGCGCGAGCAGGTGACGGGCGTTCTCCTCGTCGATGCGTTCGAACGGCACGAGCGGCGCGAGCTGGGGCTCGGCCCACGGGAAGTAGTCGACGAAGCGGCGGTTCCAGGTGACGACGCGGTCCTGCGGGTCGAGCAGCACGAAGCCGTCGACCATCGATTCGAGCGCCTGGTCGAGCGTTGCCTTCGAGCGCACCAGCTCCGTGCGGGCGCGCCACTGGCGCCGCAGCTGCGTCATGGCGAAATAGCCGATGCCGAGGATCAGCAGCGCAAAGGCCAGCGCTGCGCTCATGATCACGTTGCGCTCCCGGCGCCAGCCCTCGAGCGCCGCGTCGAGCGGAATGCTCGCGACGATCACCAGGTTCCGGTAGAGCCCGGGACGCGCCGCCACGATGGCCGGCTTGCCGCCGAGCCGCGACGTCATGCGCCGGGGGTGCCCGTCGCTCGCCTGCTCGGTGAGGATCGGCATCAGTGTCCGGCCGGCCAGGTCGTCGCGCGGCGGAATGCTGGCGAGCAGCCGGCCGCCCTCGCGCTCCAGCGTGACCTCGAGCCCCCGGATGCTGGCGCCCTGCGCAAGCACGGTGGTGAGCATGGAGACCTGCACCTCGGCCACCGCGACCAGCCTGCTGCCGTCGTCCAGGCGAAGCACGCGCGCAAAGAACAGCACCTGCTGCGAGGTCGTCGGGCTCACCGTGGGCGTGCTGATGGCGAGCATCGAGCCGGGCCGGTCTAGGATCTCCTTCAGAAAGCGCTCCGGCAGATGCACGGTCAACCCCGCGCCCCGGCGGTCGGACGAACCCACCACCGAGCCCTCCGGCGTCAGAAAAGCGACGTACCGCACCAGCAGGCTCTGGCGCACCACGTTCTCGATCAGCTGCGCAGTTTCCGGCTGGGCGATGTCGCGCGCCACGGTGGCCTCGTTCGACTTGCGCAGGAACTGCCCGAATCCCGCGAGCAGCACGTCCACCCCGAGCAGCCCGCGATTGAGCGCCGCTTCCGAGGCGTTGATGAACTGCACCGCATGCGCCTCGGCCTCGCCGATCGCCCTTTCGCGCAGCTGCCAGGTCATGAAGCCCGCCACCGCTACGACGGCCATGAGGAACAGCCCCGCCACGCCGACGACGAAACTGGTGATGCGGCTGGGCAGCGGCTTGTTCACTGGCCGACTGGCGCCTTGATGCCGACCAGGGGGCCGATGGTCTGCTGCCAGACCTCGACGCAGGTCCCGCCACAGCGCTGCAGCCATTTCGGCAGCACGGTGCCGGCAAAGATCTCGCGCCGACGCTTGTCGTCCTCGGCCGACGGGCGGGCCTCGACCATCGCCCCCTTGCTGCCCGAGGTGCAGGCGTCCGCGCCCGTGTTGCAGGCGATGCCGTGGCCGGTGTCGCGCTCCGACTCGCGCCAGACTTCCGCCTCGAGCTTCGGCAGTTCTCGCCGCAGCAGCGCCTGCAGCTCGGGCGGCAGCGTGCTCCATGCGTCGGCGTTGGCGCCGAACACCGCGATGCCCCAGCTGAGGGGCATGGTGTAGAGCGACTGGGTCACCTTGTGCAGCCCCAGCGCATTGCCTGACATCGCGCCCGTGATGGCGCACTGGGTGTTCTCCGACTGGATGTTGGCGATGACCTCGGTGAATTCGGTGAACACCGGCACCGCACCGAGCGCGCGGACGAAGTCGGCCTGGGTGTTGCCCGAGACGCGCACGCGCCGTCCCGCCAGGTCGGACAGCTGCTTCACGGGCTGCCTGCAGAAGATCACCTGGGCCGGATAGGCGTACACGGCCAGCAACTCGACGCCGTGCCGTTCGCGCAGCGTGCGTTCGAGGTACGGCCGGAAAGCAGCGACGACCCGGCGCAGCGTGCCCATGTCGGGATTCAGGCCCGCGATGTCGGGTGCCCCCAGCTCGGGGTACTCGTTGCTGACCTGACTCAGCAGCGCGGTGCCGAACGGGATCACACCGATCCGGATGAGATTGAGCATCTCCTGCCCCGGGACGCCGGCCTGGTTGAACGCAACGATGGACGCGTCGTATTTGCCGTTGCTCAGCCGCCGCAGGTCCTCGTTCCAGAAGCGCGCCTCGTGGCGCGTGTACTGGTTCAGGCCGCCCAAGCCGCCGACGATGCGCAGCCGCACAGGGGCGGACGCGGATGCCGGCACAGGCGCGGGCGCAGACGGCTGCGCCCCGCTGCTCGTCGCCGCGATAGCCAGAAAGAGAGCGGCAACATGCACCCCGAGGGTATGCCGCCAGGCCAGAGGTGCTGCGCCGGACTTCATCGCCCGGATCATGATGCCGAAAAGTGCTTCAAGTCACAATTTTTTTACAGAATCACCGATTTTCCGCCAGCGGCGGTCGACACGCACAAATGCATGTTGCGTCCAGGGCACGGGCCTACCATCGACAGGCCTGAATTTCCGTTGCGCACCGCCCCCCTTCCGATCCCCCGCACGCACGCACGCCGATGTCCGCGCCCGACCTTTCTTCCCGCCAGCTGCGCGCCTTCATGGCGCTGGCCGACCAGCGCAACTTCACGCGCGCGGCGCAGACCTGCCACCTGTCGCAGCCTGCGTTCAGCGCCCTGATCCGCACGCTCGAGCAAACCCTGGGCGCGCGCCTGTTCGACCGCGACACCCGCAGCGTGCAGCTCACGCCCGAGGGCCGCCTGTTCGAGCCCTCGGCGCGCCGGCTGCTCGACGACATGCAGGACGCGATCGGCGACCTGGCCGACCATGCCGAGCGGCGCAAGGGCCGCGTGAGCATCGCGGCCCTGCCCTCGCTCGCGGCGGGCTGGCTGCCGGCCGTGCTGTCGGAGTTCATGCAGGCCTGGCCGGGCATCACGGTCGAGCTGCACGATGCGCTGTCGGACGCCTGCATCGCCCAATTGCGCAACCACCAGGCCGACTTCGCGCTCGCCGCCACCGGTGCCGGCGCGGCCGCGGCGAGCGACCTGCGCGGGCGCAAGCTCTGCGACGACCGCTTCCACCTGGTGTGCCGCAAGGACCATCCGCTCGCCACGGTGTCGCGGCTCACCGCCAGGCAGCTGGCGCCGTGGCCCTTCATCCAGATGGCACGCAACAGCAGCGTGCGCCAGTCGCTCGATGCCGCGCTGCATCCGCTCAGGCTCAACGCGGTGTTCGAGGTCGAGCACCTGGCCACCGTCATGGGCCTGGTGGAGGCCGGCATCGGCATCAGCGTGGTGCCTGCGCTCACGCTGTTCCACTTCCGGCGCGACACGCTCGTGACCCGGCCGCTGCCGCTGCCCGGCCTGACGCGGACCATCTACCTCGTGCAGCGCCGCGAAGGCAGCCTGTCGGTGGCGGCGCAGACGCTGCACGACCTGATCCTCGCGCGCATGTCCAGCCTCGGCTGAGGCGCGGCCAAAAAAGAAACGGCCCCGAGGGGCCGTTTTCTTTGGAGCGCAGCCAGCAGCGGCTGCGTTCGTGCCAATTACTTCTTGGCCTTCTTGGCGGGCGCGGCAGCCTTCTTGGCCGGTGCGACAGCCTTCTTGGCCGGTGCGGCCTTCTTGGCGACGGGCTTGGCCGCAGCCTTCTCGGCCTTGCGCTTCGCAGCCTTCGGGTCGATCGCGGCCTTGAAGGCAGCGCCCGGCACGAACTTCGGCACCTTTTGCGCGGCGATCTTGATCTTGGCGCCGGCTTGCGGGTTGAAGCCGGTGCGTGCGGCACGGGCCACTTGCTTGAAGGTGCCGAAGCCGATGAGCTGCACGGGGTCGCCCTTCTTCACGGCGGCGATGATGGAACCGGTGACGGTCTCCAGGATGCGGGCGGCTTCTGCCTTGCTGACGTTGTGGGCGGTGGCGATCTTTTCGACCAGTTCGATACGGTTCACTTGAAATTTCCTTTGGTTTGTTCTCGTCATGTTGCCAATGACGGCGCAGCGCTGGACACGGCTGCAAGCGGCGCGGAGTGTAGCGCACGCGCGCTGCGGACCTCGCGCGGAGGCCCTTCGGGCGCTTGACATTCACACCATGTCAAGGTGGAGACTGGCGTTCTTCCGCAGCAGGAGCACTCGAATGAACGGTACGCACCACCACGATCACCACGATCATCGCCACCACGGCCCGCAGGCACACCGCGAAGCGCTGGCCGAGGCCGCGGCCGAGGGGACGGTCTACACCTGCCCCATGCACCCCGAGGTCCGCCAGGATCACCCGGGCAACTGCCCAAAGTGCGGCATGACGCTCGAACCCGAGATGCCGAGCCTGGACGAGGACGGCGACGGCAAGGGCGACCCGGAACTGCGCGACTTCCAGCGCCGCTTCTTCTGGACGCTGCCGCTCACGGTCGCGGTGGCGGTGCTCGCGATGGCCGGGCACCGCCTGCAGTGGTTCGACATGGCCACGCAGAGCTGGATCGAGCTGGTGCTCTCGGTGCCGATCGTGCTGTGGGCGGGTTGGCCCTTCTTCGTGCGGGCCGCGCAGTCGGTGGCGCACCGCAGCCCCAACATGTGGACGCTCATCGGCCTGGGTACCGCTGCGGCCTTCGCCTACAGCGTGGTGGCCACGATGGCGCCGCAGGTGTTTCCCGCGTCGTTCATGTCGATGGGCCGTGTGGCGGTGTACTTCGAGGCAGCGGCGGTGATCG
This sequence comes from Variovorax sp. Soil_C_39, assembly GCF_057656815.1. Classification (NCBI taxonomy): domain Bacteria; kingdom Pseudomonadati; phylum Pseudomonadota; class Betaproteobacteria; order Burkholderiales; family Comamonadaceae; genus Variovorax; species Variovorax sp. Soil_C_39. Next base: position 244,568 of record NZ_JBDGJQ010000008.1, read on the forward strand.
TCTCGCTCACGCTGCTGGGCCAGATCCTCGAACTCAAGGCGCGCTCGCAGACCTCGGCCGCAATCAAGTCGCTGCTCGGGCTCGCACCCCGCACGGCGCGGCGCATCGGTGCCGACGGCACCGAGGAAGACATCCCGATCGCGCATGTGCATGTCGGCGACCGCCTGCGCGTTCGCCCCGGCGAGAAGGTGCCGGTGGACGGCGTGGTGGTCGAGGGCGAGAGCGCGGTCGACGAATCGATGCTGACCGGCGAACCGCTGCCGGTAGGCAAGCGCGCCGGCGACAAGCTCATCGGCGCCACGCTCAACACCCATGGCGCGCTCGTGATGCAGACGGAAAAGGTCGGCTCGCAGACGGTGCTCGCGGGCATCGTGCAGATGGTGGCGCAGGCCCAGCGCTCGCGCGCGCCAATGCAGCGCATGGCCGACCACGTGGCGGGCTGGTTCGTGATGGCCGTGATCGGCATCGCGGTGGCGACCTTCTTCGCCTGGGGCTTCCTCGGGCCGGCGCCGAGCTGGACCCACGGGCTCATCAATGCGGTGGCGGTGCTCATCATCGCCTGCCCCTGCGCGCTCGGCCTGGCCACGCCGATGTCGATCATGGTGGCCACGGGCAAGGCGGCCACCCGGGGCGTGCTGTTCCGCGACGCGGCCGCGATCGAGAACTTCCGCCGGGTCGATGTGCTCATCGTCGACAAGACCGGCACGCTGACCGAAGGCCGGCCGCGCTTCGAACGCACGGCGGCGGCTGCCGGCTTCGGCGACGACGAGGTGCTGCACCTCGCGGCCAGCCTCGACCAGGGCAGCGAGCATCCGCTTGCGCATGCCATCGTGGCGGCGGCGCGCGAGCGCGGCCTGCGGCTCACCGCGCCCGACGGCTTCGATTCCGAAAGCGGCATCGGCGTGAGCGGCAGCGTCGAGGGCCGCCGGCTCGCCCTCGGCAACACGGCGCTGATGGACCGGCTGGGGGTGGCGGTCGATGCGCTCGAGCCGCAGGCCGAAACGCTGCGCCGCGAAGGCGCGAGCGTGATGTTCCTCGCGGTCGACGATCGCCTCGCCGGCCTGCTCGCGGTGTCCGACCCGGTCAAGGCCACCACCGCGGAAGCGCTCGCGGCGCTGCAGGCCTCGGGCCTGCGCGTGATCATGGCCACCGGCGACGGGCTCACCACGGCGCGCGCGGTGGCGTCGAAGCTGGGCATCGGCGAGGTGCACGGCGAAGTCAAGCCGGCCGACAAGCTGGCGCTGGTCGAGCGGCTGCAGCGCGAGGGACGCATCGTCGCGATGGCGGGCGACGGCATCAACGATGCGCCCGCGCTCGCCCGGGCCGACGTCGGCGTGGCCATGGGCACCGGCACCGACGTGGCGATGAACAGCGCCCAGGTCACGCTGGTCAAGGGCGACCTGCGCGGCATCGCCGAGGCGCGCAGCATCTCGGAGCAGACCATCGCCAACATGAAGCAGAACCTCGGCTTCGCGTTCCTCTACAACGCGCTCGGCATTCCGCTGGCCGCGGGCGTGCTGTTTCCGTTCACGGGCTGGCTTCTGTCACCGATGGTGGCGGCGCTTGCGATGAGCCTGAGTTCGGCCTCGGTGATCGCGAACGCGCTGCGCCTGCGCGGTGCGAGGCGTCCAGGGTGACCGCGCACGCAGCCGTCGAACCCGGCCTACAGACAGGGGGCGCCGTTCGGTGCATGTTGACGCCATGACACAGCCCATCGAACTCATCGTCGAGGAGCCGGCTGTCGGCTCCTATGTCTGGCGCCTGCTCGAAACGGATGCGAACGGAGGCAACCCCCGGGTGCTCCGCGACGCCTTCGATCCCGCGGACACCTACGAAGCCGCGCTCGCCGCGGGACAGCGCGCACTGCAGAGCGAGATCCGTCGCCGCACCGCGCCAGCGCACTCCGGCTAGGCGGCTACGCCGTCAACCCGACGGCGCGCATCACCCAGCGAAAGGCCAGCGCGACGAGCGCGAGGCTGCCCACGCTCGCGAGCCAGATCGCGAACAGCCAACCGAAGCGGCGCAGCCAGCGGCGCTCAGTGGTAGCCATCGCCGTGGCGCACCTTGCCGCGGAACACCCAATAGCTCCACGCGGTGTACATCAGGATCACGGGAATGATCAGCAAGGCGCCGACCAATGCGAAGCCCAGGCTCTGCGGTGGGCCCGCGGCCTGCCAGATGCTGATGTCGGGCGGGATCACGTTGGGCCACAGGCTGATGCCGAGCCCGGTGTAGCCGAGGAACAGCAGCGCCAGCGTGAGCACGAACGGCGCCGCATGACCTTCGCCGCGCAGCGTGCGCAGCAACTGCCATGTGACGAGCGCCACCAGCGTCGGCACCGGCGCGAACCACAGCAGGTTCGGAAAGCTGAACCAGCGCGCCGCGATCGCCTCGTGCGCGAGCGGGGTCCAGATGCTGATCGCGACGATCACGGCCAGCATGAGCCAGGCCAGCGGCCGCGCGAGCGTGCGCATGCGCGTCTGCAGCCGGCCCTCGGTCTTCATCACGAGCCAGGTCGCGCCGAGCAGCGCATAGGCCGCCACCAGCGCGGCGCCGGTGAAGAACGAGAACGGCGAGACCCAATCGAACGGACCGCCCGCATAGTTGCCGTCGACCACCGGCAGCCCGTCGAGAAAGGCGCCGAGCGTCACGCCCTGGAAGAAGGCCGCGGTGACCGAGCCGCCGATGAAGGCATGGTCCCACCAGCGCCGCCGCCCGGGGCGCGCCTTGAAGCGGAACTCGAAGGCCACGCCGCGGAACACCAGCCCGACGAGCATCAGGATCAGCGGCAGGTAGAAGGCGCTGAGGATCACCGCGTACGCGAGCGGAAACGCCGCCAGCAGCCCCGCGCCGCCGAGCACGAGCCAGGTCTCGTTGCCGTCCCAGACCGGCGCCACGGTGTTCATCAGAACGTCGCGGTCTTCCTTGGCGGGCAGGAACGGAAAGAGGATGCCGATGCCGAGGTCGAAGCCGTCCATCACGACGTACATCATGATGCCGAACAGGATGATGACGGCCCAGATGAGGGGGAGATCAATGCCCATGGCGGCCGTCCTCGGTGTGGTGCGCCGCGCTGGCGGCGGCGTGGTCTTCTTCCTCGGCTGCGGCCGACAGCGGTCGCGCGGGGGTGCGCGGTGCGCCCGGTCCGCCGCGCGGCGGTCGCTCGGCCTCGTCGCCGGCGGGGCCCTTGGCGATCAGCCGCAGGCCGTAGGCCGTGCCCGCGCCGAACACCACGAAGTACACCACCACGAACAGCAGCAGCGTGAAGCCGACCTGCGCCGTCGAATGCTGCGGCGACACCGCATCGGCCGTGCGCATGAGGCCGTAGACGATCCAGGGCTGACGCCCGATCTCGGTCGTGTACCAGCCCGCGAGGATCGCCACCAGCCCGGCCGGCGACAGCGCGAGCGCGAAGCGAAGGAAGCCCCGCTTTGCATAGACGCGCGCGCCGCGCCGCAGCCAGAGGCCCCAGAACGCCAGCGCGATCATCAGCACGCCCAGGCCGACCATGACGCGGAAGGTCCAGAACACGATGGTGGAATTGGGCCGGTCCTCGGGCGCGAAGTCTTTCAGCGCGGGAATCTGCCCGTCCCAGCTGTGCGCGAGCAGCAGGCTGCCCGCGCGCGGTATCTCGATCGCGTAGCGCGTGGTCTCGGCCGCCATGTCGGGCCAGCCGAAGAGGATCAGCGGCACGCCCTCGCCTTCGGGCGTGCGCTCCCAATGCCCCTCGATGGCGGCCAGCTTGGCGGGCTGGTACTCGAGCGTGTTGAGCCCATGCTGGTCGCCGATGACCGCCTGCAGTGGCGCCGCGGCGAGCAGCATCCACAGCGCCATCGACAGCATGGTGCGCACGCGCGTGTTGTCGTTGCCGCGCAGCAGGTGCCAGGCCGCGGCGCCCGCCACCATGAGCGCGGTCGCGATGTACGAGGCGACCACCGTGTGCGCAAGCCGGTAGGGGAACGAGGGATTGAAGATCACCATGAACCAGTCGACCGGCACCACGCGCCCGTCGATGATCTCGTGGCCCTGGGGCGTATGCATCCAGCTGTTCGAGGCCAGGATCCAGGTCGCGGAGACCAGCGTGCCGACCGCCACCGCGAGCGTGGAGACGAAGTGCAGCGCCGGCCCCACGCGCTCGCGCCCGAACAGCATCACGCCGAGGAAGCCCGCTTCGAGGAAGAAGGCCGTGAGCACCTCGTAGGCGAGCAGCGGCCCGGTGACGCCGCCTGCAAAGCGCGAGAAGTTGCTCCAGTTGGTGCCGAACTGGTAGGCCATCACCAGCCCCGACACCACGCCCATGCCGAAGGCCACGGCGAAGACCTTGATCCAGAACTGGTAGAGGTCGATGTAGACCTCGCGCTTGGTGCGCAGCCACAACGCCTCGAGCACCGCCAGGTAGCTGGCCAGCCCGATGGTGAGCGCCGGAAAGATGATGTGGAACGAGATCGTGAAACCGAACTGGATCCGCGCGAGCAGGAGGGCATCCATGCAGCTGTACCTTTCCGTGAACCCCGACGGCCGCCACGACAACAACATCGCACGCGGCCGCGCAGGGCGCGGGTTCACCGGAAGGCGGCGTAGGCGAAGGTCGCGTCCGCTCCGGCTCCGGATGGACGCGATTCTTCGCCCCCTGCGCGGATCGCGCAAGGGACAAATCGACTCACTCCATGACGGGCGCGTGCAGTTTCAAGGCCCGGTCCAGGCGCGCCGCGCGCAGGCCGCGGCAGCGCATGAGGTACCACGCCGCCGGCACCACGAGCATGCTCAGCAGCGGCGCGGTGACCATGCCGCCCACCATCGGCGCCGCGATGCGCGTCATCACCTCGGAGCCGGTGCCACTGCCCCAGAGGATCGGCAGCAGCCCCGCCATCACCACCGCAACCGTCATCGCCTTGGGCCGTACGCGCTGCACGGCGCCCTCGCGGATCGCCTCGAGCAGCGTGTCGCGGTTCATCGGTTCGCCGGCCTCGAGGCGCCGCGCGAGCGCGTTCTGCAGGTAGACCAGCATCACCACGCCGAACTCGGCCGCCACGCCCGCGAGCGCGATGAAGCCCACCGCCGTGGCCACCGAGACCGCGTGGCCCATGGCCCACACCAGCCAGAAGCCGCCGACCAGCGAGAACGGCACCGCCGCCATCACGAGCGCGGCATCGCCGAACGAGCGGAACAGCAGATAGAGCAGCACGAAGATCACCGCGAGCGTCAGGGGAACGACGAGCTGGAGCCGCTCGGTCGCGCGCTCGAGGTACTCGAACTGGCCCGACCACGACACCGAATAGCCCGCGGGCAATTGGACCGCCTTGTCGACCGCGGCCTGCATCGCGCCGACGGCGGAGCGCAGGTCGCGGCCGCGCACGTCCACGTACACCCAGCCCGAGAGCCGCGCGTTCTCGCTGCGCAGCATCGGCGGGCCCTGCGTGACCTCGATCTTCGCGACGTCGCCGAGCAGCAGCTGCGCGCCGCGCGGCGTCACGAAGGGCAGGTCGCGCAGGCGCTCGAGCGAATCGCGGAATTCGCGCGGGTAGCGCACGTTGATCGGATAGCGCTCGCGCCCCTGCACGACCTCGCCGACGTTGTCGCCGCCGACGGCGGTGGCGACCACGGCCTGCACGTCGGCCACCGAGAGCCCGTGGCGCGCAGCCGCGAGCCGGTCGACCTCGACGTCGATGTAGCGCCCGCCGGTGAGCCGCTCGGCCAGCGCCGACGAGACACCGGGCACGTCCTTCACCGCGGCCTCGATCTGCGTGGCGATCGCGTCGATGGTGGCCAGGTCGGTGCCCGCCACCTTGATGCCGACGGGACTCTTGATGCCGGTGGCCAGCATGTCGATGCGGTTGCGGATCGGCGGCACCCAGACGTTGGTGAGCCCCGGCACCTTCACCGCACGGTCGAGCTCTTCCACCAGCCGCTCGGGCGTCATGCCTGCGCGCCATTCCGAGCGCGGCTTGAAGCGGATCGTGGTCTCGAACATCTCGAGCGGCGCCGGGTCGGTGGCGGTGTCGGCGCGGCCGGCCTTGCCGAACACGCGCTCGACCTCGGGCACGGTCTTGATGAGCCGGTCGGTCTGCTGCAGCAGCGTGGCCGCCTTCGAGACCGACAGCCCCGGCAGCGCCGACGGCATGTAGAGCAGGTCGCCCTCGTCGAGCGGCGGCATGAACTCGCCGCCGAGCCGCGACAGCGGCACCGCCGTCGAGGCCAGCAACAGCGCCGCCATCACGAGCGTGCCCTTGGGAAAGCGCAGCACCAGCTCGAGCACGGGCCGGTAGGCGGCCATGAGCACACGGTTCACCGGGTTCGAGGCCTCGTGCGGAATGCGACCGCGCACCAGGTAGCCCATGAGCACCGGGATCAGCGTGACCGACAGGCCCGCGGCCGCCGCCATGGCGTAGGTCTTGGTGAAGGCCAGCGGCGAGAACAGCCGCCCCTCCTGCGCTTCGAGCGAAAACACCGGCACGAACGACAGCGTGATCACCAGCAGCGAGAAGAACAGCGCCGGCCCCACCTCGACCGAAGAATCCGCCACGAGCCGCCAACGCTCGGCCGCGTCGGGCACGCGCCCCTCGGCGGCCTCGAAGGCCTCGATGTGCTTGTGCAGGTTCTCGACCATCACGATCGCGCCGTCGACCATGGCGCCGATCGCGATCGCGATGCCGCCGAGCGACATGATGTTGGCATTGACGCCCTGCCAGTGCATGACGATGGCCGCGGCCAGCACGCCGATCGGCAGCGCCACCACCGCCACCAGCGCCGAACGCAGGTGGAACAGGAACACCGCGCAGACCAGCGCGACGACGATGAACTCTTCGACCAGCTTGCCGCGCAGGTTGTCGACGGCACGGTCGATCAGGAGCGAGCGGTCGTAGGTGGTGACGATCTCCACGCCGGGCGGCAGGCCCGGCTTGAGCGCTTCGAGCCGCGCCTTCACGGCCTCGATGGTCGAGCGCGCGTTCTTGCCCGAGCGCATGATCACCACGCCGCCTGCGACTTCGCCCTCGCCGTCGAGCTCGGCGATGCCGCGGCGCATCTCGGGGCCGACCTGCACGCTCGCCACGTCGCGCAGCAGCACCGGCGTGCTGCCGGCCAGTGCGATCGGGATGGTGCGGAAGTCGTCGAGCGAGCGCAGGTAGCCGCGCGAACGCACCATGTACTCGGCCTCGGCCGCCTCCACCACCGAGCCGCCCACGGCCTGGTTGGCCTTCTGCAGCGCCTCGACCACGGTCTGCTGCGCGATGCCGAACGCGCGCATGCGGTCGGGGTCGAGCACCACCTGGTACTGGCGCACCATGCCGCCGATGCTCGCGACCTCGGCCACGTCGGGCACCGTCTTGAGTTCGAAGCGCAGGAACCAGTCGTTGAGCGCACGCAGCTGGCCGATGTCGCGCGTGCCGCTGCGGTCGACCAGCGCGTACTCGTAGATCCAGCCCACGCCCGTGGCGTCGGGGCCGAGCGCCGCGTTCGCGCCCGCGGGCAGCCGGCTCTGCACCTGGTTCAAATATTCCACCACGCGCGAGCGCGCCCAATAGGGATCGGTGTCGTCGTCGAACAGCACGTAGACGAAGGAGTCTCCGAAGAACGAATAGCCGCGCACCGTCTTGGCGCCGGGCACGCTGAGCATGGTGGTGGTCAGCGGATAGGTGACGAGGTCTTCGACCACCTGCGGTGCCTTGCCGGGGTACGGCGTGCGGATGATCACCTGCGTGTCCGACAGGTCGGGCAGCGCGTCGAGCGGCGTGTGCACCACCGACCACCAGCCGGCCGCGACGAGGAAGGCGGTGGCGATCAGCACCAGGAAGCGGTTGCCGACCGACCAGCGGATCAGGGCCGCGATCATCGCTTCTCTCCCTCGGGCGGCGAAGCGGCGGGCGCCGCCATGTTGCCAAGCACCGAACGCAGCCGCGCCTCGGAGTCGATCAGGAACTGGCCGCTGGCCACCGCCTGGTCGCCCTCGGCCAGGCCCGACAGCACCTCGGTGTCATCGCCCGCCTCCATGCCCAGCGTCACCTCGCGCGGCGCGAAGGCGCCGCTCGCATTGCGCACGATCACGACCGCGCGCCGCCCGGTGCGGATCACCGCTTCGGTCGGCACCACGAGCCGGCTGACGGACGGCCCCGACAGCGCAAGCCGCAGCAGCATGCCGGGCACCAGGCGCCCGCTGGTGTTGGCGACCTCGAAGCGCGCCTTCAGGGTGCGCGAGGCCGGCTGGATCTCGGGCAGGATCTCGTCGAGCGTGCCCTCGAAAGACTGCGATGCGTCGGCCTGCAGCGTGGCGGTGGCCTTCTGGCCGCGCGCGAGGCGCACCGCCTGCGCTTCGGGAATCTCGGCCACCGCCCACACCTTGCCGAGGCCGGCAATGCGGAACAGCGTCATGCCGGGCGTGACCGCGGCACCTTCACGCACGCCGAGCTCGGCCACCACACCGTCGACCGGCGCGGCGATCACGTAGCGCGCCTGCGCGGTGCCGGCCTTCTCGCTCTGCCGGACCAGGTCGGCCGGGATCGACAGGGCCTGCAGGCGCTCGCGGGCCGCCGCGACCAACTCGGCCGGTGCACCCGCGCGACGCAGCGCGAGCCACTCGTTCTGCGGCGCGAGCCAGTCGGGCGCGAACACCGTCGCGAGCGCCTGGCCCTTTCGCACGCGCTCCATCGGCGCGCGCACCGAAAGCCGCTCGACATAGCCGGCCACCCGGGTCTGCACCGCGGCGACAAGGCGCTCGTCGAACTGCACCGTGCCCACGGCATCGAAGGTCGACGCCTGCTCGACGCGCCGCACCTCGGCCACCCGGATGCCGAGGTTCTGCTGCACGGCGGGGCTGATCTTCACGCCGCCCTCCGCGTCGCCGTTGTCGGCATACATGGGCACCAGCTGCATGTCCATGAACGGCGACGGGCCGGGCTTGTCGAAGCGCGGGCCGGGCACCATCGGGTCGTGCCAATAGAGCACCTTGCGTTCGTCCGGCATGGCAGCGGCTTCGGCCTCGGGCGCTGCGGCAGCGGCCATCGGCGCCTCCGCGGGCGGGGCGGTGCGGCGGCCCAGGTAGAAGGCGCCGCCCGATGCCAGCAGCAGCACGCCGACGAGCGACAGGCCCACGACGCGGTTGCGCTTGCCGTTGGGTTGGTTCTGGTTGTCTTGGGTGTTCATTGCGCCTCCTCGGCATCGATCGGCCGGAAGGCCAGTTGGACCTGGGTTCTCGCGAATTCGCGCTCGAGCGCAAGCAGCCGGCGCCCGGCCTCGACCTCGGCATGGCGCGCCTCGAACAGCGCCGCGAGGCTGCCCTGGGCGCCCCCGTAGGCCGCGGTGGCCGCGGCGATGCGCTGCTGCGCCGGAGCCAGCGCGGCCGTGCGGTAACGCGCGATGCGCTGCCGCAGGCGCTCGGCATCGGCCTGCAGCGTGCGGTATTCGGTACGCGCCGCGCGCACCGCTTCGGCCAGTTCGGCCTCGGCCTTGCCAGCCAGTGCCAGCTTGGCCGCGGTGTCGCGGTCCTGGCGCTCGGCGGGCGCGAGGCGCAGCGGAATGTTCACGCCCACCGACACCATGTCGGCGCGTCCGGAACGCTGGCCGTAGGCGAGTTCCCAGGTCCAGTTGGGTGCGCGCTCCGAAGCGGTGGCCGCCGCCTTGCGCGCGGCCACCTCGGCCTCGCGCCGCATCGCGGCCACGGCCGGGTGCCGCGCCACATAGGCCTCTTCGGCGAGGGTCGGCAGGACGCCCGGCGCCGCCAGCGCATCGGGCGGCACGCCGGTCCAGCGCTGCAGCGCGATGCGCGCGGCGTCCTGCCGCTGCCGGACTTCGGCCACGCCGTCTTCCGCCCCGCCGCTCGCCACCGCGAGCGCCAGCACCTCCTGGCTGCTTGCCGCGGCCGAGGCGAGGCGCGCGCGCGAGGCCTCGACGGCTTCATGGGCGTGGTGCTGGGCCAGCATCGCGAGCTTCAGCGTCTCGCCGGCATAGAAGGCATCGACATACGCGAGCGCGGTCTGCAGCCGGGTGTCGGCGGCGGCCGCCCGCAACTGCACCCGTTCGCGCCCGACCGAGGCATCGGCGGCAGCCTGCCGCGCGGCGCGCTTGTCGGCGGACACCCACTCCTGGCGGATGCCGATGCGTTTCATCGTCATCGGCTCGCGCGCCGTGTGGAAACGGCTGTCGCCCTCGGTGGGCAGGTTCTGCAGCGACAGGCTCAGCGTGGGATCGGGCAATTGGGCCGCGGCATGCGCGGCCTCGGTGGCGCTCTGAAGGCCGGCCTCGGCGGCGCGGGCGGTTTCGGAGCGCCGGCTCGCGAGCTGCAGCGCAGCCTCGAGCGACAAGGGTGCGGCCGGCGCAATGCCCGGCAGCAGCGCCACGGCCAGGACGGCCGCGCGCGAAAGAGAAAAGGACATGAAAACTCCGTGGACGAATGAGGCATTCGCCGGCGCGCGAACATGCCGCGCCGGCAACGGTCAGTCGACGGAGGTGTCAGACCCGCAGTCTGCGGGTCGCGAGAAAGACGGGGTCGGGCGGTGGATGTTGCGCCTCGGGCCGCGCCTGTGCCGGCAGCGCATCGCCTTCGGCGGCCAGCACGAGCGGCAGCGCCAGCACCTGCACGATGGCCGGCAGCGACGGCGTGGCGACCTTCACCGGCTCGAAGGACAGCGACATGTCGGCGTCGTACTGGTGGCACAGCACCGGCTGCGCCGTGTCGGTGCCCTGGCAGGGTTCGCCCGAGGCCATCGCCAGTTCCATCGCTGCCGCAGCCTCGGCCTCGGTCGGACAGGCATAGCCCGCCAGCGCCAGCTGTGCGAACAGCAGCGAGAACACCATGAGGAGCATGGTGGCCTGGCGATGGAGGAAGGAGCGGCGTGCGCGCATGGGAGGCCGAAGTGTAACCAAAAAGTGTCTGTTTGAAGCAGCAACGGAAGCCCCCCGCGTTGCCGGGCCCACCGCGCGTGCGATGCTTCCGGTTCCGGGATTTTTTCTTCCCGGCCTGCCAGCCCTCAGCCCTTCCGGACCGATCTTGGAGCAGCCACTCGACACCCTTCTGCTGGCCGCGCTGGCGGCGGCACCGCGCAGGTTCCGCCTGCCGCCGCTGCCGGCCAATGCCGAAGCCGCCGAGGCGGCCGGCCCCGCAACGGCGTTGGCCTTTGCGATTGCGGCCGTGCGCACCGCGAGCGAAAGCCAGCTGCCCTCGCCCGCGCAGGCCGAGGCGCTCTTCACACGCGCGCTGGCCCGCCTCATCGAAGAGGCGCTTGCGCCCGACCGCGGCGACCCGGCATTCAAGGCAGCGGTGTTGCAGGCGCAGGACCGCGACGTGCGCGACCATGTGCGGCTGTCAGGGCAGCGCGCGGCCGACCTGCGCACGGTGCGCAGCGCCGTGGATGCCGTGGCCCATCCCGGCAAGCTGCAGCGCATGCCGGCCGGTGCCTCGCGCGACGCGCTGGCGCAGCTGCATGCCCTGGCCGGTGCCGGCGACTGGGCGCAGCTCGCGCAGGCGATGGCGGCCCTGCCCGCGCCCGATGAGCTCCGGGCAGCGAACGCCGCGCTGCAGCGACTGGTGCGCGGCGACGAACTGCTGCGCGTCGACGCCGTGCAGCGCTACCGTGCGCTGTGCGAGCGGCGCGGCCCGCTGGCCGGCAGCGATGCGGCCGCGGCCCAGGGGCGCGCCTCGGCGCGCGAAGGCGAGATGGCCGAGCATGCCGGCGTGCAGGCGCTGCGCGGCATCGCCGACCTGATGAACCAACGCGTTGCAGCCGGCGACAGCGGCAGCTTCCGCGTGGTCCGCAGCCTGCGCACGCCGGGCGGCTTTCCGGGCGCAGCGAGCAAGGCCAAGGAAGAATGGGACGCCGCGATCGTGCGCAGCGCCGATGCGCAGCAGGGCGCCGCGGAGCTCGTGCTGCTGGCCGAGATCAAGGCCTCGCCCGCGGCCGTCAGCGCCGACCTGCCGCGCCTCTTGCGCGGACTGCAGCGGCTCGCGCAGGCGGATCCTGGCACGGCCTATGCCTTCGCGTCGGACGATGGCGCCACGCACATCGTCGGCGCCTCGCTGCGCCGTCTCCGTCCGCACGGCCATGCGCTGCCGCCGCACGTGATCTATTGCTGCCCCGCGCAGGCCGAGCCGCAGCCGCAGGCCCTGCTGAGCGCGGCAAGCAAGGCCGTGCTGCTGGGCGAGCCCGCGAGCCTCGCGTTTGCGCAGCGCATCGGGCGCGGCGAACCGGCGCCGCCGCACACATCGCTCGCACCGGTATGGAAGGCATTGGCCACCACGCCGCGGCTGCGCGCCACGCTGCACCAGTACGAGACCGCACGGCTGGCCCGCGAGTCGATGCTGCATCCCGACGACCTGCTGGACGCCGCGGCCGAGGTCTTGCAGGCCGGTTAGCGCACCGGTGCCGTTGCGCGCGGCGCCGGGGCCTGCGGCTTGAAGGCCTCGCTCCACACGCGCTCGAACGCGGCGCAGAACGCCGCCTGCACCACCGACATCGGCCGGTAGCGGTTGCGGATGATGCGCACCTCGAGCTTTTCGCTGCTCTTGAACGGGCGCACCGCCAGCCCGCTGAACGACTGGCCCGCCACCGCGGTGCGGTCGACCACCGCGATGCCCGCACCGGCCTGGGCGAACCAGCAGGCCGTGGTGGCGGAGCGCACCTCGATGTCGAGCCGCAGCTGCGGCGCGGACTTGCCGTAGGCCCGGTGCAGGCTCTGGCCATAGGGCGTGCCGGCCGGCGAGGTGATCACGCGATGGCCGCGCAGGTCGGCCGGCGTGATCACCGCCTTGGCGGCAAGCGGATGGTCGTCGCGCATCGCACAGGCCAGGCCGCATTGATAGCTCTTGACCGTCACCAGGTTGGGATGCGCATTGGGCAGCAGCCCGATCGCCAGGTCGGCCGAATGCTCGAGCAGCGCATCGACCATGATCGGCGAGACCAGCACCTCGATGCGGCTCCGGAGCCGCGGAAAGCGCTCGTACAGCAGCGCGACCGCGCGCGGCGCGAGCCACGACGCGAGGCTGGCCGACACCGCGAGGCGCAGCGTTCCAGTCTCGGGCTCGGCCAGCGCGCGCGACACGTCGCGCACGCGCTCCACGCCACGCCATAGGCTTTCGATCTCCTGGTAGAGCTGCTGCGCCTCGGGCGTGGGCACGAGCCGGCCCTTGACGCGCTCGAACAGCGTGAGCCCCACTTGCCGCGCCGCATGCGCGAGCAGCTTGCTCACCGCGGGCTGCGACACATGCAGCAGCTCGGCCGCGCCGTTGACGCTGCCCGTCAGCATCACGGCGCGAAAGACTTCCATGTGCCGCAGGTTCATTGCAAAAGCTCGTTGAAGGACATAACCGAAGGTTAAGGCCTGGACACGTCTTTTCATTTGTGGCGCGGGGAACGCGGCAGAACAATGGTCTCGCTCGAAGAACAAGCCGGAGACAAGACGAATGGACAGGACGATGCCCCCCCGCCACGGCGCGACGCGGCGCAGCCTGCTGCAGGACGCAGCGATGCTCGCGCTCGCACCCACGCTGCACGCACAGCAGCAACAGCAACAACCAACCCAGGGATTTCCGAGCAAACCGGTGCGCATCTACCTGCCGCAGCCACCCGGCGGCGCGGCCGACCGGCTGGCGCGCCTGTTCGCCGAGAAGCTCGAGGCGCGCTGGAAGCAGTCGGTGCTGGTCGAGAACAAGCCCGGCGGCGGCGTGGTGATCGGCACCCAGGCGACCGTGCGCGCCGCACCCGACGGCCACACGCTGGGCCTGCTCGGCAGTTCGCTCAGCATCAATGCGGTGCAGCGCAAGGACCTGCCCTACGACAGCGTGCGCGACCTGCAGCCGATTGCGCGCGTGGGCTACTACACCGTGGCGCTCGTCGCCGCGGCGGACTTTCCGGCCAGCAACATCCGCGAGCTGATCGCGCTCGCGAAGAAGTCACCTGCGGATGGCATTTCCTTCGGCTCGAACGGCATCGGCACCTCGGCGCAGCTCGCGGGAGAAATGCTCAACCACATGGCCGGCATCCAGCTGCAGCACGTGCCCTACAACGGCGCGGCCAAGATGTACACCGAGATCATCGGCAAACAGATTCCGATGGGCTTCTCGGTCGCGAGTTCGGCCGACATCTTCATCAAGGCCGGCCAGCTCAAGGTGCTCGGCGTGACCAGCGCGAAGCGCAGCCCGCTCTTCCCCGACTGGCCCACCATCGCCGAGACGCTGCCGGGCTACGAGGCGGTCAACTGGGCCGGCTTCGTCGCGCCGGCCGGCGTGCCGCGCGCCATCGCCGAGCGGCTCGCCAGCGATATCGGCGCGGTGCTCGCGATGCCCGACATCGCAAAGGCGCTCGCCGAAATGGGCATCGACGTCGCGCCCCAGGGACCCGACGAGTTCAAGGCCTTCATCCAGGACGAGATCCGGCGCTTTGCCGCGATCACCAAGCCGCTCGGCGCGCCGGTCAACTGATTTCCTTCCATCCTTCTTCCTTTTTTTCCATGAACGACAGCAAAACCCATTCCTTTGCCCGCCGCATCCCGGTCGATGACGCCGAGTACGACCTCGTGGTGGCGGGCGGCGGCCCCGCGGGCACCGCAGCCGCCGTGTGCGGCGCGCGGCTCGGCCTGCGCACGCTGCTGGTCGAAGCGACCGGCTGTCTGGGCGGCATGGGCACCTCGGGGTTGGTGGCGTCGTTCGGGCCGGTGGCCGACGGCGAGCGCATGCTGGTCGGCGGCTTCATGAAGGAACTGCTCGAGACCATGTGGACGCAGAAGGCCTTCGGCCCGCACGTGGTGCCGGAGTTTTTGAATGCGCAGCTCAACCGCTGGGTGCCTTTCAAGCCCGAGCACCTCAAGCGCATCCTCGACGACTTCGCGCTGCAGGCCGGCGTGGAGCTGCGCTTCTTCACGCGCGTGGTCGAGGCCGAGATGTACGCTGGTGATGGCGACAGCAGGCGCATCGAAGGCGTGGTGCTCAGCAATGTCGAAGGGCTGCGCTACGTGAAGGCCAAGGCCTTCGTCGATGCCACCGGCGATGCCGCACTCGCCGCGCTTGCGGGCGTCGAATGCAAGGTGGTGCTGCGCGACACCGACTCGGTCGCGCCGAGCACGCTGTGCTCGCTGATCGGCGGCATGCACTGGGATGACCCGGCCTACGGCACCGACTGGCGCGGCATCGACGCGGTGAAGAACCGCACCAAGAGCGAGTTGCTGCCGCAGGCCATCGACGACGGCCAGTTCACGCAGGAAGACCGCTTCATGCCCGGCATGAACAAGATCGGCGAGCGCACCGCCACGCTCAACGCCGGCCATGTCTTCAACCTCAATCCGCTGTCGAACCGCAGCCTGTCGGACGGCATGGTGTTCGGCCGCAAGCTGGCGGTGGAGTACCTCGACTTCTATCGCAAGTACGTGCCGGGCTGCGCCGACATCGAGCTGTTGACCACCGCGCCCGTGATGGGCGTGCGCGACTCGCGCCGCATCGTCGGCGAGTTCGAGCTCGGCATCGAGGACTTTCGCAACCGCCGCCAGTTCGCAGACCAGATCGCCGTGTACAACCGCCCGACCGACGTGCATCCGACCGACACCTCGAAGGCCGAGTACGAGCGCTTCATGAAGGACTTTCACGGCAAGGACAATCTCGGCCTCGGCGGCTGCGTCGGCATTCCGTACAGCATCCTCGTGCCGCGCGGCTCGGAGAACCTCTGGGTCGCGGGGCGCTGCCATTCGAGCGACACCAAGGTGCACGGCTCGATCCGCGCCCAGTCGGCCGCCTACATGATGGGCCAGGCGGTGGGCACCGCCGCGGCACAGTCGATCGCGACCGGGCAGCCGGCCTGCGACCTCGACACGCGGGTGCTGGTGGAGACGCTGCGTGGGGCGGGAGCGTATCTGCCGCAGGCGGCGCTGTCGGCGAGGATGACGCGGGCGTAGCGCGGGGCCGACGAAGCACCACCAACTGAAAAGCCCCTGATTCCGTTAAGAATCAAGGGCTTAGAAGAGTGGTGGCCTGGGGCGGAATCGAACCACCGACACGCGGATTTTCAATCCGCTGCTCTACCAACTGAGCTACCGGGCCTTGGTGTGCAGCCCTAAATTATACAGCGCTTCTGCGGCCTCTTGAAAGATCGACCCCAAGTTGTTTGAGCTTGCGGTACAGATGGGTGCGCTCGAGGCCGGTCTTCTCGGCGACGCGGGTCATGGAGCCGTTCTCCATCGCGAGATGGAACTCGAAGTAGGCCTTCTCGAAGCCGTCGCGCGCGTCGCGCAGCGGGCGGTCGAGGTCGAAGCTCTGGGTCGACTGCGGTCCGGCGTCGGGCACGGGAACCGATGCGAGCGAGGCCATCAGCAGGCTGTCGCCGGTGGTGGTGATCGCGACCGGCTGGCTGGTGCCGCTGGCGGGCGGTACGATGCCGGCGGCCACGCGCCGGGCGTTCTCGCGCGCGAGGCCCTGCTCCACGTTCTTGAGCAGCTTCTGCATGGTGATCGGCTTTTCGAGGAACGCGAAGGCGCCGATACGCGTGGCGTCGACCGCCGTGTCGATGGTGGCGTGGCCGCTCATCATGATGACGGGCATGGTCAGCAGGCCGGCGGCCGACCATTCCTTGAGCAGCGTCACGCCATCGGTGTCGGGCATCCAGATGTCGAGCAGCACCAGGTCGGGCCGGGCACGCTGGCGCGCTGCGCGCGCTTCGGAGGCGTTTTCCGCCAACTCCACGTTGTGGCCCTCGTCATTGAGAATTTCGAAGAGCAGGTCTCTGATGCCCAGCTCGTCGTCGACCACGAGAATGTTTGCCATGAGTGCTGCTTGTTGTCTGCGCCGGTATCTGCAAGGTGTGTCGGTACGCCCGTCGATCGGTTCATCGTTCCACCGCCTGCGCGCGGCGGCGTTCGCGGGCGCTCAGGTGGCGGAAGAATTCGGATCTTCGGTGTGAGCGACCGCTGTTTGCGAGCCGCTTGCCATTGCGAATGATAGCGAGACTTGGGCCCCCGCTACAGCCCCATCGACAATGCGGTTGGAAAGCTCGATGCGCGCGCCGTGCTCGTCGGCGATCTTCTTGACGACGGCGAGGCCAAGACCTGTACCTTTAGTTTTCGTCGTGACGTAAGGCTCGAAGGCGCGCTTGAGGATGTGCTCGGCAAAACCGGGGCCACTGTCCTGCACGGTGAGGCGCACGCGCTGGCCCGAATCGCCGACGCGGGTGCGGATGACGACCTCGCCGGCGCGGCCGGCGGTGCTGGCGGCGGACTCGGCGGCGTCCTGCGCGTTCTGCAGCAGGTTGTGGATGACTTGGCGGATCTGCTGTGCGTCGCCGCGAACGGGCGGGCAGCGCTCGTCGAGCTCGGAGTGCAGCGCGACCGAGGCGTTCTCGGCGTGGTAGAGCTGGAGCACGTCGACGAGCAGCGCGTTGAGGTCGACCGGCTTGAGGTCGGCCGCCGGCAGACGCGCGTAATCGCGGAACTCGTTGACGAGCCGCTTCATGGCGTCGACCTGGTCGACGATGGTCTTGACCGACTTGACGAGCACGGCCTGCTCGGGCGGCGCGACCTTGCCCGAAAGCTTCATCTCGAGCCGCTCGGCCGAGAGCTGGATCGGGGTGAGGGGGTTCTTGATCTCGTGGGCCAGGCGACGCGCGACCTCGCCCCAGGCCTGGGCGCGCTGGGCCGAGACGATCTCGGAGATGTCGTCGAACACGAGCAGCCGCGCAGCGCCCGGCAGCTCGGCGCCGCGCGCGACGATGTTGATCGCGCTGTCCTGGTGCGGCGGCAGGTCGTTGCCGGAGGCATGCAGCTCGAACGCATGCTGCCAGTGGTCGAGGCCGTGCTGCAGGCGCTCGACCTGGAACTCGTCGAACTGCTGCTGCACGCTCTGGCCGAATTCGGCGAGGCCCGGCACGCCGGCGAGCGGCATGCCTTCATAGGCAGCCAGTGGCGCCCGCAGCACGCGCGTGGCGCCGGGGTTGGTCGACAGGATGGTGCCGCTGGCGTCGAGCACGATGACGCCCGAAGTGAGGTTGTCGAGGATGGTCTGCAGGTTGGCGCGTGCGGCGTCGAGCTGGCCCATGGTCTTCTCGACGGCGCCGCGCGCGTCGGACAGCTGCTGGGTCATGACGGCGAACGAGCGCGTGAGGCCGCCGAGCTCGTCCTTGCCCTGCAGCACGGCGGTGGGGCGCAGGTCGCCGGCGGCCACCTGCCGCACGCCGTCGGCCAGCACGAGCAGCGGCCGCGCGAGCTGGTTGCCGAACAGCACCGCGAGCAGCACGGCGCCGAACACCGCCAGAAAGAGGCTCAGCGTGAGGGTGCCGATGTACATCCGACGCAGGCCCTCGCGCGCGAGCGCACGCTCCTGGTATTCGCGGTTGGCCTCCTGCACGGCGAGCGCATTGGCGACCACCGCGGGCGGCAGCGGCTGCGTGACCTGCAGGAAGCGCGGCGCGGTGTCGAAGTCGAAGCCGGGGCGCTGCACCATCGCAAGCACGCGCACGCTGGCCGGCGGCAGGCTGGCGCCGGGTGCGGCGGTTTCGTCGAGCCCTTCGATGCGCGCGACGACACGGTCGGCGCGCACCTGCCGCAGTTGCTGAATGGTCGGCCGCTCAGGGCTGAGCTGGAAGCGCGAGGTACCGGCGCTGGCCACCAGCTGGCCTGTCTGCGTCCAGAGCGCGACGTCGCTGGCCTGGAGCTGGTTGCGGATGCGCTCGAGCGCGAGGCCGGCGCTGGCGTCGGGCACCTCCACCAGCTGGGCGCTCGCCACGCGGGTCTTGGCGGCGAGGTCGTCCGAGAGCGAATCGAGCGTGGCGCGCCCGAGGTTGAGGCCGGCATCGAGCGCGCCTTCGACCTTGACGTCAAACCAGCTCTCGATCGAGCGCGCGACGAACTGGTAGGACACCACGTAGACCAGTGCGCCCGGCACCACGCCCACGAGCGCGAAGATGGCCGCGAGCTTGATGAGCAGCCGACTGCCGAACTTGCCCTGCTGCAGCCGCCGCAGCAGGCGGAACGCGACCCAGCCGATCACGAGCACCAGCAGCACCGCGACGACGACGTTGATGCCGAACAGCCGCACGTAGTAGCGCTCGTAGAGCGCACGGTTGTTGGTGGCCTGCGCGAGCAGGAACATCAGCACGAGCCCGATGGCGGTGACGAGCGCGGCACCGACGCTGACGGCCCAGCGCAGGGCGCGGGAGCGGCGCGCGGCGGGCGTGTCCGCTGCGGCGCTGCGCGGCTTGCCGATGCTCACCGCTGCTTCTCCACCGGCAGCCGGGCGCTGCGCTCGGCCACGATGTTCCAGTCGGCCTGGCCGACCACGCCAATCTGGAACGGACGCGGCAGCTGCGAGGTGTCGAGCCGGAAACGGAACATGACCTGGTGCGCCGCCTCATCGCCGATGTCGGCGACATCGCCGAGCCGCAGGCGGCCGACGCGCTTGACGGCCTCCATGGCGTCGGCGAGGCTGTCGAAGTTCTGGTTCAGCGAGACGCCGAAGCCCGCGGTGCCGTTGATCGGCACAGGCGACACATTGAGCCGCCAGCGGCGCGTGAGCGGCTGGTATGCGAGCCGCATGTGGCGCGTGACCTGGGCGACCTTGCGGTCGGTCCAGTACCAGCGCTCCTGGACGACCTCGGCCTCGGCGAGGAAGTAGATCGCGATGCCCTTGTCGAGCACCTCCTCGACCAGCGCGGGCAGCTCGAACTGCACCGCGGCGGTCAGGTAGACGCCGTCGTCGGCCTGTTCGAGGCGCATCTGCGTGACGGTCGGGGCGGCGCGAACCTGCGCGGCCGCGTCGAGCGGCAACCAGCCCGGCAGCGCCAGCAGCGCCCAGGCCAGGAACAGCGCGGCCAGGGGCGCCAGTGCACGCCGCCGGCCGCGGACTTCAGCGCGGGCGTTGTTTTTCAAGCAGGGCGTAGAAGAAGCCGTCGTGGTCACCTGAGGGATTGTCCGGGACGGCGCGGGCAATCGCCCCGCTTTGGGGGAGCAAATGGCCGGGCGAAGCCGCCAATCGGGCGTTGGTGTTGTGCGCAAGGAACGCATCGATTTGTTGCGAACCCTCTTCCCTGAACACCGAACAGGTGCAATAGAGCAGCCGGCCGCCGGGCCGGACGAGGGGCCAGAGCGCGGCAAGCAAGGCAGCCTGCTGCGCAGCGAGCTGCGCGGTGTCGCTCTCGCGGCGCAGCCAGCGCACGTCGGGATGGCGCCGCACGATGCCCGAGGCGGTGCAGGGGGCGTCGAGCAGGATCGCATCGAAGGGCGTGCCGTCCCACCAGGCGGCGGGGCGCGAGGCGTCGGCCACGACGACGTTGGCGCAGAGGCCGAGCCGGCCGAGGGTGTCGTCGATGCGGCGCGCGCGCGCCGCGTCGACCTCGAGCGCGGTGACCTCGACGGCCGCGGGGCCGGCCAGCTCGAGCAGGTGCGCGGTCTTGCCGCCGGGGGCGGCGCAGGCGTCGAGCACGCGCAGCGGTGCGGCAGCACTGGAAGCACCGGCCGGGGGCAGCATGCCTTCGAGCAGCAGCGGCGCGGCGAGCTGCGCGGCCGCGTCCTGCACCGAGCATTCGCCAGCAGCAAAGCCCGGCAGCTGGTGCACGGGCCGCGCGCGTGCGAGCTGCAGGCCGGCGGCGCCCACCGGCACGGCCGACAGGCCGACCGCCTCCAGGGCCAGCTGGTACGCGGCCACGCTGGTCTTCAGCAGGTTGACGCGCAAGGTCATCGGCGGCTGCGCGTTGTCGGCCGCGAGCACGCGCTGCCACTCGCGCGGATGGTCGCGCTTGAGACGCTCGATCCACCAGCGCGGATGGTTCCACTGCGCCACGGGCTCATGGTCGGTGGCGGTGACGAGCTCGTCGCGCTCGCGCAGAAAACGCCGCAGGCAGGCATTGATGAAGCTCGCCTGTGCGCGCGTGGCAGGGTTGCGCTTGGCGGCCTCAACGGCCTGGTCGACCAGGGTGAAGGGTTCGTAGGGCGAATGCTGCGCATCCCAGGCCAGCGCCAGCGCGGTGCACAACAGCGCGTCGGGCAACGGCGGCGGTGTGCGCTTGGCCAGATGGCGGCGCAGCGCCTCGGCGCGGCCGAGCCAGCGCAGCACCTGGAAGCCGAGCGCCTGCACGCCCGGGCGCAGGGCCGGCTCGACGGACTCGAACGCGACGGTGCCCGAGCTGCCGGCGCGGATCGACGCGAGCGCGGCTGCGGTCAATTGCAGCTGGCGCCACAGCGGGGGCTGCTGCCCCGGCGGGACCGCATCGGCTGAAAGGTCGGAAGGTAGGTCTGCCAAGTTGGAGCGATCGTAACGGGCGGGCGCACGGCGCTGAAAGCGCTGCGCCCCGCGAATCAATAGAAGAAGGAAAGGATACGGAGTTCCACGCGGTGCGGGCGGCTGCGACCTCAGAGCAGCGGCGCGGCCGGACGCAGCCGCACCATCCAGGCCACGAGCACGGCCGGGAACTGCATGATCGCGGCGTTGTACTGCGCCACCGCCAGGTTGAACTGGCCGCGCGCAATCTCGGCCGCGGCCGACGGCTCGGGCCAGGCCATCGGCTCCGCGGCGGTGACGGAAACCGCGGCCGCGCCGTCCTGCAACAGCGGCACGGGCCGCGAGAGCGTGCCGTCGGCATCGAAGACGGTCACCGCGTCCGGATACTGACGCTGCCAGGCGCCGATCAGCACCTGCAGCGCAGTGCCGAGCGCCGCCATGCCGCCGGGATCGAGCGGCCGCACGCGGGTCGCGCCGAGCAAGGTCGCGAGCTGGGTGGTGGCGGCCTGCAGCGGCGCCACGGCGGCTGAAAAGGCCGGCGGCGCGGAAGAAGAAGGAGAAGACGAAGAAGAGCCCGACGAAGCGCCCGGGTGCGCGCTCTCGTGCGCGCCTTCGGTGATGCGGGCCTGGACGAAGTCGAGCTGCCGGCGCAGCGCCGCATCGAGCGTGGCATAGGCCTGCAGCACGGCCGAGCGCTGGCGCACGAGCCGGTTGTAGGCACCCACGAACCAGAACAGCAGCACAGCGAGCACGACCCAGGCAGCGAATGAATCGGGCAAGAGGCTCATCGACAACGACGCTTCACGACAGCAACAGCAACAACAAGCAAGGTGCTCAACAAATAAAAACGCCCCCCGGCCGGATCGGTCGGGGGGCGTCGGATACCGGTCATGCCGGCGATGCTAACCCGTTATTCGGACGCGGCGCCTTCGCTGGCGTCGGCCGTGGTGGACTCATCGCTCGTCGAACCCGCCAGCTCGGCGGCCTCGGACTCGGCAATGGCGCGGCGCTCGGCGTCGTCCATCGCGTCCTTGGCCCGGCGTGCCTGGTGGTAGGCCATGCCGGTGCCTGCGGGAATCAGGCGGCCGACGATGACGTTTTCCTTCAGGCCGCGCAGTTCGTCGCGCTTGCCCATGATCGCGGCCTCGGTCAGCACGCGCGTCGTTTCCTGGAACGACGCAGCCGAGATGAACGAGTCGGTCGAGAGCGACGCCTTCGTGATACCGAGCAGCAGGTTCGTGAACGTCGCGGGGATCTTGCCTTCGGCGCGCAGGGCGTCGTTGGTGTTGAGCATTTCGCTGCGTTCGACCTGTTCGCCGGAGATGTAGCTGGTCTCGCCGATGTTGTCGACCACGACGCGGCGCAGCATCTGGCGAACGATCACCTCGATGTGCTTGTCGTTGATCTTCACACCCTGCAAGCGGTACACATCCTGCACTTCGTCCACGATGTAGCGCGCGAGCTCTTCCGAACCCAAGAGGCGCAGGATGTCCTGCGGGTCCGCCGGACCGTCCACCACGCTCTCGCCCTTGTTCACCACCTGGCCTTCGTGCACGAGGATGTTCTTTTCCTTCGGCACGAGCTCTTCGTAGACGCCGCCTTCGGGGTCGGTGATCTGCAGGCGAATCTTGCCCTTGGTTTCCTTGCCGAACGACACGGTACCGGTCATCTCGGCCAGCATGCCCTTGTCCTTGGGCGAGCGGGCTTCGAACAGCTCGGCAACGCGCGGCAGACCGCCGGTGATGTCGCGCGTCTTCTGGCCTTCGACCGGAATACGCGCCAGCACTTCGCCGGGGCCCACGTCCTGGCCGTCGCGGATCTGCACCAGCGAGCCGATCGGGAAGCCGATCGTCACCGAGTGGTCGGTGCCCGGAATCTTCACTTCGGCGCCGGAGGCGTCGATGAGCTTCACCTGCGGGCGCACGACCTTGGCAGCGCCGCGGCGCTTCGGGTCGATCACGACCAGGGTCGACAGACCGGTCACTTCGTCCACCTGCTTGGCGACCGTGAGGCCTTCCTCGACGTTCTCGAACTGCGTCTTGCCGGCGAACTCGGTGATGATCGGGCGCGTCAGCGGATCCCAGTTGGCGAGCACGTGGCCGGCCTTGATCTGCTGGTCGGCCTTGACGGCCAGGGTCGCGCCGTACGGCACCTTGTGGCGCTCGCGCTCGCGGCCGTGTTCGTCATGGATGACGATCTCGCCCGAACGTGCAATCACCACCAGT
This sequence comes from Variovorax sp. Soil_C_39, assembly GCF_057656815.1. Classification (NCBI taxonomy): domain Bacteria; kingdom Pseudomonadati; phylum Pseudomonadota; class Betaproteobacteria; order Burkholderiales; family Comamonadaceae; genus Variovorax; species Variovorax sp. Soil_C_39. The sequence continues at coordinate 267,971 of NZ_JBDGJQ010000008.1, forward strand.
TCGTTCTTGCTGTTGGTCACGTAGCGCATCGTGGCGTTGAAGCCGATCACGCCGTTGGACTTGGCTTCGACGCTCGAGGCCACCGCCGCACGCGATGCCGCGCCACCGATGTGGAACGTACGCATCGTCAGCTGCGTGCCCGGTTCGCCGATCGACTGCGCCGCGATCACACCGACGGCTTCGCCGATGTTGATCAGGCCGCCGCGGCCCAGGTCCCGGCCGTAGCAGGTCGCGCAGATGCCGAAGCGGGTTTCGCAGGTCAGCGCGGTACGGACCTTGACTTCGTCGACGCCCTCGGCCTCCAGGACCTCGATGTTGTCTTCGTCGAACATCTCGCCGGCCTTCAGCAGCACCGAACGGTTTTCCGGATGCAGCACATCGTCCGCAGCCGAGCGGCCCAGGATTCGGTCGCGCAGCGACTCGATCACTTCACCGCCTTCGACGATGGCGCGCATCAGGTAGCCGCCGTGCGTGCCGCAGTCCTGCTCGGTGACCACCAGGTCTTGCGTCACGTCGACCAGGCGACGCGTCAGGTAGCCCGAGTTCGCGGTCTTCAGTGCCGTGTCGGCCAGGCCCTTCCGGGCGCCGTGGGTGGAGATGAAGTACTCCAGCACGTTCAGGCCTTCGCGGAAGTTCGCGGTGATGGGCGTCTCGATGATCGAACCGTCGGGCTTGGCCATCAGGCCCCGCATGCCGGCCACCTGGCGGATCTGCGCAGCGGAACCGCGCGCGCCCGAGTCGGCCATCATGTAGATGGAGTTGAAGGACTCCTGCTCGACTTCCTTGCCGTGCCGGTCGATGACCTTCTCTTTCGAGAGCTTGGCCATCATCACCTTCGACACTTCGTCGCCGGCCTTGCCCCAGATGTCCACCACCTTGTTGTAGCGCTCGCCGGAGGTCACCAGGCCCGAGACGTACTGCTGCTCGATCTCCTTCACTTCCTTGGCGGAGCGCTCGATGATGCCGTGCTTCTCGGCAGGCACGAGCATGTCGTCGATGGCGATCGAGATGCCGGCCTTGGTCGCCAGGCGGAAGCCGTTCTGCAGCAGCTTGTCTGCGAACACCACGGTTTCCTTCAGGCCACACTTGCGGAACGAGATGTTGATGAGCTTGGAGATTTCCTTCTTCTTCAACGCCTTGTTGATGTTCGAGAACGGCAGCCCCTTGGGCAGGATCTCGGACAGCAGCGCACGGCCCACCGTGGTGTCCACGAGCGAGGTCGACGGCGTGAATTCGCCGGTTTCCTTGTTCTTGGTGTACTCGGTGATGCGCACAGCGACCTTGGCGGTCAGCTCGACCTCGTTGGCGTCGAGTGCGCGCTGAACTTCACCGATGTCGGAGAAGATCAGGCCCTCGCCCTTGCCGTTGATGCGGTCGCGGGTCGTGTAGTAGAGGCCCAGCACCACGTCCTGCGAAGGCACGATCGAGGGCTCGCCCGAGGCCGGGAACAGCACGTTGTTGGAGGCCAGCATCAGCGTGCGGGCTTCCATCTGCGCTTCCACCGACAGCGGCACGTGAACGGCCATCTGGTCGCCGTCGAAGTCGGCGTTGAACGCCGCGCAAACCAGCGGGTGCAGCTGGATCGCCTTGCCTTCGATCAGGATCGGCTCGAAGGCCTGGATGCCCAGGCGGTGCAGCGTCGGAGCACGGTTCAGCATGACCGGGTGCTCCTTGATGACCTCTTCGAGGATGTCCCAGACCACCGGCGTGCCGGATTCGACTTCCTTCTTTGCCGCCTTGATGGTGGTGGCGATGCCCATGGCTTCGAGGCGCGAGAAGATGAAGGGCTTGAACAGCTCGAGCGCCATCAGCTTGGGCAGGCCGCACTGGTGCAGCTTGAGCGTCGGGCCCACCACGATGACCGAACGGCCCGAGTAGTCGACGCGCTTGCCCAGCAGATTCTGGCGGAAGCGGCCGCTCTTGCCCTTGATCATGTCGGCCAGCGACTTGAGCGCGCGCTTGTTGGCGCCCGTCATGGCCTTGCCACGGCGACCGTTGTCGAGCAGCGAGTCGACTGCTTCCTGCAGCATCCGCTTTTCGTTGCGCGCGATGATTTCCGGAGCCTTGAGCTCCAGCAGGCGGCGCAGACGCGAGTTGCGGTTGATGACGCGGCGGTACAGGTCGTTCAGGTCGGAGGTCGCGAAGCGGCCGCCGTCCAGCGGCACCAGCGGACGCAGGTCCGGTGGCAGCACGGGCAGCACTTCGAGCACCATCCAGTTGGGCTTGATGCCCGACTTGCGGAAGGCCTCGAGCACCTTCAGGCGCTTGGAGTTCTTCTTGACCTTGACTTCGGAGCCGGTCAGGTCGCCGCGCAGCTTCTCGATCTCGCTGTCGAGCTCGATGCCCTCCAGCAGGTCCTTGATGCCTTCGGCGCCCATTTTGGCGATGAACTCGTCACCGTATTCCTTGCGCTTCGCATCGAAGTCGTCCTCGGACATGATGCTGAACTTCTTCAGCGGGGTCATGCCGGGGTCGGTCACCACGTAGGCTTCGAAGTACAGCACGCGCTCGATGTCGCGCAGCGTCATGTCGAGCACGAGGCCCAGGCGCGACGGCAGCGACTTCAGGAACCAGATGTGCGCGCAGGGCGCGGCCAGGTCGATGTGGCCCATGCGCTCGCGGCGCACCTTGGTCTGCGTGACTTCGACGCCGCACTTCTCGCAGATCACGCCGCGGTGCTTCAGGCGCTTGTACTTGCCGCACAGGCACTCGTAGTCCTTGATGGGGCCGAAGATCTTGGCGCAGAAGAGGCCGTCGCGCTCGGGCTTGAACGTGCGGTAGTTGATCGTCTCGGGCTTCTTCACCTCGCCGAAAGACCACGAACGGATCTTCTCGGGCGAAGCCATGCCGATCTTGATGGCATCGAAATGCTCATCGGGTGTGAACTGCTTGAACAGGTCGAGTAGCGATTTCATGTGACTCTTTCCTCTTCTGATTACGAACGCTCGAGCTCGATGTCGAGGCCCAGCGAACGGATTTCCTTGACCAGCACATTGAACGACTCCGGCATGCCGGCTTCGATGGTGTGCTCGCCCTTGACGATGCTTTCGTACACCTTGGTACGGCCTTGCACGTCGTCGGACTTCACGGTCAGCATTTCCTGCAGCACGTAAGCGGCGCCGTAGGCTTCGAGCGCCCACACTTCCATTTCACCGAAGCGCTGGCCGCCGAACTGCGCCTTGCCGCCGAGCGGCTGCTGCGTGACGAGCGAGTACGGACCGGTCGAGCGCGCGTGCATCTTGTCGTCCACCAGGTGATGCAGCTTCAGGAAGTGCATGTAGCCGATGGTGACGGGACGCTCGAACTGGTCGCCGGAGCGGCCGTCGAACAGGTAGGCCTGCGTGCGCGTGTCGGTCAGGCCCTTGAGCTTGGCGATATCGTCCGGGTAGGCGAGCTTCAGCATGCCGCGGATTTCCTCTTCCGAGGCACCGTCGAACACCGGCGTCGCGAAGGTCGCGCCGGTCTGCAGATTGGCCGCCATCTCGAGCACGTCGCCGTCGCTCAGCTGGCTGAGGTCTTCCTTGCGGCCCGAGCCGTTGTAGAGCTGCTCCATGAACTTGCGCAGCTCGGCCACCTTGGCCTCCTGCTGCAGCATGTCGCCGATGCGCTGGCCGATGCCCTTGCCGGCCCAGCCCAGGTGCACTTCGAGCACCTGGCCCACGTTCATCCGCGAAGGCACGCCCAGCGGATTCAGGCAGATGTCGCACGGCGTGCCGTCGGCCATGTGGGGCATGTCCTCGACCGGAACGATCTTGGAGACAACACCCTTGTTGCCGTGGCGGCCGGCCATCTTGTCGCCGGGCTGCAGGCGGCGCTTGACGGCCAGGTAGACCTTGACCATCTTGAGCACGCCCGCGGGCAGCTCGTCGCCCTGCGTGAGCTTCTTGCGCTTTTCCTCGAAGGCGAGGTCGAAGCTATGGCGCGTCTGCTCGAGCGAGTTCTTGATCGACTCGAGCTGCGACGCCACTTCGTCGTCCGCCGGGCGGATGTCGAACCAGTGGAACTTCTCGACCGACGACAGGTAAGCCTTGTCGAGCTTGGTGCCCTTGGCCAGCTTGTTCGGGCCGCCGTTGGCGACCTTGCCCGTCAGCAGCTTCTCGATACGATCGAACGCGTCGGCTTCGACGATGCGAAGCTGATCGTTCAGGTCGAGGCGGAAGCGCTTGAGTTCGTCGTCGATGATCTGCTGGGCGCGCTTGTCGCGCGTGATGCCTTCGCGGGTGAACACCTGCACGTCGATCACGGTGCCTTGCGAGCCCTGGTCCACACGCAGCGAGGTGTCCTTCACATCGGAAGCCTTCTCGCCGAAGATGGCGCGAAGCAGCTTCTCTTCAGGCGTCAGCGTGGTCTCGCCCTTCGGCGTGACCTTGCCCACGAGCGTGTCGCCCGGTTGCACTTCGGCGCCGACATAGATGATGCCGGATTCGTCGAGGCGGTTGAGCTGCTGCTCGGCCAGGTTCGGGATGTCGCGCGTGATTTCCTCGGCACCGAGCTTGGTGTCGCGCGCCATCACCACCAGTTCCTCGATGTGGATCGAGGTGTAGCGGTCTTCAGCCACGACGCGTTCCGAGATCAGGATCGAGTCTTCGAAGTTGTAGCCGTTCCAGGGCATGAACGCGATCAGCATGTTCTGACCGAGGGCCAGTTCGCCGAGGTCGGTCGATGCGCCGTCGGCGATCACGTCGCCCTTGGCGATCTTGTCGCCGCGCTTGACGATCGGACGCTGGTGGATGTTGGTGTTCTGGTTCGAACGCTGATACTTGATCAGGTTGTAGATGTCCACACCGACTTCACCGGCAGCCGCTTCGGCGTCGTTCACGCGCACCACGACACGGGTCGCATCGACGTAGTCGACGATACCGCCACGGGTTGCCGTGACCACGGTGCCCGAGTCGACCGCGGAGACGCGTTCGATACCGGTACCGACCATCGGCTTTTCGGGGCGCAGCACGGGCACGGCCTGGCGCTGCATGTTGGCGCCCATCAGCGCGCGGTTCGCATCGTCGTGCTCGAGGAACGGCACCAGCGATGCGGCCACCGACACGATCTGCGCGGGCGACACATCCATATACTGGACGCGCTCTGCACCGACCAGGATCGATTCGCCGGCTTCACGCGCCGACACGAGGTCACCGGTCAGCTTGCCGTCCTTGTCCAGGGCCGCATTGGCCTGGGCGATCACGTACTTGCCTTCCTCGATGGCCGACAGGTAGTCGATCTCGTTGGTGACCTTGCTGTCGGCCACGCGGCGGTACGGCGTCTCGATGAAGCCGTATTCGTTCAGGCGGGCGTACAGGGCCAGCGAGTTGATCAGGCCGATGTTCGGGCCTTCGGGCGTTTCGATCGGGCACACGCGGCCGTAGTGGGTGACGTGCACGTCGCGCACTTCGAAGCCGGCACGCTCGCGCGTCAGACCGCCCGGGCCAAGGGCCGACACGCGGCGCTTGTGGGTGATTTCAGACAGCGGATTCGTCTGGTCCATGAACTGCGACAGCTGCGAGGCGCCGAAGAATTCCTTCAGCGCGGCCGAGATCGGCTTGCTGTTGATCAGATCGTGCGGCATGAGCGGCTCTTGCTCGGCCTGGCCCAGACGTTCCTTGACGGCCTTCTCGATACGCGCGAGGCCGGTGCGGTACTGGTTCTCGGCCAGTTCGCCGACGCAGCGCACGCGGCGGTTGCCGAGGTGGTCGATGTCGTCCACTTCGCCGTTGCCGTTGCGCAGGTCGACGAGGATCTTGACCACGGCCAGGATGTCCTCGTTGGTCAGCACCATCGGGCCGGTCGATTCGTCGCGGCCGACCTTGGCGTTGAACTTCATGCGGCCCACGCGCGACAGGTCGTACGTGTCCGGGTTGTAGAACAGGCGCTGGAACAGGGCCTGCACCGCGTCTTCCGTCGGCGGCTCGCCGGGGCGCATCATGCGGTAGATGGCCACGCGCGCGGCGAATTCGTCGACCGTCTCGTCGATGCGCAGGGTCTGCGAGATGTACGCGCCCTGGTCGAGTTCGTTGGTATAGATCACCTGGATGTCCTGCACGCCGGCCGTGCGCAGCTTCTTCAGCAGCGCTTCGGTCAGTTCGTCGTTGGCCTTGGACAGGATCTCGCCGGAATCGGCGTCGACGATGTTGCGTGCGATCACGCGGCCGATCAGGAAGTCTTCAGGCACGCTGATGTGCGTGGTTTCCGACTGCTCGAGTTCACGCGTGTGGCGCGCGGTGACGCGCTTGTCCTTGGCGACCACGACCTTGCCCGACTTGTCGGTGATGTCGAAGCGCGCGACTTCGCCGCGCAGGCGCTCGGGAACGAATTCCATCTGCGCGCCGCTGTCCATCAGGCGGAAGTTGTCGTTCACGAAGAAGTTCGCGAGGATCGATTCCGGGTTCAGGCCGATGGCCTTCAGCAGGATCGTCACCGGCATCTTGCGGCGGCGGTCGACGCGGAAGTACAGCATGTCCTTCGGGTCGAATTCGAAGTCGAGCCACGAGCCGCGGTAGGGAATCACGCGAGCCGAGAACAGCAGCTTGCCCGAGCTGTGCGTCTTGCCCTTGTCGTGTTCGAAGAACACGCCGGGCGAACGGTGCAGCTGCGAGACGATCACGCGCTCGGTGCCGTTGATGATGAACGAACCCTTGTCGGTCATGAGCGGCACTTCGCCCATGTAGACCTCTTGTTCCTTCACTTCCTTGACCACCTTCGACTGCGAAGTCGACGACTCGCGGTCATAGATGATCAGCTGAACCTTGGCGCGCACGGCCGAGGCGAAGGTCAGGCCGCGGGTCTGGCACTCGCGCACGTCGAAGGCGGGTTTCGCGAGGTTGTACTCGAGGAACTTCATCTCGACAAAACCATTGTGCGAGACGATCGGGAACGCGGCGTCGAACGCGGCCTGCAAGCCTTCGACGGTGCGTTGTTTGGGGGCGATGCCGGCTTGCAGGAACGCGGTGTACGCGTCTTTCTGCATCTGCAGCAGGTAGGGGATTTCGACGACGCTATCGCGGTTACCGAAACTTTTTCGGATGCGCTTGCGTTCGGTGTAACTGTACGCGGACGATTGGGCCATGAGAGCTCCGGAGCTTGAGATCTTCAGCGACTTGTCAGCGGTGCCGAGGCACCACTGCTTGGCGGCTGGCCACTACCAGCCGTTGGCGGACGGCGATGCGTTGCACATCGCCCGAACCAAGGGGTCTTCTGCAGTCGGGGTCAGAAAACACTCAAAAATCGCCTTGAGGGGCGGTTTTTGAGTGCGCTCTGAAAGCGGCAAAGGCTGGAGGGCCTTTCCAGGCGCCTCCAGCCCTCTAGGGGGACTGAATTACTTCAGTTCCACCTTGGCGCCGGCTTCTTCCAGCTTCTTCTTGGCAGCTTCGGCGTCAGCCTTCGACAGGCTTTCCTTGACAGCCTTGGGAGCGGCTTCCACCAGATCCTTGGCTTCCTTGAGGCCCAGGCCGGTGATTTCGCGCACGGCCTTGATGACCGACACCTTGTTCGCGCCGACTTCGGCGAGCACAACGTTGAATTCGGTCTGCTCTTCGGCGGCAGCAGCGGCAGCACCGCCACCCGCGGCGGCCGGAGCGGCCATTGCAGCGGCGCTCACGCCGAACTTCTCTTCGATGGCTTTCACCAGGTCGTTGAGTTCCAGGACCGTCATGCTGTCGAGCGCGGTCAGAAATGCGTCTTTATCGAATGCCATTTTTGTTTCCTAACAATTGGGTTGAATTTTTCAAACGCAAGGCTTACGCCGCTTGCGCTTCTGCCGGTGCATCGGCAACGGGTGCAGCTTCGCCACCACCACGCTTCTCGGCCAGTGCCGCGAGCACGCGGGCGGTCCGGGAAATCGGGGATTGCATCAAGCCCAGCAATTGCGCCAGCAGCACTTCCTTGGAAGGGATGTTGGCCAGTTGCTTCACGCCGTCGACGTCCAGGGCCTTGCCGCCGAATGCGCCACCGCGAATCACCAACTTGTCGTTGGTCTTCGCGAAATCGGCCACCACCTTGGCGGCGGCCACTGCGTCTTCGGAAAAGCCATAGATCAGCGGGCCGGTCATCTGGTCGCCGATGACTTCGAATGCGCTACCAGCGACAGCACGGCGTGCCAGCGTGTTCTTCAACACGCTGAGGGTCACACCCTTGCTGCGAGCTTCGCTGCGCAGTTTGGTCATATCGGCCACCGTGATGCCACGGTATTCCGCCATCACGAGCGTTTGAGCTTTAGCGGCGAGGCTGGTCACGTCACTGACGACCGCTTCTTTCTCACTGCGATTCAGACTCAAGGTCTACTCCTTTTAATGCGACCTTCGGCCGGGGCCTCGGATCGCGCTACATGCAGCGACCAACTGTTTCGGAACAAATCCTTGCAGCGGGATCGCCATCTGCGCTGGCCGCCGGACAAAAGGTCCGGCCATTAAGTGCAGGCACCCTGCACGCCAGCGGTCTTGGATGGCCCACGGCAACCGAAGCCGCCGCGACCCACCACATTCGCCCCGCCCCTCACCGTCAGGCCAGGGGCGGAGCCAATCTCATCAGCTCGCCGAGATGGTCTGCGTGTCCACGCGGACACCCAGGCCCATGGTCGACGACACAGCCACCTTGCGCAGGTACACGCCCTTGCTGGTCGCGGGCTTGGCCTTGACCAGCGCGTCGATCAGCGCTGCAAGGTTGCCTTGCAGCTTGTCGTTGTCGAACGAGCGGCGGCCGATCGTGCCGTGCACGATACCGGCCTTGTCGACGCGGAACTGGACCTGGCCGGCCTTGGCGTTCTTCACGGCCGTGGCGACGTCCGGGGTCACGGTGCCGACCTTCGGGTTGGGCATCAGGCCGCGCGGGCCGAGGATCTGGCCGAGCGTACCGACCACGCGCATCGCGTCAGGCGCGGCGATCACGACGTCGAAAGGCATGTCGCCCGCCTTGACCATCGCAGCCAGGTCGTCCATGCCGACGATGTCGGCGCCGGCGGCCTTGGCTTCATCGGCCTTGGCGCCCTGGGCGAACACGGCCACGCGCTTGGTCTTGCCGGTGCCGTTGGGCAGCACGACGGCGCCACGCACGACCTGGTCCGACTTCTTCGCGTCGATGCCGAGCTGCACGGCCACATCGATCGATTCGTCGAACTTGGCGGTGGCGGCTTCCTTGACGAGGATGATCGCGTCACCGAACGGGTACAGCTTGGTGCTGTCGACCTTGCCTTCGAGCGACTTCTGCTTCTTGGTGTTCTTGGCCATTACACGCCCTCCACATTCACGCCCATCGAGCGGGCCGTACCGGCGATGGTGCGAACTGCTGCGTCCATGTCGGCCGCGGTCAGGTCTTTCATCTTGGTCGTTGCGATTTCTTCGAGCTGCGCGCGCGTGATCTTGCCGACCTTGTCGGTGTGCGGACGTGCCGAGCCCTTGTCGAGCTTGATCGCCTTCTTGATCAGGACGCCGGCCGGCGGCGACTTGATGATGAAGGTGAAGCTCTTGTCGGCGAAGGCGGTGATGACCACCGGCAGCGCCAGACCCGGCTCGTAGCTCTGGGTCTGCGCGTTGAACGCCTTGCAGAACTCCATGATGTTCAGACCACGCTGGCCCAGTGCGGGACCGATCGGTGGTGACGGGTTGGCCTTACCAGCTGGCACTTGCAGCTTGATGAAGCCGACGATTTTTTTCGCCATGCTTTGCTCCTTGCGGGTGATATCGCCTCGGCATCGGCCGCGGCTCCCCGGGGTTGAACGACTCTTCTGTCAAGGCCGCGCGCCGAGTCGGACAAGCGCGCAGCCGGAAAACGGTTCTGGCCCGCAGGCCAGCAGGGACTCAGGTCTTTTCGACCTGGCTGAATTCGAGCTCCACGGGCGTCGCACGGCCGAAGATCATGACCGACACGCTGACCTTGCTCTTCTCGTAGTTGACGTCTTCGACGGTGCCGTTGAAGTCGGTGAACGGGCCTTCCTTGACGCGCACGAACTCACCCACGGTGAACTCGACCTTGTGGCGCGGCTTCTCGGTGCCCTGCTGCATCTGGCTAACGATGTCCTCGACCTCTTTCTGCGAGATCGGGGCCGGGCGGTTCTTGGCGCCACCGACAAAACCCGTCACCTTGTTGGTGTGCTTCACCAGGTGCCAACTCTCGTCGTCCATGATCATCTCGACCAGCACATAGCCCGGGAAGAAGCGGCGCTCGGTAGTGCGCTTCTGGCCGTTCTTGATCTCGACCACTTCTTCGGTCGGAACCAGGATGCGGCCGAACTTGTCCTGCATGCCGGCGCGGTTGATGCGCTCGGTGATGTTGCGCTCGACGGCCTTTTCCATGCCCGAATAGGCATGCACCACGTACCAACGCAGGTCGGGGTTGGCGGCGGGAGGCAGCAACGAGGCAGGCGCCTCTTCGGCGCCGCCCGGCGTGGTTTCTTCAACTGCGTCGTCTGTCATTTATTTTCTCCAGCCCAGAATGAGGTCGAAAAACACCCATTCGAGCGTCTTGTCGGTGAGCCAGAGGAAGACGGACATGACCGCCACGAAGGCGAACACATAGGCCGTCATCTGTATCGCTTCCTTGCGGGTCGGCCAGACGACCTTCTTGACTTCGCGCCAGGAGTCGCGGCCAAAAGCCCACAGCTGGCGCCCATTCTCCGAACTGCCGAAGGCGCCCACAGCGGCGGCCAGACCGAGCAGCAGCGCGCCCCATTGCACCAGCGAGCCGTGGCGCGCAAGCAGGTAGAACGCAACGATGGCGCCCACTGCCAGCAGCACTGCCGCAGCCAGCTTGGCCTTGTCGGCGCCCGTGCTCACGGTTTCGATTTGAGAAGTGGCCATGTTCGGCTGGTTTCCTGTGGCCCTGCGGCCTTCAATTCAATGCGCCTCTTGAGACGCCGAAGCCCATCGGGTCACGATGGGCTTTTTCGAGCTTCCCACCGGTGTGCGGCAGGCTCTGCGGGATGCCACCTAGGTGGCAGGGGCAGTAGGAATCGAACCTACAACCTTCGGTTTTGGAGACCGACGCTCTGCCAATTGAGCTATACCCCTCCGGAACTCTTTGTGCCCGGCTTAGATGTCGAGGATCTTTGCCACGACGCCCGAACCCACGGTGCGGCCGCCTTCACGGATGGCGAAGCGCAG
>NZ_JBDGJQ010000009.1:0-233920 GCF_057656815.1 Variovorax sp. Soil_C_39
CAGTGTCGCCACGTCAATCACTCCTGTGCTCCTGCCGCTAAAAGCAGCAGGTTAGGGTTCTTACGTGGGTCAGATTTAGATGGAAATCGCCGGGCTTAGTGGGTCACTTCTGGATGGAAATCAACACCTGCAGATCACAACGTCAGGCAACAAGAGCTGGCTATTTCGGTATGAGCGCCTGCGACGGGGAACACCAGATGGGACTGTCCTCTTCATGCCGCCAGCCTGGTGAGGCCAGGCATGCAGCCCGACAAGCCAGAAGATGCCTGTTCCAGAACGTCGACCCATTGGCACGCAAGCGCTTTGAAGCGCGCGACGGTTGCTTGCGGATGAGGAATGGTGTGCTACTCCCTAGTCATTCGCCGGGCGCACCCGGCCAGCGGCGGCGATGCCGAGTGCCAACACTGCTGTGCCTACCAGCAGCAGTCCCAGCATTTGGCCGATGGGCGTCTGCGCTGGATCGGGCGTGGGGTTGAAGCGCGGCTGTGCGGCGAAGTCCTGTGGCCCGAAGCGCAGGTCGTTGAACAGGTAGGGGTAGTAGAAGCTGCGCAGCCGCTTGTGGAAGTCGGTGATGCGCGCCTGGTAGGCGAGCTGCGCCTGGAGATCGGTGTCGGCCTGGCGGTGCAGCGCGGCCTGCACCGCGACGCCGGGCAGCAGCCATCCGAGCCGCGCGGTCCAGCGCTGGCGCGAGAGCAGGCTGTCGCGGTAGGCCGCCACCTGCGAGGCGACGCTCTCGTCGCCGAGCTGCTGGAAGGCGTAGTACCACTTCCAGTGGAAGCCCGCGGGCAGCGGCGCCGTGTCTCGCCACTGCGGGTGGGTACGGAAGAACTTCTCCATCGTGGCTTCTCGCGGCAGGTCCCATGCGCCGTGCACGGTCTGGCGCTGCGCCAGCATCAGCGCCACGCCCTGGTGCACGGGTACGGCGCGTGCGAGCACGGCATTGGCCAGCGTCGGCAGGATCAGCGTCAACACGGCCCAGCAGCCCATGAGGGCCATCGCGTTGGCGGCGGAACTGCCCCTTCGCATGGCGATGACCAGCGCGATTCCGGTCCAGACCGCGAGGTAGGTGGCCGTGACCAGCAGCACGGTGCCGATGGCTGCCGCGGGGTTATCGCTCGCCAGCCCGCCGGCCAGCACCGGCAGGACGAGGCAGCCGAAGACCAGCGTTGCGCGCAGGCCCGCACGGCGCAGCCAGAGGCGCCGGCCCGCGCCGGGCATGGCCAGCAGCGTGCCGAGCCGGCCCGAGCGGCGTTCGCCCGACACGAGGTCGTAGAGCAGCGCGATGACGAAGAGCGGTGCGAGGTAGACCAGCACGAACGCGAAATCGAAGCGTCCGGCCAGCGCGAGCTCGGGGTTGAAGGTTTCGCCCTCGTGCAGCTGCGCCTGCAGCGCGAGCGCGCGCACGCGCAGCACGTAGGGCGCGGCATCGCGCAGGCCGAGCGCGAGGAAGGCCGTGGGCGACGGATCGTCCCAGGTGCCGTGGAAGGTGTAGTAGGCGGCGGATCCGGGGTCGCCGCCGTCGACGTACTTGCGCGCCTGCGTGGCGAGTTCCTGTTGCTGCAGCGCTGCCAGGCGTTCGATGGTCTGGCGCTGGCGCTCGACCTCGCGCAGGCCCGAAAGCACTGCGAGGGATGACAGCAGTGCCAGCAGCGCCAGCGCGGCGACCGCGAGCCTCGAGCGCAGCAGGAGGCGCAGTTCGTGGGCGAGCCAGCTCATCGCACGGCCCTCCCCAGGCGGCGCGTCGCCACCACCAGCAAGCCGGCGAGCACGCCGAGCCACAGCAGCAGCACGCCCGCGGCGGGCGCGGCCCGGTGCAGCGCCTCGCCCGGTCGTGCGGGCTCGTAGCGGAAGTCGGCCACGCCGTGCCAGTGCGCATGGCTGATGCGGCTGTCGCGGCTCGAGCGGTCGCCCGCGAGGCTGAGCTTCTCGGCCTGCACCCGGTTGAGCGCCTGCACCATGCGATAGCGATGGTGCTCGGCCTGCTCGACGAAGCGGCGGTGGTTGTGCAGGTCGGTGCCCGCGGCGGCCATCGACAGGCGGCGCAGCGCGATCACTGGGCTGAGCAGCGCGAAGGTATCGACGCGGCGCAGCTGCGCGGCTTGGCGGTCGAAGTTCGTGTCGGCATAGCGGTCGAAGAGGGCGCTGGTGAGGCGTTCGCCCTCCATGCCGAGCAGGCCCTTGTAGTTGACCGGAAGATCCTCGATGCGCGTGACGCCGTACTGCGCGAGCACCTTCTGCCTGAAGCCGGCGAAGTAAGGATCGTCGGGATTGTGGCTGTCGCCGAGCGCGGCGAGGTCGCGCGCCACGGCGATGTCGGTTTCGAAGCGCGTGGGCAGGGCCAGCGCGGAGGCCGCGAGTTCGGGTGCGAGCCGGGGCACGAGCACCACGCTCACCGCCCAGAGCGCGAGCAGCGCCACCAGTGCGTCGCGGCCGCGCGCAAAGCATGCCGACAGGCCGACGATGCCGGCCACCCAGATCAGCAGCCAGACCGCGTAGCCCGCCGCCAGCATGAGGGCGAGACTCGCGGGCGCTGGCGTGGCGGCGCCGATCCACAGCAGCGCGAGCAGCGCGGGCAGCAGCGCCGCGGCCGCCACGCCGCCCAGCGCGAGCAGCTTGCCTGCGACGATCTGCCGCGGCCGCACGCCCTGCGCGAGCAGCACGCGCAAGGTGCCCGATTCGCGCTCGCGCGCGAGCGCCGCATGGCCCACGAAGATGAGCAGCAGCGGCGCGAGCACCTGCAGCACGAAGGCCGGGGTGAGCTGGCCGAAGCGCAGCAGGAGCGACGACTGCCGCACGTCGCCGAAGTTGGCGCTGTTCTGCCGGTGCCCTTCGAGAAAGAGCGTGTGGCCCGTGTACGCGTCGACGCCGGGGTCGAAGGCGGCGAGCGCCTTGAGCGGCCGGAACACGAAGTGGCCGTAGTGCACCATGCGGTGCGGGTGCCGGTCGGGCTGGGCCTCGAACTCATGGTCGACCTGCGCCTGGTGGCGCGTGCGCTCGGCGTCCGTCGCGCGGCGTTGCTCCCAGGAAGTGAAGGCGGCGACGGCGGTCAAGAGCAGCAGCAGCGCGAGCCCGAGCACCGCGACGCGGTCGCGTCGCAGCAGGCGCCATTCCTCGCGCGCGATGTGCAGTGCCGCGCTCACCGTTGCGCCTCCTGGCCCGCGTAGCGCCGGTGCAGTGCACGCACGTCGAAGCGTTCGGCGCCCGAGGCGGCGACTTCCTCGATCAACCGCCCGCGTTCGATGAAGCCGATGCGGTCGGCCACGTCGGCCGCGCCGAGCAGGTCGTGCGTCACCATGAGCACGGCCACGCCCTGGGCGCGCAGCAGCCCGAGCAGGCGGCTGAACTCGGTGGTGGCTTGCGGGTCGAGTCCCGAGGTGGGTTCGTCGAGCAGCAGTGCCGGCACCTGGCGTGCGAGCGCGAGCGCGATCGAGACCTTCTGGCGCATGCCTTTCGAGAACCCCGACACGCGCCGCCCGTGCGCGGCGGCATCCAGCCCTGCCGTGGCCAGTGCCGCGTCGATGTCCTGCGCGCTGGCGGGCTGGCCCGCGAGGTGGAGCAGGTAGGCCACGTTCTCGCGCGCGCTCAGGTGCTCGTAGAGCGCGACGTTCTCGGGGATGTAGGCGAGCTGGCGCCGTGCGCCCGTCGGGTCCGTCACCGGGTCGGTACCGTTCACGCGCACGTGGCCGCTCGCGGGCTGCACGAAGCCCAGGAACAGGCTCAATGTGGTGGTCTTGCCGGCGCCGTTGGCGCCCAGCAGGGCATAGATCTCGCCGGCTTCGACCGTGAGGTCCAGCCCGTGCAGGATGGTGTGGGCGCCGTAGCCGGCGACCACGGCGCTGGCTTGCAGGGCAGGGTGATGCGCTGCGCGCGGCGGTGCGGTATTGGTCCGGTTCACGGTGTTTCCTCGGTCGTTCAGAACCGGGCCTGCAGACCGACGGTGATGGTGCGTGCGGTGCCGGGCGTCACCCACACGCGGCTGTAGGAGCTCGCGTAGTAGGTCTTGTCGAAAACGTTGTCCACGTCCAGCGTCAGCCGCAGCGCGGGGCTGAAGCGCCAGTATGCGACCAGCTTGGCCGTGGTGTAGCTGGGCAAATCGAAAGCGGGCGTGCCGGCATTCGCCTCCGCCTGCGTGCGGGCCTGGCCCAGGCGCTTGCCGACATGGGTGATGCCGCCGCCGATGCCGTAGCGCTGCCCGTTGGCCAGGGCGTTCTCGTAGACCGCGAGCACGCTGCCGTTGACCTTCGGCACGTTGAGCAGGCGCCCGCCGACCTCGAGGCTGTTGTCCCTGGCGACTTCGACGTCGTTGAACACCAGGCTCGCGTTGACGCGCCAGTTCCGGGTGACCTGCCCGGCGAAGTCGAGCTCGAGCCCGCGGCTGCGGACCTCGCCCGCGGAGACCGAGTAGCCGGTGTTGACCGGGTCGGAAGTCAGCACGTTGCGCTTGCGGATGTCGAACAGCGCCGCGGTGGCGCCGATTTGCTGGTCGGCGCTTTCCCACTTGGCGCCGAGCTCCAGGGCGCGGCCGGTCTCGGGCTGGAAGCTGTTGGCCGCGAAGTCCGATCCGACGTTCGGGCGGAACGAGCGGCCCGCGTTCGCGTAGAGGGTCCATTGCGGCGTCGGCAGCCAGCTCAAGCCGATGCGCGGCGAGGTGGACGAGGGGGCCTGGCTCGCCGCGGTGTTCGTGCGGCGGTTCAGCAGCGACTGGCGGTAGTTGTCCACGCGCACGCCGGCCACGAGCCGCCATTCGGGTGCGAGCTTGATCGCATCCTGCACATAGAACGCCCTGCCGCGCTGGTGCTCGAGCGTGTCGGTGTTGGCACCCGGCACCGGCTGCACCTGGCCGTAGACCGGGTTGTAGATGTTGATGGCGTAGGGCCGCGCGGCGCTGGGGTTGGCGCGCAGCATCACCGAATCCATCGCGAAGCGGAAGCTCTCCGCGCCGAAGAGCAGCTCGTGCTCGATGTCGCCCGTGCGCACCTTGCCCTGCAGCTCCGCCTGCAGCGCGGTGTCGTGGGAGTCGAAGTCGCGAAAGCGCCGCTGGCGCGTCAGGTTGCCATTGGCCTGCAGCGCGTTGGCCTCGGTGGCGAAGCCGTTGATCGAGGTCTCGCGGTAGGAAAGGCCGATCCGGCTGCGCCAGTTGGTGCTCCATTCGTGCGACAGCACGAACTGGTGCGTGTGGTTCTCCACAGTCACGTCGCCATCGGCCGGCTCGCCGAGGAAGCGGCTGCGCGCAATGGCGCCGAGGCGGTTGTTGACCGCGACCACGCCGCGGTCCAGCGGGGTCTTGTGCCGCAGCACTTCGCCCGCGTACTCGAGCAGCGTGTCGCGGCCGAGCTTCCAAGTGAAGGCCGGCGCGATCACCTGGCGTTCGGAGCGCACGTGGTCGCGAAAGCTGCCGCGCTCTTCCACCGCGGCGTTGAGGCGGTAGGCAAAGTTCTCCCCGATGGGGCCGGTGCTGTCGAACGCGCCGCGCTTCAGGCCATGGCTGCCGCCGTAGGCTTCGACCGCGTGTGCGGCGGTCCAGAGCGGGCGCTTGGAAACGATGTTGAGCGTGCCGCCGGGCTCGCTGCTGCCGTAGAGCGCCGCGGCCGTGCCCTTGAGGAACTCGATGCGCTCGACGCCCGCGAGATCGCGCGGGGCGTTGAAGCCGCGGTTCGACGAGAAGCCGTTCAGCAGCGTGGCCATCCCGGTGCTCTCGTTGCCGGGCAGGCCGCGGATCGCGATGTTGTCCCAGAGGCCGCCGAAATTGTTCTGGCGCGAGACGCCGCCCACGTAGTCGAGCACGTCGTCGAGACGGGTGGCGCCGAGGTCGTCGATGGCCTGGCGCGTGACGATGCGCACCGATTGCGGCAGTTCGCGCAGCGGCAGCTCGGTCTTGGCGCCGGCGGCCTCCTCCGCGTGATAGGCGCCCGATTCGGTGCGGCCGATGACTTCGATGGTCGAGAGCTCGGCCGCGGCCGGCGGCTGCGTGGATTGGGCAAGGACGGGCCCGGCGAACAGCGCGGCAAGCGCGACGGCCAGGGGGAAGGGCGCACCGGGCGCGGGACGTTGGATGGAGATCATGAGCCGACTCGAGAAGGAAATGGAGAGCGCGGCAGCGAGCCGGCCAATGCCGGACGCACGCCGCCCCGGGGCACGCGGTTTCAGACCGGGCGCCACGGGAGTGCGCAGGGGCCAAGGCACCGCCGCAGCGGCGGGCTTCTTCAGGAGACGGCTTGTGGCGGGTCGCGCGAGGCGAACGGCCAGTGGCAGGGGTCGGGGACGAATGCCGCCCGTGCCTGCGGGCGCGGGAGATCGGACCGCCAGGCTACGGCACGCGTGGCGCCCGATGCCGTGGGCGTGATGCCCAGGTGCGCATAGGCAAGACACCACGCGCAGGCGCCGTGGGCTTCGCTGCCATGCTCCGCGTCAACGGCCTCGTCAGCCGCCGGATGCGCCGAAAGCACCGCTGCCGCCGTGGCGTCCTGCAGGTGCACCGTCTGGTGGGCAGGCATGCCGATGGCCGTGTTGAAGAACACGGCCAGCAGCAGCAGACGGATCAGGGCGTGGCGCAGGAGCAATGGCATGGCGAGGGCCCGGAATCATACTGTCGGATCCTGGCCCGCAATGGTTCAGAGACGGGTCAGCTCCGCTACAGCGGCGGCGAAGGCGTGCGGTGCCTCCTGCGGCAGGTTGTGCCCGCTGCCGTTTGCAGCACAATGCTCGTGTTGGCTATCCGGTGCGATGAGACCCGCGCCCCTTTGAAGCAACCCGGTAGGCGCCGATCGATCCATGCGTTTGGAACCGTCATTCCACTCAGGATGGAATTCTTCGGATTTTGTCTCGCTTAACTTGGAACTCACCGGCTAAATTGCAGGCTCTATACGAAGCTCGCGTCGGGCCGTTTGCCGACAGCGAAGACCGCAAGCGGCCCGCTTCCCGCCTTCACTGGTTACCCACGGAACCTGCTCGTCCACTCCGTGCCGTCGTCGATTTTTGCTGCTTCCTGGTCGACATGCCAATCCGAGCGAAAGTGCAGACGCTGCTGTTGGATGCGTCTTCGGACCTCTGCGGCTGAAGGAATCACACCCGCCTTCTCGAGTCCATCGAGGAAGGACGCCGTCGAGAGCAGATGCACGTTGCCCGGAACCGCGTAGGAGTTCCCGATGAACCAATCGTCTTCGATGAGGACCAGCATCGGGTCGCCCGGGTTTGACTGCCGAATCGAGATGACAAAATTCGTGATCGACAACTCGCCCAGATCCTGCGGCATCGAGACCTGCTCCCCTGCCGCCAGGCGACGCTTCAACTCGGGCAGTGCGAACTGCCCTATCGTCGTTGGGACGACATCGACACCTCCCTGGTTTTTCGCAAGAAAGCTCGCGATCGCAGCGCCGTCTGCATATTCGTCGGCACGGTGAGTCGCTTCAAAATGGACCATGTCCGTGACCACGATCCTCACGTCATGGCGCGCGAGCAAAAGGAGATCCAGTGCGCCGCCCGCAGCGAGCGAGATGAGGGGACCGGTGTCTGGAAGGACTACCGAGATGGGGCGCCTCACGACTTGCTCCCCGCCGCCTTGAGAACTTCAGCGAGTTGAACTGCCATTGCTTCGCGCTGCACCAGCGGGACCATCGGATGGGGCAGCCCTGCCTCGTTCAGCAGCCTGATGAGCACCCCGTAGTCGTCGATTGCCAGTTCCTGCATCGTGGCCAGCCTCGGCTTTCGTCCCATTGAGTAATCCACGAGAGCCTGGGCCACACCTGAACTGCCACTCATGGCGACGGCACCGTCAGTGGCTACCACGTGTTCCAGCGCTTGGCGAACCAGAGCGTTGACGGACGTGTTTTGCTTTGCCGCCATGACCTTGGCTGCGGTTAGAAGTGCATCGTCGAAAGAGAACGTGATGTTCATCTTACACATTATATGGTGGACACGTAAATGTGTGTAGAGCTGCGGCTGCCCGTCATCGACGTTCCCGCGTTCATCTACGTGTGGGCCTCAACGGGAGGATTCATGGGCACAGCGTCCGATGAGGCCCGCACGAGCAGCAGCTCTTCGCCAATCACCGGTGGTGGCGACGGATTCAACCGGTCGATGGACATATGGATGCGCCCGATGTGCTTCTGCCACAGCGCCAACCCATGTTGTGCTGCGGGGGAACGTCCCTATGTCGAGGGGCTGTGACCGAACGCCGTGAGTTGCGCGGTCCGACCTTCCGAAAGGAATCGCTCGGCTATTCCCCGTTGATCGAAGATCTTGATGGTGCGAGCGTGCAGTTCGCCTGTGCGAGAACCTTCGATCTCCTGCGTCAGGCGCCGCGCCAAAACGGCCACATCGCGCCCGGCCAGCGCCAGTTCGCCAGCGAGCATCACTCCGGTCGGGCCTGCGCCCACGATCAGCACCGCGTGTTCGCCGCTTGCGATGGATTCGATCGGGGCTGTCACCCCCGGGTTCGGTGCTCGCCATCTTCTGTCATGATTTGCTTGTCCTCTCTGTTTGGCGCGGACAGCGGCCCCGTGCCGGGGCCGCCTTGGTACTGGCTCGCGACGCTCGCGAGGTACCCAGGGCGAGCCGCGTGGCCAGCAGGAGCCGAGCCGCGCCGTCGGGGTGCAAGCAGGTCAGGGTTTCGCCGGGCGACGGCGCCGCGGCGCTCCTGCCGGCGGGGTAGAAGTACCGCGGTGCGGCGCCGGCAGTGGCGGTGGCTGGCCCGTGGCCAGCCACTCGTCGTAGAAGGCGATCTTGCCGTCGATCAGTTCGAGCGACTGCCTCCACTGTGCGATGGTGGCCTCCGCTCGCGCGCGGTGCACTTCCAGCAGTTCCTTCCTCTGTTGCAGGCTGCTGCGACCCTGCCGCACCAGCGCGGTGTACTCGCGCATCTGGGCGACCGACATGCCGGTGGTGCGCAGCCTGTCGATGAGTTCCAGCCAGCCCACGTGCGTCGCGTGGTAGACGCGCCGGCCGCCCGCGTCGCGCACGACCCCGGGCATGAGTCCCTGCGACTCGTACCAGCGGATCGTGTGCACGCTGCGGCCGATGCGCGTGGCCAGATCGCCGATGCCCAAGCCGCCGTCGCTCATGCGCCCTGCCTCGCGGGCGGCGCCAGCACCGATTCGGCCAGCGCGGTGTCCATGTACTCGGTCAGCTCCTTGAGCTGGCCGTCTTCAAGTCGGCAGACATAGCAATACTGGTTGTGATACGGCTGCCCCGCCTTTGTCGTGACCCTGCCTTGGCATTCGATCACCACGTGGTCGCCTTCGGCGATGAAGCGCCGGGCGGTGTTGGTGTAGCGGTCGGCGAATTGCGCCATGAGCGGCCCGAGCAGATCCTCGAGGACCGATCGCTTGCCGCGGTAGCTGCCGCGCCAGGGCCCGCCGCTTTTGAAGGTCCAGCAGAAATCCTCGGCCATCGCGTCCACCAATGGCCGGCCATTGCCGATCGAGAGTTGGGAAAAGATTTCTTGCATGAGCGCCTTGTTCGCTTGCATGGTTCAGCTCCGGTAAAAATGAGAGGAGCGGGGATTGGGCCAGCTAGAGTGCACTCTAGGTCAAGTGGCAGTTGCACCACGGCTCCTGGCTTGAAGCCCGAGGGACTTCCAACCCGGCTAATTCTGCTCAACCATGGCTCGTATGCCGGCAATCAGACGCGCCAGCCCGAAGTCGAACGAACGGCAGGGATCGGTCGTGCCGCCGTACTCTGCGCCCGCCTTCGCACCGATGCGCGTTGCCAGCGGAAAAGCGTTCGGATCGACGAGTTGCTGCAACAAGTCGGAATGCATCGCCCACCATTCCTCGTCCGACCGGCCCGTCACCTGGGCCGCAGCCCGAGCCTCAGCCACTGCGCGCGCCGCGCCTCGAACGTAGTCGGAAACTGCCGCGACCACCAGGTCCATTTCGAGGTCGGAGAGACCTGCGTTGGCGACCGCGCTCAGCTCACGCTCGTACTTCCTGATCGAGTGGGGACCGAGCGAGGCTCGGTAAGTCGAGATGTCGAGCATCCATGGATGGCGCGCGTAGAGCTCCCAGGCGTCCAATGCAACGCGCCGCAGCTGGCTTTCCCAATGGGCGTCCGGCAAGTCGATCGGCAGTTCGGCGTAGGCCTGCTCAAGGATGAGGTCGAGCAACTCGGCCTTGCCTGGCACGTAGCGGTAGAGCGACATGGCAGACACCCCGAGCTTGTCGCCGAGCGCGCGCATCGTCAACGCCTCCAATCCGCCTCGGTCGGCAATCTCCATCGCTGCGGAGCCGATCGAGGACGGCGTGAGATTGGGCTGGCGACCGCGTTTGACGGGACGTGGCAATCCCCAGAGGAGTGCGAGCGTGGCTTGGGGGTCGCCGCGCCCCGAGAAGTCTGTTGGCAAGTTGTCTTCCTCAGAAAGACGGAAGTTGAAGAACGGACCCTATAATAGCGTACCATGTACGCATAAAAGTGTGGCCTCGATGGACTTCGACAATCAGGTGGAGCGGCTGGTGGTCCTGGGCTATCCGCAACTGCTCGGCTGTTCCGCCGCGCATTTGCGTGCGGGCCTGGCGCCGCTGCGTGCGCACATTCCGGCAGACTTGCCGCAAACGGACATCGAGGCGGGAACGATCGGCTTCGTAGTGGTCGTGAATTGCGCGCGGGCCCCCATACAGCTGACCTTGCCGCGCGTGGCGCGAGGCGCGCAGCACGCGATCGAGCGGCTGTTTCCGCGCCGGCCGGAGTACTTCCGGCCGATCGAGGAGGTGCAGATACCCGAAGGCCACGCCTATCTCCTGCTCGACATCGACCGCGGCAACGCGTCGTTGAATGCCGTACCTCGCGAAGCACAGCCACGTCTTGCTGCGCAGGGACGCTCGCCGCTCACCATGGAAGAAGGTGTCGCGGTTCTTTCCCAATGCCCTGAGTTTCTTCAGCCCAACCGGTGCTTCATGATGCTGGGCTCGCGCGGCGGCGACAAGCGCGTGCCGGCGCTCTGGCTCAGCGGCAAGCAACCCAAGCTGGGTTGGTGTTGGGAAGGCAATCCGCACACTTGGCTCGGATTCGCCTCATGCAGCGCTCGATCGCGCGGGGTGATGATCTGGACGTGAGCTCTGTCGAGGCGCTCACGCCACCAGCAGCTTCTCGATCGTACGAAGGTTGCGTGTCGTGGTGCTCGACTTGTAGCGTGTCTTGGCGAGCAGCTTTGCAACCGGTGTGTCGGTGCTCTCGCCGCGCGGTGCCTGCCAGTAGAGGACGCCCTTGCCGCGCTCCAACCGCTCGGTCGCAGGATCGACCCGGCCCGCCTTCTCCATCACATCGTCGAGCATGGCCGGATCCGAGCCGAACACCATGTAGGGATGGCGCTCATCGTCGATGCGTTCGAAAGGGTAAGCGGCCGCCATGTCGGCCATCGTGTCTTGCCGGAGCAGGACGATCCAGGCGTCGTAGCCGAAGCGTTCGCGCAGGCCGCATTCGATGCGCAGTCGCAAGGCGTCAGCATCACGCTCGCAGGTGTCGAAAAGCACGTTGCCGCTGGCGAGCACCGTGCGCACCGCATCGAGGCCCATTCCGACAAACAGTGCCTTGAGCTCGGCGCTGCGGATCGTGATGCCGTTGACATTGACGCCCCGGAGCAGTGCGACACAGCGAAATTCCTCTGCCTTGGCAGGCTTCATGGTCTTCCCGGCCTGCGGGGCAGAGGATTTCGCAGACGAGCCGGCCGCGGTTTTGGCTTTCGAGATGCTTGTCGTTTTCGGGCGGTCTGCCATGAATACTCCTTCCTGCAAGCCTGGTGAGGTGCGACCGTGAGCAGCTCCAGGTGGAGGGCGACGTGCGGTCTCGGGCGTCGAGCGGATGGCCACTGCGCTCGACGGCGGGTTCCTGTCGAGGCTTCACATGTGGTGCGGCCTCGACGCTACGCCCGCAGCGACTCAGGCGCCGCGTTCGCGCACCATCAGCAGCGCCGGCCCATCGGGCGTGACCACCTCGCCCAACGCGCGGAAGCCGGCCTTGGCATAACTGCGGATCGCGCGGGCGTTGCGCGGCGACGGATCCGTCTGGATCCGCGTCACGGCCGGGTCGGCGAACAACTGGTCGGTGAAGGCGCGCACCATCGCGCTGCCGAGTCCGCGATTCAGCTGATCCGCATGCGCCAGGAACTGGTCGATGCCTCGCGCGCCCGGGTCGCGCTCGTCTTCCCACCAGCCGTCGCCAGAACCCATCACCACGTACGACTGGATGAAACCCAGCGGCTGCCCATCGAGCAGTGCGATGTAGCCCCGGTGGGGCGAGTCGGACACCAGCATCGGCGTGAACTCGGCCTCGACCTCGGCGCGCGTTGGCACGGGCGTCCACCACTCGGCCACGTGCGGGCGGCACAGCCAGTCGTGGAGCATCGCGAAATCAGATGAGTGCAGGGTGCGAAACGAGATGGAACTCATGGCGGATATCGGGTGCAGTGATTCTATAGAGCTGGCCCCGGAAATCTGAACATCCCGACAGGCGTGGAGACTGTGCTCCTACTGGCGAGGATCTCGCCTGTGAAGACTGGAGCAAAGATGAGCAGAAGACCCCGCCGCACGCACTCAACGGCCTTCAAGGTCAAGGCGGCGCCGGCCGCCGTTCGAGGCGACACGACGAACCATACTGTCCAGATTGGGAGCGCCGGCGCGCCGGACTCCCGCCGCTCGCTGAAAGGAGATCACCATGCCGGAGTTTCTGTTCGATGGCCTGCTGCCCCTCGGCCGAACCCTTGCCCTCGGGCTCGTCGCGTACGCCTGTCTGGTGCTGCTGCTGCGCGCTTCGGGCAAGAGAACCCTCTCGAAGATGAACGCGTTCGACCTGGTCGTCACGGTCGCGCTCGGCTCCACCTTGGCAACCATATTGCTGAACAAGGACGTCAGCCTCGCTCAGGGCTTGGCGGGCCTGGCGCTCTTGGTCTTCATGCAGTTCGCGGTCACCTGGCTGAGCGTGCGCATCGGGTGGGTGCGGCGCCTGGTCACGAGCGAGCCCACGCTCCTCGCTTATGAAGGGCATCTGCTTCACGACGCTTTGCGCCACACGCGCGTCACGCCCGCAGAGGTCTTTGCCGCGGTGCGCGCCGCAGGCTTCGGCCAACTTTCGGAGGTGCGTGCGGTCGTGCTGGAGACCGAGGGATCCTGCAGCGTCGTGCTGCGCCAGAGCGGGGCGGGCGCCCCGGTGCTCCAGGGAATGAACGTCGACCGGAAGGCAACCCGGACTGACGCGCGAGCGGCGAAGGCGCCGTAGCTCATCCACAGCGTCCTACGCGGAAAGAGCTGGCAGGCCAGGTCGCCAAAGGCGTACCAAGCAGCTCGTGATGGCGGCCCCTGCACGGTGCTTACGACGTTCGCCCCCGCGGCTCAAGCCCCGTCCGGCTCTAGACGTATCCCGGGATCGACGCTGGATCAGCGCCGGGGCCGGGCGCCGCGCCTTCCATCGTCATGCGGATAGAACGGAGGGCTCCTGCCATCAAGTGAGCCACTGCGACTGTGCGGTTCGCGCCACCAGGGCACAGGTGGGTCAGGGTTTCGCCGCGCGAGGCGCCGCGGCGCTCCTGGCTCGGCAGGCACCGCCCAGTCCAGAGCGACGAGCCATCCTCAACTCCTGATGGGTTCTTGGGCTCCTTTGCGTTCAGGTCTGGGAAGCGGACTGGCTACCAAATCGCATGCGCATGCGCAGGCCAGGCCGGACCAGTTCGGCGCTCAACGATCCGCCATGCGCGTGAGCGATCTGCTGGCAGATTGCGAGCCCGAGGCCGGCCCCCTCATCGCGTCGGCTCATGCCTCGCCAAAAGCGGACAAAGAGTTTCGGCAACTCTGCTTCTTCCACGCCCGGGCCCTCGTCGGCCACGCAGAGTTCAGTCGGAGAAACTTCGACGCGCACCTCGCTGCCGGGCGAAGCATGCTGGATCGCGTTTTCCAGGAGATTCTTCAGCAGCGTGAATAGCGCGCCATGATCTCCCTTCCATGGCCGCACATCCGCCGCAACCTGCGACTCGATCCGAACGCCCGCGGAGTCGGCAAGCCGCTGCATGTAGGCACAGACTTCCGCCACCAGCTCCTGCGGCTGCACGGTGCCGAAGCGGTAGTTCTGGGGTTCGCTCGCCTCGGCCAGGTGCAAAAGCTGTTGCACCTGGCGAGTCATGCGCTCGACGTCCTTGAGCAGGGAGACGCGGCCGACAAGCGTGGGCTCAGCTTCGAGCTGTCCTCGAATCAAGGTCAAGGGCGTCTTGAGTTCATGGGCCGCTGCAGCCAAAAACTCCTGCTGCACCTGGAATGCGCGCTCCAGGCGCGCCAGGGCGCCGTTGAAACTGTGCACCAGCGGCCGGATCTCCGTCGGGACGCGCGTCTCGTTCAGGCGTGCGTCGAGTGCGTCGGGTGTGATGCGCGTGACCGCAGCAGACACGTCGCGCAGTGGTCGCAGCACACGCGCCAAGGTGTAGGCGGTCAATGCCGCCAGCACGATCAGCAGCACGCCGCCGGCAATCACCGCGCCGGACCCCACCAACGGCAACCACAAGTCGTTGCGCAAGCGGTCGCTCAGACGCTGGCTGGCGGCGAACTGTACGAACCAACGGCGTCCCTCATTCAGAACGAGGAAAGTCCGGCCGCGCAGATTCACTCCGTCGAGGGTGACTGCGAAGGTGCCTTCATCAAGGATAGCGCTCAGAGGGCGACGGTCCGTCCCGGGCGCAAGCACCACGTTGCCCTGATCGTCCACGACCCGGTAAGTCACTTCCGTCTTGACGGTGTCGAAAATCCACGAATACTCCTCTGAATGAGCCGGGGCGATCGGCTGCCCTTGTGCGTCGAACCGCAACGACTCGATCAGGTCCGTTGCTACTGTGCCCCCCGACATCAATGGCTGACCCAGCAGCGAGACGACAAATACGGCGATCAGTCCGGTGCTCAGCACGCTGCCGGCGAGGTAGGCCAGCACGACGCGAAAGGAGAGACTATCGATCCAGTTCGGTCTGGCGAAGCGCATAGCCCAGCCCCCTCAAGTTCTCGATCTCGAGCCGGGAGCCGATGACCGAGAGCTTGCGGCGCAGTCGGTACATGGCCACGTCGAAAGCGTTGGCCGTGACAGGCTCGATGAAACCCCAACCCGCCGCCTCCAGTGCGCTGCGGCGCACCGTCTCGCCGCCGCGCTGCACCAACAGCATGATGAGCTGAAATTCCGCCGCGGCAAGCGCCACGTGCTGGCCTCCACAGGCCATCTCGCCCGCCTCCGGAATCAGGCGAAGGTCGCCGAACGCCGTTACCGGAACCCGCCATTGGTTGGCTGGTCGCCGCAGAAGCGCCCGGACCCGCGCCACAAGCTCGTCCATCGCGAAAGGTTTAGGCAGGTAGTCGTCGGCACCGGACTCCAGTCCGTCCACCCTGTCGTGCAGCGCATCGCGCGCCGTCAACACCAGGCATGGCAGTCGTGAGCCTGCTGTCCGAAGGCGTCGCAGCAGCGCGAGCCCATCACCGTCGGGAAGGCCCCGATCCAGCACCAGTGCGGCATAGTCGAACTCCCTGGTCGCGCCCCAAGCGTCCTCACCGCGTTCCACGGCGTCGGCGGCAATGCCGGCCTCTTCAAGGGCATTGACCAGGAGCTTGGTCAGTCGCGGGTGATCCTCGACCAGGAGGATGCGGTTCTTCATCGCGCGAACCGGGGCGCGCTGCCCAGTGAGGTACTGACTGCCATCCCGCGCAGCATATCAAGGCTGACGACCAACCGAACGCGTGGATGAGGCGCGGGTGGTGGTGCTGCGCGCGTCCATAGGACTGGCCCGCCAACCAAAGCTATTTGCAGACCTGCGGCACTCACCGCAGCGAACATTACGCTGAGATAGAGCGTCCTTGCCCAACATGGCGTGCGAGCAGGCCCAGAGTGCCCCGAAGGAGGGCGCGGCCGCAAAGGCGGGTTGACTGCGGAGCGAATGAACATGAAAAAAAAGGCGAACAGCGCAGTGCCCACTGTCGCTGCGGGGGCCTTTCTCCAACCTTACCGGGTCTCAAAAAACTTGCCTCCACAGCGGTAAGTTGGCAGTAAGGCCATCCCTTCGACCATCTGGACTCTTCAACTCTGCTGGATCCTGGTATGCATCTGCCAAATCGACACATTGCGATCTATGTTTCTTGGTCCCTTTCGAGCGTCCTCGCGCTGGGCATCTTCAATCCAGTTGCGGCCCAAACCTTGGATACGCCCGAAGCGGAAAGTCGCTGGGGCTTGGGCCTTGCTGTAGGCAGCAAGCAATCCATGTATGCCGGCAAGAAGCGCGACACCGTCGGAGGGCCACTGATTTCGTATGAGAACAGATGGGTGCGCGTGCTCGGTCCAGGATTGGAAGTCAAATTGCCTGGCATCGAACTCGGTCCGCGCAGCTCTTTCAACTTCGGTCTCGTGGCCAATTACGACCAGACTGGCTACGAAGCCGATGATTCGCCTGCGCTGGCAGGCATGGCGAAGCGCAAGGGCGGTGTCTGGCTCGGCGCAACTGCCGGCTGGCGCTCCGACCTGGTGGACCTGAAGGTCACATGGACGGGTGCTTCCGGCAACAGCAAAGGTCAAAAGATCAGGCTGGGCGCTGAGAAGAGCTTCTCTGCGGGCAGCTTTGTCTTCGTTCCACGGCTCGGCGTGACTTGGCTGGACAAGAAATACGTCGACTACTACTACGGCGTGCGCGACGAGGAAGTCACTGCAACGCGCCCCACGTATCTGGGCCAAGCCACCGTGGCCACGGAGATCGGATTGCGCTCGACCTATCTGATCGATCCTCGCCACGCCGTGTTCATGGACGTCAGCGTGACCGCGATGGGCAAGGAGATAGAGAACAGTCCGCTGGTCGACCGGTCGAATCAGACACAGGTACTTTTCGGATACAGCTACCGCTTCTGACGGCTTGGCGACTCGGCCCCGCCGCCGTGGGTCCGGAGCGACCCAGGCATGCACTCCCACATCTGTTCCGCATGGTCTCCCATCGCAAGACGGCGCAAAGGCAGGCGCCCGGCACAGCCATCACCTCCTGAGGAATCATTTGTATGTTCCAACCTAACGACTTCACCATCTCCCGCGCGATATGCCTGCTATTGAGCGTTGTCGCCTTCACGTGCTCCGGCCCCGCGATGGCGCAATCGCGTGCGAGCGCCGCGGCCCGAGCCATGCCACCACCGGCGGCTCAATCTCGAGTGGGCACTGCGGATGAATTGCCTGCGATCACTGCTTACCCAGCAGCTCACGGGAACGACGGGTCTTCGAATCCGGGCACTGCTGTGGACCCTGCCAACACCGCGAAAGCGAACATGCAGCCCGAACGGGAAGCCACCATTGAGGACCCCTGGGAAGGCTACAACCGTGGCGCTCACAAATTCAATCTCAAGGTGGATGCGTACTTTGCGCGGCCTCTTGCAAAGGCCTACGACACGGTCACGCCTGCTCCAGTCCAAAGAAGCGTCACCAACTTCTTCTCGAACCTTCAATCGCCCCGGACACTCGCGAACCAGCTTCTGCAGGCGCGCCCCGTTGAAGCCTTGCGAACGCTGGGCCGATTCGCGACCAACAGCACCATAGGCATTGCGGGCCTCTTCGACCCCGCGGCGTCGCTGGGTCTTCGTCGCAGCAACGAGGACTTCGGCCAGACCCTTGCGGTCTGGGGATGGGAGACGTCGCGCTTTGTGGTGGTGCCGTTTATGGGACCGCGCACCATTCGCGATATTTCTGGGGGGTTCCTCGACTCCCCGTTGGCGCCATTGGGATACGTCGACAACCAAGCCGTCGTGTGGAGCCTGAAGCTCGTTCAACTCGCCAACAGCCGCACCCAGGCGCTCCCCTTGGATGCCATTCGCGCGGACGCCCTCGACGACTATGCATTGATTCGAGACGTCTGGATGCAAAGGCGCGAGGGTCAAATCCAGGACGGTGACACACGGTCTGGCGACAATTGAAAGGCGTGAGCCATGGTCCCACGCATCCCGCGGTTTGTCCGTAATTTTCCCGGCTTGTACGAAGGTGCTCACGAGGGATCTCCGCTGAAACGACCCCTCATGTCCATGAACGATACTTTCTCGGTGTCGATCAAAGGCACGTTGCCGACCCTGAACGACACCATGGTCGCGAGGCTCGCGTATGCACAGTCGCTCGAAGGGTGCTTCGGGAACGTGCGCGAACTGATTGCGTGTTTCATCGCGCGGCAGGAAGAGTTCGCGCGTGGCCCGGGCAATCTCGGCAACGAAGAGCTCGTGCGGTCCAGGCGATTCTTCGACGCCCATCGTTGGGCAGCTCAACAGAGTCGGCACCTCCTGAGCGACCCGACCGGTCAGGAATTCGAGACCGACGCGGCAGATGGGTATTCCGGGGCATCGTGACCGCCTATTCCGGCCTATCGTGCCGACACCGCTTTGCAATCAGGCGGGGCCGCAACCCGCAGGCGATCAAGCAGCACCGGCTGCCTGAAAAGCGCCCATCTCCTGCGTCGACATCGGCCAGCCGCGAAAGGACTTCGGCCGTGTGTTCTCTGGAAAGGGGAGTGAGGGTCTGCCATGCTGTACGGGAGCAGAGGCTCTGACCCGGGATCCGGCGCAAGGCCCCAGGGCTCGCGCCGCAGGCGTGTCCGGAGAAACCCCGGACTTCCTCGTTATGAATGGCCCGGCAGCAGGGGGCAGGTCACAGTGCCTCTAATAGAGACTTTCGACAGGAAGGCAAAGATGGACGAGATGGAGACCCTCGACTACCAAGGGTGGCGGTTCCTGTGCAGCGGCGAGCAGTTGCCCTCGGGTGGGTTTCAGGCGACGGTGCGCTACAAGGCGCCACCAGACGACCAGATCCGCACCCTGGTGCTTGATCCGGAGAGCCACGCCACAGCCGGGCTGGCGCTCCACCGAGCCAGGGAGCTGGCGATGAAGTGGGCTCAAGAGCGAGAAGGCGATGGCCGCGGAGATGGCTGACGTCATCGAATTCGAACCCGCCAGGGCGGGCAACCCGGTTCCGAGCGATCGTCTCGGGTCGGGCCGGCCTGCTACCACTGTTCACGCAGACGATCTGTGCAGAGAAAACTTGCAGGTGAATCCCTGGCGTAGCGAGGAATCCGCTCCGGCGACTTGAGGTGTCTGCTTTGGAGAAGTCGATACAGCAGCTCAGGCCTTTTCACGATGGCGATGCGACCGGCTACAGTCGCCAACACCGGACGTTCCTGGACGCCTGCCACTTCGCCCGTCCAAACCACCGCATGACCTTGCTTGTCCTCGGATGACTTTTGACGTGGTCACTCGGACGGCCGCGTTCCAGACCGCTCCTCGATGCGCCAGCGCTGGTACCCAGCAGGAACACCACGGGAAGCACGAACGCAGCGAACGGGATCAGCAGGTCCGTGGAGCCGGCGACAAAACCGATGCCCACCAGCGAGCTCGAAAGCGCCATGACATAGAGCGTGCTTCGGGCGGCGGCCTCCGAGTACGTCGAGTTGTTCGCCGTCTGCAGCACGAAATGCTCCGTCGTCAGGGCCGCCAGCAGATCGGATCGCTCGGACCGTTCATCCATGCGGCACTCCTTGGGTGCGCTCACCGCCGCGGCGTGCGCAGCATCGGGAAGATGGGAGGCGCGGTTCCCACCTGGATCGTACCCAGCAACTTGAACCCATACCGCTCATACAGCCGAATGTTCTTCGGGTTGGACGATTCGAGGTAAGCCAACCCGCCCTCACGGTCGCACGGAGCGAGCGTGTGTTTCAGCAGGGCCGCACCGAACCCCTCGCCCTGACGGGAGGGATCGACCCCGATGAACGGGAGATACCAATGCGGCTCTTGCGGGTGATACTGCCCCATCTGCTCGAAAACCGCCGGGCCGTCCCGTCTGAAGCCCGCCGAGCCCGTGCGCTGCAGCAGGGCCATTGGCGCTTCTTCGTCCGGACTGACTCCCGGTGGCAGCCACAGCGCCGCGCCTGCATGGTCGTCCATGCAATAGGCGCTCCTATGGGAAAATGCCTTGCCCCCGAGGGCATGGACGAACGCCGGGAAGTGCCGGAGGTACTGCTCGGGTTCAGGCCATGTCCAGCGCGCCGCCGGGTCCGAGCCGAACGCCAGCACCACGGCAGCAACAGCGCGGGCTTCATCGGCCGCCTCGACAATCTGGATGCCAGGTATTGTCATGAGGTCTGCCCCAAAATCGTTGAAGGTCCGCACAGTACTTCGATTCGGGACGACATGCAACGCGACGATGGTCGGCGAGTTGGAGGGCCAGTCGTGCATCGCCTGCGCCCGCATCGGATGCCTTCGAGTTCGAGATCGGCGCCTGCGATGAACAGCTCCTGCGCACGCACTGGCAGGCAGCATCCGAACCAAATCGGACGAGCCGGCAGCAGGCAAGAGCGATCGGGAGCCGCGGATTCCCATCGCCGGGCGCCATGGATTTCAGAGGAAGCCGTGGAACTCGCGGCGCTCGAATGGTCTCCTGGTTCAACCACCATCGCCTGCTCGAACCCATCGGGTACATCCTGCCCGACGAAGCCGAGACAAACTACCACCGGCAATTCGCAAGTCAGGCCACTGCTGGGGCGGTTTGACTTAGACCAAGCAGCCCGCGCCAATGCCGGGGCGACAATCCCGAGTGCTCGCCTGTACACTGGCGGCTCAATGCCCCCCCATGTCATCGCAGTCTTGCTCGCCGTCCTCATGCTCTGGTCGAGCCTGGCCGTCACCGAGCAGCGCTTTGCCGAGGCACTCGACTTGCACGAGCAGGCAGCGAGCCTGGCGGGCGAAGGCAAGCGCAGCGATCTGCATGGGTCCATGGACGACCATGTGATCGACGATCAACCGGCGCAGCCTTTTGGAGAACCCGCGCTGGACCTTGCCGCACTGGCTGGCACCGCTTGCGTGTCCATCACCTGCAGTGCCGCCGGATCAGGGCTCCCCCGGCAGGCCGACGATCCAATGCGAGCTTCGCCTCATCTCGAGGGCCTGCGCCGCCCTCCCAAGAGCGCCTGAGCCTCTTCGACACATTGCACCTCGTCTGAGGTCGCTTTACGGATTCCGACGCCCGATGCGGCGCCCTGGACCACTCCGTCATTGCAGCAACCGTGTGCCTGCACTGACTCTCCTTCTTCCTTGTTTGGTTCGCCATGGAAATTGCCATACTTTTCGCTCTGATCCTGCTCAACGGCTTGTTCGCCATGTCCGAGATCGCGCTTGTGACTGCGCGCAAGGCGCGGTTGCAGAAGCTTGTGGATGAGGGCAACCGCTCCGCTGCCGCTGCCGTCGAACTGGGTCAAGACCCGACGCGCTTTCTCTCGACCATCCAGATCGGCATCACCTCCATCGGCGTCCTCAACGGCATCGTCGGCGAGGCAGCGCTTGCCGCACCGCTCGCCGTCTGGCTCTCGAGCCTCGGTGTCCCCGATCCGTACGCCAGCTATGGCGCCACGGGCCTCGTCGTTCTGGTCATCACCTACTTCTCCATCGTGGTCGGTGAACTCGTGCCCAAGCGCATCGGCCAGTCGTACCCCGAGACGTTCGCCCGCCTGGTCGCGCGGCCGATCAACTGGCTCGCCGTTGCCACCAAGCCCTTCGTCGTCCTGCTGTCCGTCTCGACGCGCACGCTGCTGCGCCTGCTGGGCGTGAAGGAAACCAGCGGCAGCCCGGTCACCGAGGAAGAGATCCACGCGATGCTGGTCGAAGGTACGACCGCAGGGGTGATCGAGTCTCACGAGCACGCCATGGTCCGCAACGTTTTCCGCCTCGACGACCGCGAGATCGGGTCGCTCATGGTGCCTCGCGGCGACGTGAAGATCCTGGAGGTGGACTTGCCTTTCGAGGAAAACCTCGCCCGGATCGAATCCTCGAACCACGAGCACTTTCCGGTTGTGCGCGGCGGTCTCGACAACGTGCTGGGCATCGTCAATGCACGCAAGTGGCTGTCCCAGGCCCTGCGCGGCGGACAACGCGCCCTGAGCAGTCAACCGCTGCAGACGCCGCTCTACGTACCCGAGACGCTGACCGGCATGGAGTTGCTCGACAACTTCCGATCCTCCGACGTCCGCATGGCGTTCGTTGTCGACGAGTACGGTGAAGTCCAGGGCATCGTCACGCTGCAGGACCTCATCGAGGCCATCACCGGCGAGTTCCAGCCGCGCAATCCAGAGACATCGTGGGCCGTTCAGCGCGATGACGGCAGCTGGCTGCTCGATGGCCACATCCCAGTTCCCGAACTGAAGGACAGGCTGACACTGGACGAGGTGCCGGAAGAGGATCGCGGCCGTTACCACACCCTCAGCGGCATGATGATGTTGCTGACGGGACGCTTGCCGAAGATCACCGACACCGTCGACTGGGAAGGCTGGCGCTTCGAGATCGTCGACATGGACGGCAAGACCATCGACAAGGTTCTGGCGGCACGCGTCCCCAAGGCCCCGGCCTCGAGCCGATGAAACCTTCGCTCGGCGTTGAGTAGATTCCGTGGCAAAGCATCGAGTCGCTGCTTCTGCCGGCCAGAGGGTCGCCGGAAGCTTGCTCCTCTTGGCTGCCCTCGGCACCGCTTGCACCGACGGCTACCCGACCAAGGACGTCCCGCTCTGCTGAGGCCGGAGAACATGGGCATCTCCGAACTTCTGCGGCAACCCGACGTGATCGGCGATCAGGCGCACCTCAGTCGCCAGGCCAAGGAGACGCACCTTCACCAAGCCGAACTGCCGCTTTCGGTGGACTTGTTCAGATGGCATGGGTGCGTTTGATGGGACAGGCAGGTCGGACCGGGACGAGCACACTCCGATAGGGAACAAGAGCAGCGAGCTCGTTGTTCAGATGGGAACCTTGTCAGCGAAAACCACCAAGGCCAGCGCGCATATCAGCCTGCAGTACAGGCCGGATATAAGACTGCAGCCCTGCCTCCTGCCTCTTCACGCTACGATTTCCTTGTGATCCGGGAGGCGCCCGTCCAAGACCTTCCCTAAAATGGGTTGTCGTCGTCGTCGAAGCCTTTCTCCGCCGCTGGCGCCGCATGTGGCGCTCGTGTTGCGGAGGTGCTTTTCCTGGGTGTTTCGCTGTTTCTCTCAGCGGCAGCAGCGCCGAACATCGATGCCCCGACACCGGCGCCGTCGAGAGCCGCCTTGAGCGCCGCTTCGACAGCGTCGATGCGCTCCTTGCAGACCTTGTACGCATCGACGGACTCCGTGACGATCGTCAGCAGGTCGTCGATGTTCGGTTCGTTCTGGTCGCGCAGCGTCTCGGCATGCCGCTGCAGCACGCCGTACGCCTCCTTGAAACTTCGTTGAGCCATGGTCATTTCCTTCTTTGGGCAGGGACGGTCCGGACGTCGGTGGGTCCGTCCTTGAATTGAATCTGGAGTTGCGGCGCGCTTCGCGCCTGCACGCTCGAGGTCACCGGCTTCCCGTCGGGGGCGCGCACGATGGCGAAGCCGCGGGTCAGTGTCTTCTCGGGGCCTTGTCCGGCGATCTCGCGTATCAGTCCCTGGGCGTTGTCTCGGGTCCGTTGCATGACGCCGTCCGAACGCTCCGCGACCTGCTGCATGCACCCATCCAGCGCCTGCGCGGTGGCGCGCGCCGCCGCGCCCGTGCGGTCGACCACCGTGTTGAGGGCGACGCGTGTGGCCGATCGGGACGCATTGAGATTCGCCAGCGCGCCGGCGCGGATCGCGGTCATCCAGGACGGCACTTGCTGCCCGGCCGTAGCCAGTGCTTGAAGCGCGTCGCCGCGCGCCTGGTTGAATAGGGCTTCGGTATGCCTCGAGGCGTCGTGGACGCGCTGCACCGAACCGACCGAGACCGCATGGAGCGCCGTCGTGTTGGCTTGCTTGGCCCGGAAGAGATGCTCCCGTGCGTCGGCCCGGATCCCCGCGTTGAAACGCTCCAGCGACACCGAGACGGTGCGCGCGTCGCGCGCAGAGGCTGCGAGGATTGCGTCCCAGGCCATCCGGGCTTCTCGCGCCCGGCGCGCGATCTGCTGCTCGATGCCCCCGATGGCCTTGCTCGGCGTGTCGAAGCGGGTGTGCGCCACCTCGTCGGCCATCGTGCTGTCGCGCTCATGGCCGATTCCGGTCAGGACCGGGATGTTCTGCTCGCAGATAAAGCGGGCCAGGTCGTAGTCATCAAGCCACGCGAGATCATTCACGGCCCCGCCGCCTCGAATGACGACGATGGCGTCGGGGCGGGCCTCAAAGTCATCTTCCATTCTGCGCAGCGCCGCGGCCGCGGCGCCGGCGATCTCGCGCCCCGCGCCCTCGCCCTGGAAGCGGCTGTGCGCGTAGACGAAGCGGCAGATGCCGAACTGCGCAAGCCGCTCGGCCTCCTTACGGAAGTCGCCCAGCCCGGCGGCTTCCTGCGGCGCAACGACGAGCACGAGGCTGTAGTCCCACGCGGGGGGAAGCCGGCGATTTCGGTCGAACAGGCCTTCCTGCTGGAGCCGTGTGCGTATTCCCTTCTTGCGCGCCTCGAGGTCGCCGAGCGTGTATTCGGGATCGATGGCATCGATTTCCAGGTTCAGGCCGAACCGCGCGTTCACCACCGGCTTGGCCCGCACCAACAGCTTGATGCCCGCGCCGATCACGGCACCGGTGGCGTTTTCGAAGTCGGGCAGGATGCGGGAGGCCGTCGAGGCCCAGATCATGGCCCGCGCCCGGGCGATCGGCTGGCCACTGCGATCGCGCTCGGAGAGCTCCAGATAGACATGCCCGTTGCGGATGCTGGCCTCGTTGACCTCCACCAGGGTCCAGACGCCGCCGGCGAAAGCCTGGGCCACGGCGCTTGCAACGCCACCGAGGAGGCGCGAGAGCGGGATGCCACCCTTGGGAAGGGCCAAGCCCGTTTCCGCGGTGCCCGCGAGGGCGAGGTCGCCGGAGCCAGCGCCCGCAGAGGCTGCATCCGCCGGCAGCCAGGCGCCAAAGGGGACGAGGTCGGTGCCGGGCTCGACGTACCAGCGCTTGACCGCACCATCGAAGCGCGCGCCGAGCGCCTTGGCAGCGTCCTTCTGAGCGAAGGGAACGTTCAAATATTGGCGAGACATCGGTGCGGAGGGACCCTGTGCTGCGGCATTGTTGCCGAAAGGTGTTGAGCGAGCGCCCGATCGATGCCGAGTTGGACGCACTCAGGCAGCAGGTCGATTTTCCCAGATAGCCCGTTGCTGCAGGCGCTTTCATCGCGGGCTCGTACACCTGGGGCAGGTTGAAGGCGACGCTGCTCAGGGCCAGCACGAACAGCATCGCCCACATCCGTGATCCTGTGCAGTGCAGGTCGATGTGCAGTTTGCGGCCGCCGTTGCGGCAGCGTCCACGCCGGCCACCAGCGCACGAGCCACGGCGCTCGTCGGCGTCGCGCCATTGTGAGCCGCACGAACGACAAGCCCGCCAGGCTTTGGGCACCGGCGGCCTTGACGGGCCTCCTCGCGGCTGGGTTCCTCCTGTCGTCGAGCGGACACGACCTGCCCTGGTGGGGCAGGCGTCGGAGATTCTGATCGCGCGTCGCGGGTCACGCGCGCACGATGGGGTAGCTACCCGGCGGCTCCTGCGAGAAAGAGTTGTAGCCACTGACAACGCGCCTGGCTATCGTCTTGGCTATCGGTATGCGCGGCATGCGGCGATGACGCAAGCGCGGCGGCGGCGCCATCGCGAGGGCTCGCAAGCCAGGTCCCACCCGGCCACGCGATGCTCAGCATCCGCCGTACTTCTTCCGCCCCCTGGCGGTGATCGTGTACGTTGCGCCGCGCGGGCGAGGTGGCAGGTCTTGCCTCCGGCGGCGCCGTTGTCGGTCCTGGAGACAGCAGTGCGCGGCGCGCCTGGCGCATGCACGGGCTGCGGCATGGCCGAGTCCTGGCTTGAGAGGGGCGGGGCACCGTGGCCGATGCCGCTGGCTGCACGCAGGCACTCGAGGCGGTTGCCGGTCGGCTCCATCGCGTTGCATGCTTCCAGCAGGACCGCAGGGTCTGCGCCCAGGCCGGTGCGCTCGCGGCCAGCGCCACGAGGATGGTCCACGGCTTCATGGCTGTTCTCCTCCAAACTTCGCAGGCTTCGGCCCGTGGGATGCTCCCAGCCGCGTTGTGCCGGCGCGTCGCGGCGTGGGTGCTGGCGATTTCACCGATCGGACAGGTCCGGACCGTCGGCTGTCGTTCTTCGCCCGGGCGCGCCGCCCCGCCAATGGCGGATGCAGCGCCACAGCTCCTCGAGGTAGCAAGCGCCCAGCAGCACGGAAGTCGCCGCGAGCCCGGCCAGATAGCCAAACGGCGGAGCATCGGCGCGCAGCACGGGCACGAACGCGGCCTCTCGCGGCCCGACGCCCAGCAACGACAGGGTGACCTCCCAGTACAAGGAAGCGAGCAGGGCGATGGCCGCAACGGGCAGCATCTCCTGCACGCTGTGCACCATCTGCTCCAGCGGGGTGATCGCCCGCCGAGGCGCTGCCCACCGCAGATCGAGGTACACCGTGACCTCGTGCATCGCGAAAGCCCAGAGACACAGCGCAAGCACACCGGCGTTGAACTCGAGAGGATCACGGCCAGGATGGGAATGCCGATCTCGGCCAGCATGACGATGTGCAACACCGACTCCCGCACGCCCGCGTTGCGTTCGAACCCGCGTGCGCCGGTGCAGCGCCCAGTCGGCGAAGCCGGCGGCGAACCACGCCGGCATGACGACGCACATGAGAAGGATCGTCTGCGGCAACTTGCAGATCTCGTCGTTGCCATGGAACCAGCGGCCGTTACAGCAGGTGGTGCGGTGTGCCGCGCTCCAGTAGCGCGAAGGACAGGGCATCGGTGTCAAAGACAAGGTGCATCGGGGCTCCAGTCGGCGTCGTCTTGCTCGGCTTAGCGGGCGG
This sequence comes from Variovorax sp. Soil_C_39, assembly GCF_057656815.1. Lineage (NCBI taxonomy): Bacteria > Pseudomonadati > Pseudomonadota > Betaproteobacteria > Burkholderiales > Comamonadaceae > Variovorax > Variovorax sp. Soil_C_39. The sequence continues at coordinate 26,759 of NZ_JBDGJQ010000009.1, forward strand.
CGTAGATCTCGGCCTGGGCCGGCTGGCCGAGCATCCCCTGCTAGGGCGGGCCGGACAGATCCTCGGCACGCGTGAGTTGATCCCACACGAGAGCTATCGGCTGATCTACGAGGTGCGTGCCGACGCTGGATATTGACCTTGGTGCATATCGCTCGCCAGTGGCCGCCGACCAGGTCGTGATCGATGCCCCCACACGCCATGGTCAGAGCGCCGCGCCTTGACCAGCACCGACGCAAAGTTATAATACAGAAATCTGTATCGCATTTTTGGCGGGTTGATTATGAAGACGACGCTCGATCTGAACGACAATTTGTTGATGCAGGCCAAGTCGCTTGCGGCGCAGCAGCGCACGAGCCTCACGCGCCTTATCGAGGAAGGGCTACAAATGCGGCTGAAGGTCAAGCCGGCAGCTTCCCAGACTGCGCGTTTGCCCGTGTTTCGCGGCAAGGGGGGGCTGGTCGGCCGCATGAGCGGCCTGAGCAACAAGGAACTGCTGGACGCGGCTGACCGTGACGCCTGACGTGAATGTTCTGGTCGCGGCGTCTCGAAGCGACCATCCGAACCATGCAACCGCACTCAGCTGGCTTGAGCGAGCGCTTGCGGATGCGAGCGCAGGACGCTCTCTTGCCTTGCAGCCTATGGTGGTTGCGAGCTTTCTGCGCCTGGTGACGAACTCAAAAATCTTTGTGATGCCCACGCCGATCGATGCGGCGCTGAATTTCGTCCAGGCTATCCTGAACTCACCCGGGGTCGAGATGAGGGAGCTTGGCGGTGAATGGGATCTGCTGCATCGACTCTGCGCCGACAACAATCTGACCGCTAACGACATTCCGGACGCGTGGTTGGCTGCGGCGGTCTCGCACCAGGGCGAGCACCTTGTAACGTTTGACGGCGATTTCAAGCGGCTCCTCACCAGAGCGCAATTCACGCGGCTTGCGACCTAGGAAGATGCTGCCGCAGTCGGAGCACGACGTTCAGATCGAGGAACGGTTCGCCGGACCGGTTCGGCGAATGCGAGATGGCGGCTGAAGTTTCGGCTTGGCCCGCTGCGAGCTCGCCTGCGACAGTGAGGACTTGGCCGGACGCCTTCTCGAACTTGCAGCGCAGCTAAGCTGCGGGTGGCAAGGATCTGCGGCCAGGCCGGGAATCGACGCCCGTCGGGCGCTGTGCTCCTTCCGTCTTTTGCACGCCGAGCGTTGCCGCAACACCCTGGACGTTTTCGCAGTCATGCAGGCTTAGCCATGCCGCAGGTCCGGGGTGCGGCCGTCGGAAGGGTGTGTCGCCGTTGCCAACGATCAACGGGTCCACCATTGAAGGACACTGCGCCTGTCGTTCACTGCGCGACGACGGCGATCCCTCGGATCTGGCCCGCGCCGGGCGGACCCGCGGGCCTCGGGTAGCGATGCGGCGAGAAACGGTGCATCAGCTCCGCCTCGCGGGCGCGGGCCATGGCAAGGTTCGCGAGCTTCACATGGCCGAAGCCGCGGATCGCGAGCGGCAGTGCGGCGATCTGGGCGGCGAGCACCTGGTTGGCAGGCGTGAGTTCGCATGCGAGTTCGTCGAGCCGGGCTTCGAACTGGCCGATCAGCGCCCGTTCGAGCCGTCGCTCCGCCGTGTGGCCGAAGGGATCGAAGGGCGTGCCGCGCAGCCGCTTGCCGTGGGCGAGCCATTTCATGGCAGGCAGCATCCAGCCGCCCAGGCGGATCTTGGCCGGTGGCTGGCCGTTGCGGGGACGCGCGAGAAAGGGTGGTGCCATGTGGAACGCGAGGCTTGGATTGCCTTCGAATTGCCCGGCGAGCTCCTTGCGGAAGCGGCCGTCGCTATAGAGCCGCGCGACCTCGTATTCATCCTTGTAGCTCATGAGCTTGCGCAGGCTGCGTGCAGCATTGCGCGCGAGCGGCAGGGACGGATCGCCGCCCACCAGCGCGGCCTCGCACTGAGCGATCCGGCGCACGCGCGTTTCGAAGCGCCGCGCCCAGGCGGCGTCCTGGTAGCTGTGCAACTGCGTACGGGCTTCGGCGATCAGCGTCTCGAGCGATGCATCGGCGACGTCCGTTGCGGCGGCTGTGCCGCCGCCTCGCAGCGTCTCGATCGCCTCTGGCCGTTCTGCGGCGAGGCGCCCGAGCGCGAACGCCGTGAGGTTCGCTGCGACGGCAACGCCGTTGAGCTCGATGGCGCGCGTCAGCGCCTCGAGGCTCAGCGGGATCAGGCCGCGCTGCCAGGCATATCCGGTGGCGAGGATGTTCGAGGCGAGCGTGCCGCCGAGGAATTCCTCGGCCAGGACCTGCGCATCGAACGTTTCGACCTGGTCGCGGCCGGCCGCGAAGCGCATCTTCTCGCAGAGCAATTCGATTTGCAGGTCGGCGTCGGGATTGCGCAGCGATTCGGCCACCGGGATTCCGTGCGTGTTCGCGAGGATGCGGGTGCGGCCGTGGCGCACGGTCTGCAGGGCTTCCGGCGAAGCGCCGACCACGATGTCGCATGCGAGGATCGCGTCGGCCTGCTGGGTGTCGATGCGCACCTGGTTGAGCCGTTCGGACCGGTCGGCGAGCCGCACGAAGCTCAGGACGGCGCCGCCCTTCTGCGCGAAGCCCATGAAATCGAGCACGCTGGCGGACTTGCCTTCGAGGTGAGCCGCCACCGCGATCACCGCGCCGACGGTGACCACGCCGGTGCCGCCGACACCGGTGACGAGCAGGTCGTAGGGCGCTTCCCAGTCGCTGCGAGCGGCAGGCCCGGGCAGTGCCTGCACCTGCTCAAGGAAGGCGTCGTGCCCGTCGGCCAGCGCGCCGCGCTTCCTGCGCAGCGTCCCGCCTGTCACGCTGACGAAGCTCGGGCAGAAGCCCTTCGCGCACGAATAGTCCTTGTTGCAGCTCGTCTGGTCGATCTTGCGCTTGCGGCCGAGCGCGGTCTCGAGCGGTAGCACCGCGACGCAGTTGCTCTGGACGGAGCAGTCGCCGCAGCCTTCGCAGACCGCCTCGTTGATGAACAGGCGCGTGGGCGGATCCGCCAGCTGCCCCTTCTTGCGCCGGCGGCGCTTCTCGGCGGCGCAGGTCTGCTCGTAGATGAGCACGGTCACGCCGGGAACCTCGCGCAGCCGGCGCTGGACCGCGTCCAGCTCGCTGCGGTCATGGAATTCGGTGCCGGCCGGGAAGCGGCCGCGCTGCGGCGCGTACTTCTCGATCGCGTCGCTGACGACGACGATCTGCCTGACCCCTTCGGATTCGACCTGGCGCGCGATCGCGTCGACGCTGATCACACCGTCGACCGGCTGGCCGCCCGTCATCGCGACCGCGTCGTTGAAGAGGATCTTGTAGGTGAGGGTCGCCTTGGCGGCGACGGCCTGGCGGATCGCGAGGTAGCCCGAGTGGTAGTAGGTGCCGTCGCCGAGGTTCTGGAACACATGCGGGGTGCGCGTGAACATCGCATGCGAGATCCAGTCCACGCCCTCGCCGCCCATCTGGATCAGTCCCGCGGTGCTGCGGTCCATCCAGTTGGCCATGAAGTGGCAGCCGATGCCGGCACGCGCGGTCGAGCCATCGGGTACCCGTGTGCTCGTGTTGTGCGGGCAGCCGGCGCAGAAGTAGGGCAGGCGCTTGACCGTGTCGCTCGCGTTGCCGAGCAGCTGCGGCGGCGTGAAATCGCGCACATGCTGCAGCAGAGGGTCTCCGAACTCGTGGTGGTCCGGAAAGTGGGCGGCAAGCCATCGGGCCACCTGCTCGATCAGGCGCGACGGTCGCAGCTCGCCGAGCGCCGAGATGAAGGGCCGGCCGTCGCGATCCTGCTTGCCCACCAGCGCCGGCCTGGCGCCCGCTGGCGCGTTGTAGAAGAGGTCGCGCAGCTGGGTCTCGACGACGGGGGCCTTTTCCTCGACGACGAGGATCTCTTCCAGGCCCTGCGCGAAGGTGCGCATGCGGGTCTGCTCGAGCGGGAAGCTCAGGCCCACCTTGTAGAGCCGCACGCCCGCGCGCGCCAGCGTCTCGGGCGTCAGCGCGAGGCGGCGCAGCACTTCCATGAGGTCGTAGTGCGCCTTGCCGCAGGTCACGATGCCGACCCTCGCCTGCGGGCTGTGGATCACTTCGCGATCGATGCTGTTGACGCGCGCGAAGGCCGCGACGGCCGCGAGCTTGTCGGCCAGCCGCGACTCGATGCGCAGCGACGGCAGGTCGGGCCAGCGGTAGTGCAGGCCGTCGGCCGGGGCGCGATGGCCGGAGGCGGCGTGCACGCCCTCGGCATCGGCCCAGGCGGCGGCGCGCGCGGCGATCAGGTCGAGGTCGACCGTGCCCGCGCTCTCGACCACCTCGGAGAGCGCGGCCATCGCGACCCAGGCGCCCGAATAACGCGAGAGCTCGTAGCCATAGAGGCCGAACTCGAGGTACTCGGCCACGCAGGCCGGCTGCACCACCGGCATGCTCCAGGCCGCGAACGCGTGGTCGCTCTGATGCGGCATCGAGGACGAGACGCAGCCGTGGTCGTCACCTGCGACGACCAGCACCCCGCCGTGCGGGGATGATCCGTAGGCATTGCCGTGCTTGAGCGCGTCGCCGGCGCGGTCGACGCCCGGGCCCTTGCCGTACCACATCGCGAACACGCCCTCGACCGTGCGCTCGGGGTCGGATTCGACGCGCTGCGTGCCGAGCACCTGCGTGGCCGCGAGTTCCTCGTTGATTGCCGGTACGAAGCGGATGCCCGCATCGGCGAAGTCCGGGCCGGCCTTCCAGATCGCCTGGTCGACCATCCCGAGCGGCGAGCCGCGGTAGCCGCTGACGAAGCCGCGGGTGTCGAGGCCGCGCGCGGCGTCGCGCTGTCGTTGCATCAGGAGCAATCGCACGAGCGCCTGCGTGCCGGTCAGGAACACGGCGCCCGAGCGGGCCCAGAGGCCGTCGGAGAGCTGGTAGCTGGGGCGCTGGACAGGGGAGGTGGCGGGCGGCTTCATGCAAGGATTGTTCTTCGCCGCCCGGAGGAATACTCTTCCCGATGCACCCGAGGTCACCCTTGTTTTGAGAAGAACTTCCTCCCGAAACCACCATGAACGACGATTCTGTTCCTCTTGATGCCTACTCGCTCCAGATCCTGCTCGAACTGCAACGCGACGCGCGCCAGTCCGTGCAGCAGATCGCCGACAAGGTGGGGCTGTCCTCGACCCCATGCTGGCGCCGCATCAAGGACATGGAGGCCACGGGCGTGATCCGCGGCTACACGGTCGTGGTCGACCGCGAGAAGGTGGGGCTCAACCTTGCCGCCGTGACCGAAGTCAACCTGGACCGGCATCACGAGTCCAAGGTCCGCGACTTCGAGCGTGCGGTGCAGGCAAGCCCACAGATCGTGCGCTGCGTTTCGGCCACGGGGCCGGCCGACTACATCCTCACGGTGCTCGTGCCGGACATCAAGCACTACGAGAAATTCCTTCACACCACGCTCTTCGAGCAGGCCGGCGTCACGCATGTGCGCTCGGCGGTCGTGCTTCGGGAAGTGAAGGCCGGCGGTACGCTGCCGATCGATCTGGGTCAGACAGCGGCGACGGCGCGCAGGGCGATCTGAATCGGGGCGCGCTTCCGACATCGGGCAAACAACCCGCGCGACCTGGCGTGCAGAGACTGTGTCGCGGGGCAGTGCGAAGGCGTCAGCCTGCCTCGGAGACGGCGCGCAGTCCTTGGGATCGGGCGCCGCCCGGCAGAGTTCCGATCTGGGGCGCCTGCGCCATCGCGCAATGCGAGATGCGGGGCGCAGGACCGCCGCGTGCACACGCGAGAGCCTGATTGCGTGTCCTCCGGTCCCGATGCGCTCGTTGCACCCGGGCGCCAGGGCGCTCAGCGTTCCGGTGGCAGGTGGATCCCTTTGAGCAGGTGCCGCATGGATCTGTCCACTTCCTCGGCGCTCGGCCGGGCCGGGCGTCCCCCCGCAATCAATCGCTCCACCAGCGACAGCATCTCCGGAAAGTCGAAGGGCTTCGAGAGGAAAGCGTCGTAGTCCCGAAAGAGGCGCTGCACGACCTCTTCGTTGGTCCCGCTCATGAAAACGAACGGTACCTGCGACAACGTCGAATCGCTGCGAACGGCGTTGCCGAGCTCGGCCCCGTTCATGATCGGCATCATGAAGTCCGAAAGAATCAGCGCCGGCTTTTCACCCTGGAGCAGCGCCAGCGCGGCGCGTCCGTTGGACGCGGCAGCCACGCGATAGCCCTCGGCTTCAAACAAGAGCCGCAGTACCTCGGCATTGCCAAATTCGTCCTCGACGATCAGGACCAGCTTCATGAACGGCTCCTTTCACTCAGGCGTTTGGGGGCTGTGTGGCATCGAATCGGGACAGGTGAACGTCGGCGGCTCTCTTGGTGGCGCGCGTTCCGCGCACCTTGGTGATCTCGAGGGGACGCCTGCCGGGTTGCAGGGCCTGAACCGCCGCTGCGGAGAAAGTGAAAGCGTTGTCGAACCGGCCTACCACGCCATCGGCGAGCGGGGTACCAGCCGCAACAGCCAAAGCGGCGGGATCCACCGTGAACATCGATGTCACGCCGCGTTGCTTGAGTTCGAGAAGCAGTCGACCCAGAAAGCGGTAGCCCCGCTCAGGAAATGCCAGGGTGTCCGCCAGGCCTTCAAGGCCATCCACCACCAACCTTCGGATCCTCAGCTCGTCGACAAGCCTCAACAGCTTGTGCCCCATCTCATCCATAGACTCGTCCTCGCCTCCCAGTTGTTCGATCGTCAGGACACCCTCGTCCACCGCTTCACCCGCGGCGAAGCCCAGTTCGGTCGACGCAAGCAGCAGATCCGCCGCGGATTCGGTGCCGCAAAGCAGCAGGCCGGGTGAGGCCGGAGAACAGCCGGATGCGAATGCAAGGCCCAATGCTGTCTTGCCCGAGCCACTGTGCCCGATCACCACTGAAGAGCTGCCGGAGAGAACTCCACCGGCTTGTAGGACTGCATCAAGCGGGCCCAAGCCAGTCGGGAGAATGCCGCGACCCAGTTCGACACTGTCGTCGCGCCGCGGCAGGCTCTCGAGCCTGGGGAAGAACTGCAGCCCCTGCATCGTGATGCAGAACGTATGCTGCCCGCGTATGACCTGGCTGCCGCGGAACTTGCGAACTTGCATGCGGCGCTCGGCACGCCAATGGAAGCCATGGTCCTCGAACGAGAAAATGCCGTCGACCATGGTTTGCTCGGCGCTCAGGGCATTGCCGGTGCCGCTCGTCAGCACCAAGCAGGTACATGACATCGCACTGACCAGGCTCTGCAGCTCGTGCACAAACTGGCGCACGGAATCATCGGTGGTCACACCCCTGTTGACCACCAGGCCGTCGATGACAAGAAGACCGGCGCCGCTGCGCTGGAGTTCGCCGCGCAGCAACTCGACCACTGCCTTCAGCCCGCCCTGCTCGAACTCGCGATAGCCACTGACGTAGAAGACCTCGGCATTGACATCGGCCTGATCGAAAAACACCTGCTGTTCCATGTGCTGCAGCATGCGCGCATGCGACTCCGCAAGCATGGTCACATAGAGCGTGCGCATCCTCCGCCGGGCCAGCGTGTACGCGATCTGGTTGGCGAGCGTTGTCTTTCCCACGCCGGGCGGTCCTTCGAAGATGTAGACGCCACCCTCGAACAGCCCGCCACTGAGGATTACGTCCAGGCCTGGAACTGCAGTGGGCAATCTTTTCATTCGCATCGGAAAATCGGGACGGGTTGGATCTGTGGTGAGGCAGCGGCGAGCACCTCGGGAGTGCTCCGCGGCTCAAATTCTAAGATGGGATCTCCCTGCACGGGCCGGGGCTGCGCCTGTTTGGAACGCAGCGATCGCTCCCGTGCCTGTGAGTTGGCGCATCGGACTCGGCGATGGCCGCACCCCGACGCCGCTCGTGCTGTTCGATCACCAGCCGGCGCGGAATCACCTGAGCGCGGAGGGTGCTGCATCGGAACCGATGAAACCTGCCAATGACCGCTGACGCGAGAGCATGCAACTCGGAACCTTTGCAGGCGACACGAGATCGCGGCGTCGCTAGGCTGGCGTGACGTCGAACGGATGACGCCGGCGCCGCCGGCGGGCCGCTCGGATCGGAGGTTCCCATGCAGCTGCCTTATCTGGAAACCGGCCTTCGGGCGGCCGGCGCCTGCCTCGTCGGCATGGTCTTGCTCGCGTGCGCTTCGGATGCGCACGGGCCTGACCCGGGCACCGGGTTCTCGCGGCTCGTCGCGATGAGCGCGGTGCGGCTCGACCTGTCGCGCCAGGTGGCGCTCACCAAATGGGACACAGGCCAGCCGGTCGAAGATCCGCCGGGCGATCCGCGCGAAGGCCAGGTCGTCGCGGCAGCAGCGCGCGAGGCGAACGACCGGGGCCTGGCGCATGAAGTGGCGACGGCCTTCTTCACGGACCAGATCGAAGCGAGCAAGCTCGTCCAGTTCGCGCTCATGGCCGAGTGGCGGCGCGGGGGGCGGGCGCCGGCAGAAACTCGAGCCGATCTGCGCGGCGAGCTGCGCCCCGCGCTCGACCGCCTGCGCCCGCGGTTCATCGATGAACTCATCGCCACCCGTTCGCTTCGCGCTCGGACCGACTGCCGCGAGCAGCTGGCCGATGCCACCGCATGGCACGCTGCGGCGAACCGGTTGCCGCCGCTTTACGGGATCGCGCTGGACCGCGGGCTGGCGCGCGTGTGCGCGAACTGATCGACCCGTGCGCGCCGGATCAGAAGACCTGGCTGAGGAATCTCCGGATCCGCGGGTCGGCGCCTTCGCCGAAGAACTGGCCGGGTGGTGCCGACTGGACGACGCGGCCGTCGTCCATGAAGACGACCTTGTCCGCAACCGCGCGGGCGAAGCCCATCTCGTGCGTGATGCAGATCATCGTCATGCCGTCGCGCGCGAGGAGGATCATGGTCTCGAGCACTTCCTTGACCATCTCGGGATCGAGCGCCGACGTGGCCTCATCGAACAGCATGACCGTGGGATTCAGGCAGAGCGCGCGTGCGATGGCGACGCGCTGCTGTTGTCCACCCGAGAGCTGAGCCGGGTACGCCGAGGCCTTCTCGGCGAGCCGGACCTTCCCCAGGTACTCGAGCGCCGTCTCGCGGGCTTCGCTCGCGGAACGGCGCCGCACCCAGCGCTGCGCCAAGGTGCAGTTCTCGAGCACCGTAAGGTGCGGGAACAGGTTGAACTGCTGGAACACCATGCCGATATTGGCCCGCACCAGATCGGCGTGGCGCATGCGCGGCGAGACAACGACCCCGTTGACCGTCACCGCACCGCTTGCGTAGCCCTCGAGTCCGCTGATGCACCTCGCGAGCGTTGATTTCCCCGAGCCCGACGGGCCGCAGACCACCACGCGCTCGCCCGCAGAAACGTTCAGATCGATGTGGTCGAGGACCTTGTGGGCTGCGAACGCCTTCGACAGGCCCTCGACGGACACCACCGGGGAAATGGTGGCGGCCGGCGTGCCCGCGCTCATGCCGCCCCCTTGTAGAGTTCGGCTGCCGGGCTGTCGCGCCAGGCGGTCAGTTCCCCCGTGCGGACGCGGGTGCGGCCGTAGACCATCCACGCATCGTCCACCGTGCCGATGAACTGCGCCATGCGCAACTGCGCGGGATGCTCTTGGGCCGCACGGGCATAGCCCACGCCGGCCGGATACCTGCCGTCGATCACGCCCTGCGTGACCTCTGCGACAGTGTCCACGAACTCGATGTGCTGCCAGCGATGACGGTCGATGTAGGGCAGGGTGGGGCGCATGACCGCGAGCGACGTGGGCTGCGCCGCGTCGTGGCGCTGGAGGATGGCGAGGTCCTGGCTCGGGGCGATGAAGGTGTCGATCAGATGCAGCCCGATGAAGCACTTCGCGACGGTCGAAGCGGTCTCGGGATGCACGGCGCACTGGATCATGAAATCCGCGGTCCCACGCAGCACGGCGTCTGCGCATCGATCGAAGTCCTGCGCGAGGGCCAGGCTTGCGGTGTGCTGCAGTCCATGGAAGTCGAGGTAGCGGCGGGCCACGAATTCGTGGTTGCTGCCGGTCGGGCCAAGGGTGATGAATTTCATGGGGATGCTCGATTCAGTGCCCGCGGCTGGGAGGGGCTTCCAGCGCGCGCAGCCCGCGCAGCAGCGCGTAGTTGATGGCGAGGTAGACGATGCCAGCCCCTAGAAAAACCTCGTAGGGCGCATAGGTTTCGGAAGTGAGCAGCCGAGCCGTGCCGGTGAGCTCGAGCAGCGTCACGGTGCTCGCGAGCGAGGTGGCCTTGCAGGTCAGGATGACCTCGTTGCCGAACGCCGGCAGCGCGGTGCGTGCCGCAAGCGGCAGTTCGACCAACCAGAAGGTGTGCGCACGTGCGAGCCCGAGCACGCGCGCCGCTTCCCGGGTGCCGCGCGGAACGGCCGCGAGCGCCGCCCCGAGCGTCTTGCCTGTGTAGGCGGCGGAATTCAGTCCCAACGCGATCACGACGCACCAGAACGGATCGCGCAGCACGGGCCACAGCGCGGAGTGGCGGATGGCATCGAACTGGCCCGCCCCGTAGTAGAGGAGGAAAAGCTGTACCAGCGCGGGCGTGCCGCGAAAGAAGAGCAGGTAGGCATGCGCGACCGCCCGGATTCCGCTCACGCGCGAGTTCTTGCAAAGCGCCACGGGGACAGCCAGGGCCGTGCCGATGCCGACGACCCATGCGGTGAGCTTCAGCGTGAGCCACGCACCTTCGAGCAGAGCGGGGGCGACGGACCATAGGAGGGTGATGTCGAACATGGGATCAGCTGGCCAGGGGACGCGCGGCGCGCCGCTCTCCCCACTCGAGGCAGAGCGTGGCGAAGCCGGTCAGGACAAGGTAGATGCAGGCCGTGGCGAGATACATCGTGAACGGTTCGCGCGTCGCGCCGGAAGCTTCGGCGGCCTTGCGCATGAGCTCGTCGCATCCCACGATGGAGACGATCGAGGTCTGCTTGAGCAGCACGATCGACTGGTTGCCGAACGGTGCCAGCGCGAAGCGGACTGCCTGGGGCAGCACGACGGTGCACAGCGCCTGAAGGCCTGAAAGACCGAGCGTCCTCGCGGCTTCCCGCTGCGTCCTCGGAACCGCCAGCAGCGCGCCCCTCGCGATCTCGGCCGCGTAGGCGCCGAACGAGAGGGCCAGCGCGACGACACCCGCGAGGAACGTGTCGATCTCGACATAGCGCCCGGTCAGGGTGGCGAGCGCGAGAGAGCCACCGAAGAAGACCGCGAAGACGACGAGCAGGTCGGGAATGCCGCGGATCACCGCCGCATAGCCGTTGCCGAGCGCCCGCAGCCCGCGGTTGCCCGCGAGCTGCAGCGCGCAAACGGCGGCACCGAGCAGTGTGCCGAGCGCGAGGGAGCACGCGGCGAGCTGCAGCGTCACGAGGGTGCCCAGGAGCAACTGGCCACCAAAACCTTGGAGGAAGTCCATTGGAGGCCGCGACGCCTACATCAGCTTGAACGGGAAGTACTTCGCCGTGATGCGATCGTAGGTGCCATCGGCTCGGATCGCCTCCAGCGCGGCGTTGATGCGCGCGAGCGTCTCGCCGTCGTCCTTGCGCACCGCGATGCCGTTGCCCTCGCCGAGAATGCCGCCTTTGAGCTCCGGCCCGGTGAACGCGAAATCCTTCGCCTCGGGCGTCTTCAGGAAGCCGACATGGTAGGTGACCATGTTGCCGAGGATGTACGCGACCCGACCGGCGACGAGGTCGAGTTCGGCCGCCTGCGGCGTGTCGTAGAACTTGAGCTCGGCGTCGCGGTAGTTCTGCGCGAGGTAGGCCGCCTGGACGGAGCCGCGCTGCACGCCGATGGTCTTTCCCTTGAGCGCGGCGGGGCTGACGTCGGGCGGCGTTCCCTTGCGGGCGACGAAGCGCGAGATGGTGTCCTTGTACTTGGCCGAGAAGGCCACGCGCTCGCGCCGCTGCGGCGTGATGGCCATGCTCGCGACGATCATGTCGTACTTGCGCGCGACGAGGCCGGGAATGATCCCATCCCAGTCCTGGGCGACGATCTCGCACCTGGCCTTCATCTTCTCGCAGAGCGCCTTCGCGATCTCGACGTCCCAGCCCTGCAGCGTCCCTTGCGCATCCTTGAAGCTCCACGGGGGATAGGAACCCTCGGTCGCGATGCGGTAGCTGCCTTGCGCGTGAGCTGCCGCCATCCAGGCGCAGGTCGAGAGCAAGAGGCAGAGGGTTCTGCGGCGCGGACCGGTGAAGGAAGTTCGAGAGTGCATCGTCGTTGTCTCCGGCGTCGTTCGTTGTGATGGCGGCATCCTCGACGAGCTTCTGCGCGTGCGCAACGCTTGCATCGGATGCAACTGTGCGGCGCCAGGCCATCCTTTCGCACACTTGGGGCAGGCCTTCGTCCGCGCGCACGCGTTGCATGACAGGCAATTTCAAGGCGGCGCCGCCAGACGTGCGCTTCGGCCTCGGCACGGCTGCCTCCCGGCTGGCGCATGCATCCGACGCTTCGCGAGGCCGGGAATTCGCCGCGCCGCTCGTGCCGCTCGGACACGGATGATCTCCCCGCGCAGACCCTTCATGTGCACTCGCAGCGTGGCCGTCACCTCACCAGCGATCGTTCCGCGGCGGATCTAGAACTTTCGTATCGCGCGTCGGCTCGCATGGGAACGATCCGCGCCTGAACTACCGCTCGGTCTTGATCTGTAACATTCCCTGGCCGAGAATCAGGTCAGACCGCTGCCGGCTCGCCGCGAGGCCTGACCCCGCACCAACAGGGTCCGCCGAAGGCGGGCCCCTCCACCCATTTCCATGACCCTGGCCCGCCTCCCCTTCAACGTGCTCGACGGCTTGCAGAAAGCCGGAATGGATCTGGACGAGGTGGCAGTGCTTGCCGGCCTCCAACCCGACGAACTCCGGAAACCGCTGTCCGGCGAGCAGGCCGACCGTGTGTTCGTCGTCATGCACGAGAAAGCGGCCAACCCCGCTGCGGGCCTCGCGGTCGGTCTCCAGCCGATGCGCTCGGAACTGTTCGGTGTGGTGGGATTCGCCGGCATGCTGAGCGCGAACTTCGGCGCGGCACTGGCCCGGATCGCGCGCTACAACGCGCTGGTGTCGGCCTGCCACATCGACATGCATCCCGGTGCCGAGGAGTGCGAGCTCCGGATCCGCTTCGACGGACCGCCGCGACCCTACAGACGGGCCCAGTTGGACATCCAGATGGGTACGCTGCTCGTCTTCGGGCGCACCTTCACCGAGCGCGAGATCGTGCCGGTGCGCGTGACCCTCAAGGAGCGGCCCTCCTATCACACGATGTACGCCGATGCCTTCGGCTGCCCGGCGCTGTTCGACCAGGCGCACGATACGATCGTCTTCCGCCGCGCCGATCTTGACCTGCCGCTGGTCAGTGCCAACCGGCGCGTGGCCTCCATGTTCGAGGATGCGGCCGAGCGCGACCTGCAGACCTATGAGACCACGTGCAGCGGCACGGCGGCGGCGGTGCGCGAGATCCTGGAGCAGCAGTTGCACGGCGACGTTCCTGACATCGAAAGCGTGTCGCGCGCGCTCTTCCTGAGCGCGCGCACGCTGCAGCGCCGCCTGGCGGACGAGGGTGTGCGCTTTTCCACCCTGCTGGATGAGGTCCGTCTGGAAATGGCGCAGCGCTACCTGTCGGCCGGTCGCGCCACCCTGACCGAGATCGCCTACCTGCTCGGGTTCTCGGAGCCCAACTCCTTCTACCGCTCCTTCAAGCGCTGGACCGGCAAGACGCCGGCGGATTTCAGACAGGCCCGCTGAAGCCGGCCAGGCAGCCGCGCGAGCTGGCCGGTGGTGCGGCCGTGGCGCACTTGGATAGTGACGCTGTCGTGTTCGGTGCTTGTCGCCTGCCAGAGGCGCTTCTATCGTCCGCGTGAACTATTTCACGCTGCCGAACCTCAATGCCTTTGACCTTGCTGCGCGCTGTACGCGGCCCTTCGCCGTGAGCGCCGCGACATTCACTCGTCGCGCGATGACCGCCTCGCTTCTGGGGCTTGAGCCAGGCTGGGTGCCGCGCATGGCACATCAATGCTCTACGCCTCGTTCGACCCGCCGTGAAATCAGGGGCCTCGCATGAGCGGGCTCGCAGGCGCGCAACATGGCCAGCCCGCAACCGTGGCAGGAATGGGCGCGGCAGCGACGCGTTTCGCCGCACGCCTCCTGCCCGAAGAGGCGTGCAACGGCTTTCGAGCACTTGTGCCGACCGGATGGACGATTCCGCTCATGCCGGGAGGCGTCGCGCCTGTCGTGGCGCAGTGCGGACACGCCACTCGGCTCGCCGCGCCTATGAACCTGGAGATCGTTGCAGATCCTCCTTTTCGCGCCGAAGGCTTCTTCTGCGAGGGCCGCCGTGGCTGGGTAGGCCACAGCGAAGTGCCGCCTTCCGAGATGCGCGCGCTGCCTGCAGAGAACTGCGTCCCGATCGTGCCCGGCATCAGCATCTGGGTGATCGAGAAAGGCGAGCTTGCGCTCGAAGAGGCGGGCGCGGGCCGCACCGAATACGGTCCTGGCACCGTTTTGCTCTGGCGGGGGATGCAGCCACTCCGCGGGCGGTGGGGTCACGCGCGCTTCAGCTACATCCGGCTGAACGCCCCCCGGCACAGTCAGATCCCCGAGCATGTGGCCCCCAGCGGACCGGGCGCTGCGCAGCGTCTCGAGCACCTTGGGCTCGCGCCCTTCCTCGCGGCACAGCTCCAGACCTTCGCCGTCCACGCCGCCACATTGACAGCCGCGGAACTCGGCGAGGTTGTCGGCGGCATCGTCCAGGTCGCCGAGGCGCTGCTCAAGGCGGTGGCGTCCGCGTCCCCGGCGGCCGGTCACGAAAGCCCTGACGCCGCCAAACTGCAGGCGGTGCATCGCTACATCGAGCACAACATGCACCGCATTGAGCTGAGCGTGGCAGACATTGCGCGCGGCACCAGCATGTCGCGCGCGCAGCTCTATCGGCTGTTCGAGACGCAGGAGACCAGCGTGCGCGGCACGTTGCGCGAGCGGCGTCTGCAGAAAAGCATGGCCCATCTGGCGCAGGGCGAGGGCGAGCGGCTGAGCATCGGCGCGATCAGCCATGCCTGCGGATTCTCGGATCCGGCCGTCTTCAGCAAGCTGTTTCGCCAGCGCTTCAACGCGACACCGCGCGACGTTCGCGCTGCGCAAGGGCCGGCGAGGTAGCGCTGTTTCAAATGCAATTTATTTCATTCGAAACATTCGGGCTCGGCGCCCTGGCTGCTCCCACAGAATTGAAATTCACCCCGTCGCTGACGTTGGGTTCCTGGAGAAAACGATGAACATATTGGTAAGCAAGTCGGCAAAGCATGGAATGGCCGGCGCCCTGCTTCGCGCCGGTACACTGGTTGTCGCGGTGGTACTTTCCGCGTGCGGCGGCGGCAGCGGAGGGAGTTCCTCCTTCCCGGTGGCATTCCTGCCAGTAGTGCCGCCCCCGGACTCCGGCAGCGGTGGGGGCGGCGGTGGCGGCACTCCGTCTGCAGATGTCACCTGCAAGGACTTCGAAGGCAATCCCGTCACGGTCAAGCCGAAGTCGATCACGGTGCACAACAACTCCGACCGGGTGATCTATCCCGTGCTCTCGACGAGCGAAAACTCGAAGAACGAATGGATTCGAGGATGCTTCCGGGTCGACGACAAGCTGTACCCGACCGAGAGTGTCTACAAGCTGTACGTCAACGAGGGAACGGGGATTCCGGCCAACTCGTCGGTCACCGTCACCCTCCCGCTGTACACGGCGCTGTCGGCCGAGAAGTACATCACCTGGTGGAACGGCGGCCGTGTCGTCCTGGCGGACAGGAACGACAGGCTGCGCGAGCAGGAAGACGTGAAGCTGCAAACCCCAGGCGCCGTGTCGTGCCAGGGCCAGAACACGAGCTGCGCATTGACCGTCTATTCAAGCAAGGTCCAGTTCCCCGAGAACATCCATGCGCAGCTGTCGGAATACACCTTCGGCGATGCCATCATTCCGGATGGGCAAAAGCCGCTGCTGAAGCCCGACAACGTCGGCTACAACATCTCCTACGTCGACCACGTCTATCTGCCGGTCGGCATCGGCCCCAAGAACAACCCCTATATCGGGTACAGCGGGTCCGTGCAATCTCTGGGCAAGTTCGCCGATGCGCTGGGGTCGTTCATGGCGACCGATGCAGGCAGCGGATGGCCGGTCTACAACCTCCATTCGCTGAAGCTGCCGGGCGGCTACAACGTCTTCGCGCAACGAACGGGTGTGCTGCCCCCCAACGACGACGTGCCGGTCAAGCCGGCGGACAGCCCGCCGGTCCTGACGGTGCAGAAGTGCATCGGGGGCCAATGCACCGAAGACGAGAAGAAGAATCTGCACTTCGGCGAAGCGGTCCAGCGCATGCAGAACCTGTGGGGCTCGTGCGCCAACTGGGGTGCCGAGGACCTCAGCCCCTACGTCACCGAGACGATCGCCTGCCCGGCCGACATGGCGACGAAGATGGAGACGGTCAGGCAGTTCTTCGCGCAGAACCACGCGGACTACCTGGCGCTCTACGAGGGCGGATCCTGCAAGGGTGAGGAGCCGGAGAAGCCGGTCTTCACCTACATGGAGGCCCTCAAGCACATCTATGGCTGGGTGCCGTTCAACGAGGGGTGTGGGGCGGGCGACAACAAGCTGGCGGGGACCAAGATCCCCGGCTGGACGCATGCAACGATCCAACCCATGTACATCCACGACCTGCAATACGGCTACCGGCAGCCTGCGGTCAAGAACAACCCCAAGCTGCACTTCAACCCATACGTCGCGCTGATCCATGAAGATCTGCAGATGAATGCCTACGGGTTCTCGGTCGACGACGCCGTGGGCTTCATGAGCGAGCTGGGCGATGGCCTGGTCTTCGTGGTCGGCGGCGCCAACGGGCTGGAGAATACCAAGCAGTTCAGCTTCACGGACGGCTTCTCGCTCGCGATCGGCGCGCCGTCCACGCTGAGCCAGGGCACCCCGCTGATCAAGAAGTATGGCGTGTGCTCATTGAACCAGGAGGCGAGCGATCCGGGCTGCAGCGCGATCAAGCAGGACGTCACCATGCCGACCAACAGCCTGATCGCGGGTTTCCGGGTGGGCAGCGTGCCGAGCTATCCGGTCAAGGTGCGCTTCACCGACCTGAAGGACAACCTGTACACGTTCCATGTCACCGAGCAGTTCGCGGCGTGCGCAGCGGGTGCCGAGCCGGGACAATGTCCCAGCAACAAGGCCGGGATCAAGGCCGGACTGTCCTGCAGCGTGACCCGAAGCGACGGTGGGGTGCATCCAAAGTCGGCGCAATGGTGCAACGGGGCCAATCCGAACCAGATCAGGGACGAGCAGCTCACGAAGAACTTCCTGAGCTTCCCCGTGCCGGTCGACTACCTGCCCTGAGCGCGGCCTGACGAACGAAACAGCGCGCGCAAGCCGCGCGCTGGCCCTGTGAGACGCATCGACCAAAGCGTGAGACGGACGAGCTAACGCCTCGAGGGCGTTTGCAGAGAGACTTGCCGCGGTCACAACCCTCGAGATCATTCATGAAGAGCCTGCGCCCAGCCTGTTGCGAGCCGCACCGCCGTCATTTCCTGGGCACCTCCTTCGCGGCGGCCCTGGTCGGCGTGGGCGTCGGCACCGCATCGTCGTCCACCGAGGCGGCTTCGCTGAGCGAGGCGCAGCGCAACGCGATGACGCCCGACCAGGTGATCGGGAAGATCATGGACGGCAACGCGCGCTTCCTGTCGGGCGTGCACAAGGAGCGCAACTTCCTGGCGGAGATGCGTTCCAGCGCCGCCGGCCAGTTCCCGGCGGCCATGGTGTTGTCGTGCATCGACTCGCGCGCGCCCGTCGAGGTGGTCTGCGACCTTGGCATTGGCGACACCTTCAACGCGCGCGTCGCCGGCAACGCGGTGAACGACGACATCCTGGGGTCGATGGAATTCGCCTGCGCCGCGGCAGGGGCCAAGGTGGTGATGGTCATGGGCCACACCGGCTGCGGCGCCACCAAGGGGGCGATCGACAACGTCGTGCTCGGAAACCTCACGCTGCTGCTGGCTCGCTTCAAGTCGGCCATCGACGCCACGGTGTTCGCAGGCCCGCGCACTTCGAAGAACGACGCCTTCGTCGACGCCGTGACCAAGACCCACGTGCAGCAGGCGCTGCCGCTCATCCGAGGACGCAGCGCAGTGCTGGCCGGTCTGGAGGCGAACGGGCGTATCAAGATCGTCGGCGCCATGTACGACATTGCGTCGGGCAGGGTCACGCTGGTCTAGCCGACATGCGGTTTGACCAACGCGCACCGCGCTCAGCTTGCATCACTCGGCCGCGCCTGCAGCCTTGCCATCCCGGTGCCCCTTGCGCACCATCGGCCGCCCTCGTCGGGGCTCCTTCAACTTCCGGATTCCAATGATCTGCAAACCCGTTCTCCTGCGCCGCTTCGTCCATGCGCTCTTCCTCGCGGCAGGTGCCGCATTGGCCGGCTGCGGCGGTGGTGGTGGTGGTGGCGCAGCGTTCCACGTGCCGCCCTCGTCGCCGGGCACGCCGTCGCCTGCGCCGTTCAACATCACACCCGTTGCCTCGGCGCAGATCGATGCCGCCGTGGCCAAGCTCGACGGCGTGGCGGCCGAAGTGATGCGACGCACGAAGGTGCCCGGTATGGCCATCGCCGTGGTGAAGGACGGACAGGTCGTCTACGCCAAGGGCTTCGGCGTGCGCCGGGTCGGTTCGCCGGAACGGATCGATTCCGACACGGTGTTCCAGCTTGCATCGATGTCCAAGCCGATCGCCGCGACGGTCGTCGCCGGGCTCGTGGGAGGCCATGGCGTCTCCTGGGACATGCCTGCAGCGAGCCATTTGCCGGGCTTCAGCCTGTCGGACGCGGCGGTCACGCAACAGGTCACGATCGGCGACTTCTTCGCGCACCGCTCCGGCCTGCCGCCTGCTGCCGGCGACCAGCTCGAGGACCTGGGCTATGACCGCGAGCAGATCCTGCAGCGCCTGCGCTACGTGCCGCTGCGGACCTTCCGGACCAGCTACGCCTATGCCAACTTCGGCCTCACCGCGGGCGCGGAGGCGGCGGCCAACGCCTATGGCACCGATTGGGCGACGCTGTCCGAGCGCGTGCTCTATGCGCCGGTGGGGATGAATGCCACCAGTTCCCGCTTCGTCGACTTCATGCAGCGCGCCAACCGCGCGACGCCGCACGTGATGCAGGACGGCAGCTACCAGGCCGTCTACCAGCGCCAGCCCGATGCGCAATCGCCTGCAGGCGGTGTGAGTTCGAGCGTCAACGACATCGCGAAGTGGATGACCCTTCTTCTTCGCGACGGCCGCTACAAGGGGCGCACGGTGTACACCCCCGCGGCGCTGAAGCCCGCGATCACCGGACAGATCGTGAACGGGCCCCCGCCCGCGGACCCGTCCGAGCGTGCGAATCACTACGGCTATGGATTCAATGTCGGCACGTCGACGGGTGGGCGCCTGAAGCTGTCCCATTCGGGCGCCTTCATGCTCGGGGCGGGCACTGCCTTCACCGTGATTCCGGCGGCCGACCTCGCGATCGTCACGCTGATCAACGCCGCACCGGTGGGCGCGGCCGAAGCGCTGAACCAGACGTTCGAAGAACTGGTCGAACGTGGCACGACCTCGGAAGATTGGATCGCCGCCTATGGAGAGCGCTTCGAACCGTTCTACGCGCCCGAGGGCTCGCTGGCCGGCCAGCAGTCGCCCGCACAACCGGTGCCCGCGCTCGGCAGCAATGCCTACACCGGCACCTATGCCAGCCGTTACTACGGCAGCGCCATCGTGGAATTCGACGGCAGCGGGCTGGTGTTGAGGATGGGGCCGACGGGCGAGCGGCGCTTCCCGCTGCGTCACTGGAGCGGCAACACCTATGTGTTCGACCTGTCGGGCGAGAACGCTCCCGCAGGATCCCTCGGCAGGGTGGACTTCGAGCCCGGCGTCTCCGGCATCTCCACGGGCCTGACGATGGACTACTACGCGGAGGACCTGGACCGCGGCACGTTCACCCGCACGCCCTGAGCGGGTCAGGTCAGCGCGATCGCGCGCGCCGGGTCCAGCCGGGCGATGGCCGTGAGTGCGGCATGCCGCTCAAGCGGATCGGCATCGTCCTGGCTCAGGACGGGGTAGACCGCCACCCATGCCTCGATCGCCAATTCGGGGTCCCACCGGTCCAGGTCGTGGTGCTCGATCCTCTCGACCAGGAGCCGCGCAAAGGGTAGCGGCACGCGACCCTCCCGGTGCACGCTGAGCAACTGGCACAGCCGGATCTGCGCGCGCAGCTGCGCGGGTGCGTCCGCAGCGCGGGCGATGGCCTGCCGCAGCAGCGACACGGCTGCCTCGAGTTCGCCGCTCGCCGCGAGCCCATGGGCCTGCGCCACCACGCTGCCAAGGCCGTCGCCTGTCATGCCCGCTGCGGCGCCGCTGGCCAACGCCGCGGGCCCGCCCAAGCTGCCAATCCATTCCAGCGTGCGCGCGCTCGCCAAGGGCATGCCGTTGCCGAAGCACAGGCTGTCCAGCCCCGGCAGCCGCTGCAGCAGTGCGAAGGTGCTGCGCTCGACCTCCGCACGCGCGGCAGCGCCGGCATCGCCGATCTGCGCCAGCGCCGCGGCACTGAGCGCCTGCAGATCGAGCCAGAAAGGATAGGCCGGAAACTGGGACTCGGCAAAGCCGATGGCGTCGAGCGGCTCGGCCGCTGCGTCCTGCATGCGCCGCATCGCGTCCGCCACCTGCGAGATCGGCGCACCGATCTGGGTCATGCTGTCCGTGGCGGGTGGCAGCGCGTCGATGCTGCCCCAGTTGGCGAAGCGGCTGATGCGATAGGCGCGGGCATCGCCTGGGTCCGCTGCCATCATGACGTCGACCACGTGGTTCAGATGCGCGAGGGCGGGTGCCAGCGCCTGGGCGAGATCCTCACCGGGGGCCGGTGGGGCCAGGGCGGTGAGCGTGGGCAGGCTGGGCGGCGCTGCGAGCGCAGCGGGCGCTGAGACGGGGGAAGGGGAGGTGCCGGCCATCTCAACTGCTGGCGCGGCGACCGCCGGCGCTGCGTTCTCGGCGACGGGCACCTGATCGATCAACGCCAGCAACGCCCGCATCGAGGGCGCCTCTTCGTCCTTGGCGCGCAGCAGGTCATCGATGCGCCGGCCGGCGGCCAGGAGGCCGGTGACCAGCCCGGAGGCCTGCGGTGCGAGTTCGCTCCATGGCCGCTCCCGGGCACTCAGCTCGATCCGATCAAGCAGCCACTGGAGCGCGTTGCGGCGCGCGCGCAGTCGCGTCACGGGTGGCGACATGGCCTCCCAAAAATTCTCGTGCAGGTCGGCCAGCACCTGCAGGCCAGCGCGCAGGCCGGTCAGGCCGTCCGTCTGCAGCAGTGCGGCATTGAGGTAGCACGCCACCAGCAGGTCCTTGCCGCCATCGGCCAGAAGCGGCGCAGCAAGCCGTGCCACGCGCGGCCAGTCGGTCTGGCCGTCGGCGCCGGGGTTCGAGAGCTTGCCGATCTCCAGCTGCAGCGCGTCGAAGCGCGGATCCTCCCGCACATTGCTGCCCGCGGGCTGCATGGCGGTGACGGGCCGGCTTCCGATGCCGTCCAGCAGGGCAATGTCCACTTTGGTCGTTCCTCGTCGTCTTGTGGCGCAGCGCGCTCAGTCCCAGATGGCCTCGACGCAGAGCGCGTCGAAGTAGTAGCCCGCGCCGCGCTCGGTGCGAAGCAGCGCGGGACGCTTCGGATCGGCTTCGATCTTTCGGCGCAGGCGCAGTATCTGAACGTCGATCGAGCGATCGAACACGTCGTCGAAGGCGCGCGTTCTTTCGATCAGCTGCTCGCGCGTGACGATCGTTCCGGGCGCGCCCAGGAACATCACCATCAGGTTGAACTGGCTCGGCGACAGCGCCACCTCGCGGCCCTCGCCGGACCGCAAGCGGCGCGTGTTGAGATTCAGCTCCCAGCCGTCGAACCGGTAGGCCCGCGGATGCTTGCCGCGCGTCACCGGACTGCGGATTGCATCGGTGCGACGCCAGACCGCGCGCATGCGCGCCAGCATCTCCCGCAAGGAGAACGGCTTGACCACATAGTCGTCTGCACCGAGTTCCAGCCCCATGACCCGGTCGGCTTCGTCCTCGCGCCCGCTCATGCAGATGATCGGGAACCGGTGTTCCTGGCGCCAATGACGCGTCAGGTCCACGCCGTCGCCGTCGGGCAGTCCGAGGTCGAGCAGCACCATGGTGTAGTCGCGCTGCTCGACGGCCTCGAGCGATTCCTTGACGTTGCGGGTCACGTGGCTCTCGATGCCATGGCCCGCCAGGTAGCTGCCGAGGAGCGTGGCCAGTGAACCGTCGTCGTCGACGATCAGGACGGGCCCGCGTGGTTGCGGGTTCGTGGCTTCGATCTTCATGCGCATGGTCTTTCCAGTGGGGGCTCGGCGCCGGCGGTGTCGAACAACGGCACTTCGAGCCGGAACAGGCTGCCGTGCCCTGGCGCCGTGGCCATGCCGACGAAGCCTCCGTGCCCGCTCGCCACGCCCGCCACGATCGCCAGCCCGAGGCCCGAGCCCCCCTGCGCCTGGCGTGTGGAATAGAACGGATCGAACAGGTGCGGCCAGTGATCTGCGGCGATGCCGTGGCCGTCGTCCACGACCTCCACCCAGCCGTGCGCGCCACCGTTCCCGGCGCGTTGGTCGCCCAGCACGATGTCGAAGCGGACGTCGCACCGGGCCGCGGCGCTGTGCGCGCCGACCGTGAGCGTGACCTGCTGCCGCGCTGCCTGCACCGCGTTGCGCAACAGGTTCTGGACCGCCCGCAACAACTGCCCGCGATGGGCCAGCACCAGGGGTGCGGACAACGTCCGGGCGCGTTCGGCCATGGGTGCGCGCGTGATGCGGATGTGCGCGGGGCACAGCGGGCGTGCCATCTCGATCGCCTCGTCGACCAGTGCGCCGAGGTCGACACGCTCGCGCTTCGGATCGCCCTGGCGCGCGGCGAGCAGGATCTGCTGGGTCATGTCGATGCCACGGTCGGTGGCGCGGCCCAGTTGCGCCAGTTCGGCCTGGGCCGGACTGTCGGGCGGAATGCGCTCGCCGGCGATTTCGGCACACGCGCGGATCGTGCCCAGCACATTGTTGAAGTCGTGGGCCACGCCACCGGCCAAAAAGCCGAGCGATTCGAAGCGACGTGCCTGGTCGAGCCGGGCCGCCATGCGCTGGCGTTCGCCGATCGAGACCGCGAGCAGCAGCGACAAAACAGCAATGCCGATGAGGTCGACCTGCAGGGTCCACATGCCGTAGCCGAATTCCTCGTAGGGGCCGAAGCCGGCCAGCGTGAGGCCGACCATGCCGATGGCGATCACCGCATTCAGGGGGGCCACCAGCACCATGCCGCTGCGCACCGCGGCCCAGCACAGCGGCAGGGAGAGGGCCGTGCGCACCACTTCGTCGTGCATGCCGGGCACCAGCGCCAGCGCCAGGCAGGCGAAGGTGGCCGCGATCGGCGACCAGTTGCTGCGCTCGCGCAAGACCGTGTTGGCCGCTGGTGTTCCACAGGCAAGCAGTGCGGGCACCAGCGTCAGCATGGCTACCGCATTGGCAACGTAGACACCTCGCCAGGGCGCCAGCCATTCGGCCGCACTGCCCCACCAGAGCAGGGTGGCGACCAGCGCCGCATGCAGCATCGACCAGCCCACCGGCAGAAGCAGCGTGAAGCGCAAAAGGCGGCGCGAGGAATCCAGGTGCCCGTCGTTCGCGATCCAGCGCTGTCCGAGCCAGGCGCCCAGCGCGACTGCGAGCAGGGCCAGCGCGGCCAGCATGACGTTGACCGCCGACCATGTCGAAGGCGCACGCGCGCCGGCCAGCGCCAGCGCCCCGGCGGCCAGCAGCAGGTACAGCGGCCACTCGCGGACATGCCGGCGCCACAGCAACGCCACGCCGATGGCGGGCGCCGGCCAGGCGAGCGTCGACAGCGACGGGTCGGCCGCCATCCCCGGGCCGGCATGGGCGGGGAGGTAGTAGGACAGGCCGAGCAGAAAGGACAAGGCGGCGCAGCCGGCCAACACACCGGGCGGGCGCAATTTCGGGGACCCCGGTTCTTTCATCTGTAACGGTTGCATTTTGCGGCCGGACTTTAACCGCACTCGGTCAGCCAATTAACGGTTGAGACGAATTGACAAAAGTTTGAGATGCATCGACTAACGGGGAAACACTTTTTAACCCGAAACTTCGTCGCTCCGGAAACGCACGGCATTCAACGTCGCCTGCCACTGAAATGAATACTTTCGATGGCGTCTTGTGTGAAATGCATGGGGCGTTTTTTCCTCTGGCTTTTTGCGTTGGGTCACCCAACCTATTTCAGGAGATTTCCATGGCAGCCGATGGATCAGTCGCTCCCAAGGAGCGCGTCAATATCGTTTATCGCCCCGCCGTCGGCGATGCGCAGTCGGAAGTCGAATTGCCGCTGAAGTTGCTGGTACTGGGCGACTTCACGGGGCGCGCCACCGATCAGGCCGTCGAGGACACCAGGCCGGTGTCGGTCGACAAGGAGAACTTCAACGACGTGCTGAAGGCCCAGAAGCTCGAACTCAGCATCGGCATCGACAGCAACCTCGACCCGAAGGCCCCCGAGGGCGCGCCGTTGCCGGTCAAGCTGAGCTTCGAGTCGATCGACGACTTCTCGCCCGATGCTCTCGTCGGGAAGGTGCCCGAGCTGCAGCAACTGCTGCTGTTGCGCGACGCGCTCAAGGCGCTGAAGGGGCCGCTCGGCAACATCCCCGATTTCCGCAAGCGCGTGCAGGAGCTGGTCCAGGACGATCAGGTGCGCGCGCGCCTGCTGGGCGAACTCGGCATCGAAGAAAAGTAACGGAAGGCCCGCCATGGAAAAAACACAAGCCCAGCCGGACGCCTCTGCGCCTGCCGCCGCCGCTGCCTCGCTGCTGGACGAACTGGTCGCATCCGCGCGCGTCAAACCCGGCGACGATGCCTATCCGATCACCCGCCAGGGACTGCAGGCGTTCATCTCGCACCTGCTCGAGCCGCAGAACGCGGTCGAGCGTGTGACCCAGGCGACCGTCGACGACATGATCGCGGGGCTCGACCAGAGGCTCTCCGGCGCGGTCGACGCGATCCTGCACCATCCCGAATTCCAGGCCATGGAGTCTGCCTGGCGCTCGCTGAAGTTCCTGGTCGACCGCACCAACTTCCGCGAGAACGTGAAGATCCAGATCCTCAGCGTCAGCAAGCAGGCGCTGCTGGAAGACTTCGAGGACGCCGCGGACGTCACGAAGTCGGGGCTCTACAAGAACCTCTACACGGCCGAATACGGCCAGTTCGGCGGACAGCCCTTCGGCGCGATCGTGGCCAACTACGAGTTCGGCCCCGGGGCGCAGGACATCAAGCTCCTGCAGTACGCCGCCAGCACCGCTGCCATGGCGCACACGCCCTTCATCGCGGCGGCCGGGCCGCAGTTCTTCGGCATCGACACCTTCGAGCAGCTGCCGAACCTGAAGGACCTGTCGTCGGTGTTCGAGGGCCCGCAGTTCGTCAAGTGGAATGCCTTCCGCGAGAGCCAGGACGCGCGCTACGTGGGCCTGACCCTGCCGCACTTCCTGCTGCGCACGCCCTATGGGGCCGACACGGTGCCGAGCAAGAAGTTCAACTACCAGGAGAGCGTGACCGGCGGCAACAAGGACTTTCTCTGGGGCAACGCGGCCTTTGCGTTTGCCTCGAGACTGACCGAGAGCTTCGCCGACTACCGCTGGTGCGCCAACGTGATCGGGCCGCAGGGCGGCGGCACGGTGTCCGATCTGCCGATCTACTCGTACGAGTCGATGGGCGCGATCCAGAACAAGATCCCGACCGACATCCTCATCTCCGAGCGGCGCGAGTTCGAGCTGGCCGAGCAGGGCTTCATCGCGCTGACGATGCGCAAGAACAGCGACAACGCGGCGTTCTTCTCGGCCAACTCGACGCAGAAGCCGAAGTTCTTCGGCCAGAGCAAGGAGGGCAAGGAGGCCGAGCTCAACTACAAGCTCAGCACCCAGCTGCCCTACATCTTCGTGGTGAGCCGGCTGGCGCACTACATCAAGGTGATTCAGCGCGAAAACATCGGCATGTGGAAGGAGCGCGCCGACCTCGAGAAGGAGCTCAACCTCTGGATCCGCCAGTACGTGGCCGACATGGACAACCCGGCCGCGGGCGTGCGCAGCCGCCGTCCCCTGCGCCAGGCGGAGATCAACGTGCTCGACGTCGAGGGCGAGCCGGGCTGGTACCGGGTCGATCTGAAGGTGCGGCCGCATTTCAAGTACATGGGCGCGTCTTTCACACTGTCGCTGGTCGGCAAGCTCGAAAAGAATTAGTCCTTTATTGCAGGAGCGGCCCGTCCATGTTGCATGGGTAACCTGGACGGCCCAAAAGGAAATGCTGCGGTAGCCGCTCCCCAACACAATTGAGACCAACGCAGCCAATAACTCTGCCCCAGGCCGCGATTCAAATCCGAATGATGCGAACGCATTCTTCGAATTGACGGGGTTTTAACGTCGGCACGAATTGCCGAACAAAGAAAGTATTCAAATGCCGATGCCGTGCTACCTCACCCTCGAAGGTCAGAATCAGGGAAAGATCGAAGGCTCCACCAAGGTCAAGGGCCATGACGGGAAAATCCTCGTGCAGGCCGTCGAGCACACGATCGAGATTCCCAAGAGTCCGCAGACCGGCCTGCCCACCGGCAAGCGCGTCCACGGCCCGACCACGCTGACCAAGGAAATCGACAAGTCCTCGCCCAAGCTGTTCCAGGCCCTGACCTCGGGCGAGCAGATGAAGTCGGTGGAGCTCGAGTTCTACCGGATCTCGCCCAAGGGCACCGAAGAGAAGTACTACACGGTCAAGCTCGAGAACGCCATCCTCACGAGCATCCGCTCCTGGACGCCCAACTGCCTGAACCCCGAGAACAAGCAGATGGGGCACATGGAAGACGTGGCGTTCACCTACGAGAAGATCACCTGGACCTTCAATCCCGACGGCATCGAAGCCGAGGATTCCTGGCTCGCGCCGAAGTCCTGAGCGGACGGCGGCTGATCGCGTGCCGTGAGTGAATTCCGCCTGCTCGAACGCGTGGCCCGCTGGGAAAGCGGAACCGAGCGCCATGCTGCCGCCGGGGCGAGCCTGCTGATCGACTCCGTGATCGCGCACCTGCGCTGCATCCTGAACACCCGCCAGGGCAGCGTCCCGCTCGATCCGCACTTCGGCGTGCCGGACTTCACCAATCTCGCGGGCGGCCTCTCGGCCGGATCGGTGCGCGACATCGAAGTCGCCATCCGGCAGGTGATCCTGCGCTACGAGCCCCGCCTGGGTGCGCCCCAGGTGAGGCTGCGTGCCGATCCGCTCGAACCGATGTCGCTGCGCTTCGATGTCGATGGGCGGCTCGATGTGGACGGCCAGGAGATCCCCTTGCAACTATCGACCATCGTCGGCAGCAACGGCAAGGTCAGCGTGCCCGACCATGCACTGAGGCGTTGACCGCCTCGCGCGAACCGCGCCCCCAGACGAGATGAGCAAAGCCACATTTCTTCGCTACTACCAGGACCAGCTGCAGCAATTGCGCACGCTGTCGGTGGACTTCGCACGCGCCAACCCGGCGTTGGCGCCGATGCTGGCCGAGCCCTCGGGCGATCCGGACGTGGAGCGGCTGCTCGAAGGCGTGGCCTTCCTCAACGGCCTCACCAGGCAGAAACTGGACGACGAATTTCCGGAGCTGCTCCAGGAGCTCGCCAACCAGCTGTTCCCGCACTACCTTCGGCCGGTGCCGGCGGCGACGCTCGTGGTGTTCGAGCCCAAGGCCCCGCTCACCGAGGCGGTGCAGGTGCCCGCGGGCAGCGAGCTCGCCTCGCTGCCGGTGGATGGCACGCGCTGCCGCTTTCGGCTCAGCCATGCACTGCAGGTGGAGCCACTCGCGCTGCGCGGCTTCGAACTTGTGCACGATGCGGGCCGGGTGCCCGCGCTGCGGCTGGACTTCGCGCTGCAGGGCATCGACCTCTCGCAATGGCGGCGCGGGCGGATCCGGCTCTTCCTGGGCGCGGGCTTTGCCCAGGCCAGCAACCTGCTGATGCTGCTGATGACCCGCGTGGCGCAGGTCGAAGTCGCCGCCGGAAGCCCGCAACAGGGCGGCGAACGCTTCCCACTCGGCCGCGAGGCGCTTCGATGCGCCGGCTTCGATCACGAGATGCTGGCCTATCCGCAGCATGCCTTCTCGGGGTTTCGCGTCATCCAGGAATATTTCGCGCTGCCTGAGAAGCTGCTGTTCATCGAGCTCGACGGGTTCGAGCGCTGGGGTGACGCACGCGCCGGCCAGCAATTCAGCGTCTGGCTCACGCTCACGGACCTGCCGGAGTGGGCGCCCGAGCTGCGTGACAACAGCTTTCAGCTCAATGTGGTGCCGGTGCTCAACCTGTTCGAACACCCCGGCGAACCGATCCCGCATGAACACCGCACGAGCGAGTACCGCGTGCGGCCCGAGAACGAGAAGAAGGGCCACTACCAGATCTTCTCGGTCGACCGCGTCGTCGGCTATGTGCAGGGTGCGGGCGAGGAGCGCGTGTACCTGCCCTTCGGCATGGCCGGCCTGCCGGGCCAGGCGAACCAGGCAGATCAGGCACCGGCGAGCTACTCGCTGTCTCGCCGCGCTTCGGCCGTGGGCCGCGGCCAGGACCTGTTCATGTCGATCGCCACCCCGCGCCACCAGCCGCTGGCGAGCGAGACGCTGTCGATCTCGCTGACCTGCACGAACCACGAGCTGCCCGAGAGCCTGAAGCTCGGCGACATCTGCCAGCCCACCAGCAGCTCACCCGAGCGGCTGTCCTTTCGCAACATCCGGCCGGTCACGCCGCAGCTCGATCCGCCGGCCGACGAGCACCTGCTGTGGCGGATGATCTCGCACATCTCGCTGAACTTCCTGTCGCTGGCCGATGCGGCCAACCTCAAGATGATGCTGGGCCTGTACATCTTCTCCGAGCGACAGGACCATGGCCGCGAGATCGCCAACCGGCACCGCATCGCGGGCATCGAGTCGCTTCTCGCCGAGCCGGAGACGCGGTTGCTCGGACGGCGCATGCTCAGCGGCCAGCGGCTGCGCCTGGGCTGCCGCAGCAGCCACTTCGCGAGCCTGGGCGGCCTCTATGTCTTCGGTTGCGTGATCGAGCGCTTCCTGGGCGACTACGCGACCATCAACGCCTACACCAGGCTCGAACTGCGCGACATCGACACGGGCGAGGCCTTCGAATGGCCGGCCAGACTGGGACGGCAATGCCTGCTCTGAAAGACGATCTGCGCGCTCGGGCCTCGAACTACGGCTATTTCCAGGCGATCCGCCTTCTGCGCCGCGCCGGGGTGCGCAACATCCGCGTGC
This sequence comes from Variovorax sp. Soil_C_39, assembly GCF_057656815.1. Taxonomy (NCBI): domain Bacteria; kingdom Pseudomonadati; phylum Pseudomonadota; class Betaproteobacteria; order Burkholderiales; family Comamonadaceae; genus Variovorax; species Variovorax sp. Soil_C_39. Next base: position 56,099 of record NZ_JBDGJQ010000009.1, read on the forward strand.
GGCCCCATCTCAGCCTGGGGTTTCCGGACAACGACATCGCGCGCATCGAGCGCATGCGGGGTGCCGCAGCCGACGGCAGCGAGGACGCCTACCGCGTCACGGCCAGCTTCTTCGGCCTCTACGGTGTGTCATCGCCGCTGCCGACCTTCTACACCGAAGACCTGCTCGACGACGAGCGCGAGGGCCGCCACGCGCGGCGCGACTTCCTCGACATCCTGCACGGCTCGCTCTATCCGCAGCTGTTCGATGCCTGGCGCAAGTACCGGCTGCAGATGCGCGTGGTCGAGGATCAGGACCCGGAAGCGCTCGACACCCTGTACGCCTTCGCCGGCCTGGGCTCGCCCGCGCAGCGCGAGAGCCTGGCGCCCGAGGCCGGGAGCCTGCTGCGCCATCTCAATCTGTTCGCGCAGCGCACGCGCTCTGTGCTGGGGCTTCGCACGCTGCTGGCCGATGCCTTTGCGCCGGCCACTGTCGAGGTTGAGTCCTGCGTGCCGAACTGGGTGCCGATACCCGACGACCAGCGCCTGCGGCTTGGGCTGCAGGCCCATGCACTGGGTGAAACCTGCCCGCTCGGCGTGCAGGTCGAGGACTGCGACAACCTGCTGCGCCTGGTCTTCGCCGAACTGCCGGAGGCGCTTTTCCAGCAACTGCTGCCGGGTGCGGCGGGCCATCGGCGGCTGCAGTTTCTGGTGCGCTTCTATCTCACGCGGCCGCTGCAGGTGGCTGTCGAACTCAGGCTGCGCAAGGACCAGGGACGCACGGCACGTCTCGGTGCGCCGGTCTGGTCGCGCCTGGGCCTGGACACCTGGCTGCCCGGTGCGCGGGACGGCGACCAGCCGGCCGTCGGCTTCCGCCTTGCGGCGCCCCTCACTTCCCCTACAAGGACCACTCCCCATGTTGCTGGTTGAACTCAAGCCGCTCGTCGGCCGCCTCGACGACCATTGCAAGTCCTCGCTCGAGAACGCAGCCGGCCTGTGCATCTCGCGCGGCCATTACGAAATCACGCTCGAACACCTGCTGCACCGGTTGCTTGACGAGCCGCAGGCGGACCTGTCACTGCTGCTGCGCCAGAACGGTATCGATGCCGGCGTCCTTCGCCACGGCGTCGACCGCGTCCTGGAGGAGATGCGCACCGGCAATGCCGGCCGGCCGGCGTTCTCGCCGCTGTTGCTGGAGCTGCTGCAGGATGCCTGGCTGCTGGGGTCGGTGGACCTCGGGCAGACGCTCATCCGCTCCGGCGCCGTGCTCGCCGCGCTGGTGGCGCGCGCGGGTTTCTATGCCGGCGGCGCCCTGGGGCCGCTGCTGCGCCCGCTGCACAAGGAGACCCTGCTCGCGCAGTTCCCCAGCGTCTGCGCCGGCTCGATCGAGGGCCATCCCTCGGCCGTGGGGGAGGGCGCAGGCGTCGAAGGCGGTGCAGGCGGTGCAGGCGGCGCGCCGGCCGGTGCGATCGCCAAATACTGCGAGAACTTCACCGACAAGGCGCGCGCCGGCAAGATCGATCCGGTCTTCGGCCGCGACGCCGAGATCCGCCAGATGGTGGACATCCTCGCGCGCCGGCGCAAGAACAACCCGATCTGCGTCGGCGATCCAGGCGTGGGCAAGACCGCGGTGGTCGAGGGCCTGGCGCTGCGCATCGTCGAGGGCGACGTGCCCGAGATGCTCAAGGACGTGACGCTGCTGGGCCTGGACATGGGCATGCTGCAGGCGGGCGCCAGCGTGAAGGGCGAGTTCGAGAATCGCCTGAAGGGCGTCATCGAGGAGGTCAAGGGCTCGGCCACGCCGATCATTCTCTTCATCGACGAGGCGCACACGCTCATCGGCGCAGGCGGGCAGGCCGGTACGTCGGATGCGGCCAACCTGCTGAAGCCCGCGTTGGCGCGCGGCGAGCTGCGTACCATCGCCGCCACCACCTGGGCCGAGTACAAGAAGTACTTCGAGAAGGACGCTGCGCTGGCGCGCCGCTTCCAGCTCGTGAAGCTCGACGAGCCCGATGTCGCCACCGCGATACAGATCCTGCGCGGCCTGCGCGAGCGCTACCAGGAGGTGCACCAGGTCGCCATCCGCGACGACGCGCTGGTGGCCGCGGCCGAACTCTCCAGCCGCTACATCACGGGCCGCCAATTGCCCGACAAGGCCGTGGACCTGCTCGACACCGCGTGCGCACGGGTCAAGGTGCTGCAGCACGCCAAGCCCGACCGGCTCGAGGACACCGAACGGCGCATGCAGGCGCTCGAACGCGAGGCGCGCGGCCTGCGGCAGGACGTCGATCATCGCCAGCCCGTGGATGCCGGGCGTTTTGCCGACATCGACGCGCAGATGGGCTCGCTCGCGGCCGAGGCCGAGGACCTGCGGGCGCGCTGGCAGGCACAGCGCGCCGCCGCCCAGGTTCTGCGCGACGCGCGCGCGGCCTTCGGCGCGGCGCGGCGCGAGCAGGGCGAGCAAGGAGAATTGCCCGAGGCGCCGGCGCTGCAGGCGCTCGAAGCCGTGCTGGTCCAGGCCGAGCAGGCCTTCGCCCGCGCCCAGGGCGGCGACGCGCTGGTGCGTATCGATGTCGATCCCGAGGTGGTGGCCAAGGTGGTGTCCGACTGGACCGGCGTGCCGGTCGGCAAGATGCAGCGCGACCGCGCGAGCACCGCGCTGGGCCTGGCCGATGCGCTCAAGCGCCGCATCCGCGGACAGGACGCCGCGCTCGACCAGGTGGCCGAGATCGTCAAGACCGCGAGTTCGGGCCTGAACGATCCGCGCCAGCCGCTGGGCGTCTTCCTGCTGGTCGGCCCTTCGGGGGTCGGCAAGACCGAGACCGCGCTGGCTGTCGCGGACCTGCTGTTCGGCGACGAGAAGTCGACCGTGGTCGTGAACATGAGCGAGTTCCAGGAGCGCCACAACGTGAGCCGGTTGATCGGCTCGCCGCCGGGCTACGTGGGCTACGGCGAAGGCGGACTCCTGACCGAAGCGGTGCGCCAGCGGCCGTATTCGGTGGTGCTGCTCGACGAGGTCGAAAAGGCCCACCTGGACGTGCTCAACCTGTTCTACCAGGTCTTCGACAAGGGGATGCTGTCGGATGGCGAGGGCAAGGAGATCGACTTCGCCAACACCGTCATCTTCCTCACTTCCAACCTCGCCACCGATGTGATCACCGAGATGACGCAGGGCGACGATCCGGTCGATCCGGCCCTTCTTGCCACTGCGATCCGGCCGCTGCTGTCGAGCCACTTCAAGCCCGCACTGCTCGCGCGCATGACCATCGTGCCCTATGTGACGCTCCACGCCCAGGCGCTCGGCGGCATCGTGCGCCTGAAGCTCGAGCGCATCGCCCTGCGGCTGGCGCACAACAACAAGGTGCGCTTCACCTTTGCCGACGCGGTGGTCGAGCGCATTGCGGCGCGCTGCACCGAGGTGGAGACGGGTGCCCGCAACATCGACTTCATCCTGCGCGGAAAGGTGCTGCCGCTGATGTCGCAGCAGATGCTGCAGCGCATGGGCAGCGGCGAGCCTGCCAGCACCGTTCATCTGGATGTCGGTGCCGCGGGCGAATTCACGGTGCGCTTCGATGCCGAGGCCACCGCCTGATCCACGAGTCCAAGCCATGCGCACCCTCTCCGATCGCCTTCCCTCCGACCGCCGCTTCGAGTTCGCAAGCGCGGCCTGCCCGAGCGACACCTTCGCGGTCGTGCGCATGAGCGGCTTCGAGGCCATTTCGAAGCCCTACCGCTTCGAACTCCTGCTCGTCTCCGACAACGCGCAGCTGGACCTCGCGCGCGTGCTCGCCGCCAAGGCCGAGCTGCGCATCCTCGCGCCCGACGGCCGCGCGCAGGCCACCCCGTATGCGGGCGTGCTGGCCGAGTTCGACCAGCTGCACCAGGCTGGCGGCTTCACCTTCTACCGTGCGGTGCTGGTGCCGCGGTTGTGGCAACTCTCGCTCTGCCGGTCTTCCGAGGTCTACCTGCACGAGCAGACCATTCCGGAGATCGTGGAGGCGATCCTGAAGGGCGCGCGCTTCAGCCCGGCGAACGACTACGAATTCAGGCTGATCGAGCGCTATCGCCCGCGCAGCTATGTCTGCCAGTACCAGGAGACGCCACTGGACTTCGTCTCGCGGTGGTTCGAGCGCGAGGGCATCTACTACTATTTCGAACAGGTCGATGGCGCCGACCGCTTGGTGTTGCTCGACGGCAAGATCGCCCAACCCGCCCAGGCGGTGGCGGTCAACTACCGGCCGGCCGACGAACTCGATGTCGGACTGGCGCCGGATTCGGTCCAGGGCTTCGTCTGTCGCACGCGACCGCTGCCGCGCAGCCTGGTGCTGCAGGACTACAACCACCGACGCGCGGGTGTGCCCTTGGTGGCACAAGTCGAGGTCGCGGCCAACGGCATCGGCGAGGAGATGCTGTATGGCGAGAATTTCCGCACCGAGGAGGAGGGGCAGCGCTACGCCAACATCCGTGCGCAGGAACTGCGCTGCGGCGAGCGCGTATTCAGTGGCGAATCCACCGCCGTGGGCCTGCGCACCGGCTATTTCATGGACCTGTCGCACCACTACCGCGACGACTTCAACGGCCGCTACCTGGTCACGGAGATCACGCATGAAGGCTCGCAGGCGGGCGCGCTGCTGGCGGGCCTGAAGACCCCCTTCGACGAGCGTGAGGGCCACACCAGCTATCGCAACAGCTTCCTCGCGCTGCCGGCGGCGGCCCAGTTCCGTCCCTCGCGCACCACGCCGAAGCCGCGCGTGGCGGGCACCATGAACGCCACGGTCGACGCCGAGGGCAGCGGCGACTACGCCGAGCTCGACGCCTACGGCCAGTACAAGGTGCAGATTCCTTTCGACCGCAGGGAGAAGGGTGCGGCCAAGGGCTCGGCGCCGGTGCGCATGGCCTCGCCCTACGCGGGCAGCGATCACGGCATGCACTTTCCGCTTCACAAGGGCGCGGAGGTGCTGCTGTCGTTCACCGACGGCGACCCTGACCAGCCTGTGATCGTCGGCGCAGTGCCGAATTCGCAGAACCCGAACGTGGTCGACCAGCGCAACCCGCAGGACAACTTGATCAGCACCAAGGGCGGCAACCAGGTGCTGATGGCCGACACCAAGGGCAAGGAAGTGATCTGGCTGCATTCGCCCTTTCACAAGAGCAGCATCGGCATCGGCTCCGTTCATCCCGAGGGCGGCGGCAGCATCTACGAGGCCACCACCGGCGGCATGGACGCGGTGTCCTTCGGCAACAACAACGCGATGAGCTTCGGGCCGTCGAATTCACTCTCGCTCGGTACCAGTGCGTCGATCGGCGCGGCCTTCTCGAATGCTGTCTCGATGGGTACGAGCATCGGCATCAGCGCGTCCTCCAGCATCAGCTGGTCGATGAGTCTGGGGACGCTTCCCGCCATGGGCGCGTTCAAGGGCTCGGACGGCCTCAAGAACCTCTCGATCGACGACTCGAGCGGGGTCAGCCTGTCGCGCTCCTTCGGGGGCAAATCCAACGACACGGCAACCATCCAGGCCGGCGCGTTCGAGGATGAGGCCACCTCTGCCGCACTCGAGAAGTCGAAGCAGAAGCTGCGCGCGATGATCGCTGCCTACACGGCGCTGAACTTCGCGCAGTCCACCGCCTTCGGCATGGCGGTGAACGCGAGCGCCGGCGGGGCTGCACTGGGCTCGAAGCAGAAACAGGCCAAGAAGGACCAGGAGGCCAGGGACGCCAAGTTCGCCGAGGACGAGGCCAAGGACGAGGCGAGCGAAAAGGAAGGTCTCAAGAACAAGCTGATTCCTTCCGACGTCAAGACCGACGCCGACAGGCTGGCATGGCGGCTCGCCGAAGAAAAAGAGATCGAGGACAAGTACAAGAAGCGCGCCGCCGAACACGCCGCCTCTTCGAACCCCGATCGCCAGACGCTGCAGGGCTGGCCCGGCATCATCGGCAAGTTCGGGCTGGATGCAGTTTCCAATGTGACCGCGATGGCCTTGATGCAGGCCTATGCAAGAAAGCTGCAGGCCGAGATCGAGGACCTCAAGTTGATGAGTGAGATGAGCCTGGGGGTGGACGGCATCAAGCAGACGGTCAATGGCCCCGACGCGGGCATACCGGCGTTCCAACCCATGCAGGCGCTCGATGTTCACTGCGAGTTCGACATGTCGCCCTCGAAGGGCGTGAGCATCCAGGCAAAAAAGAAAACCGATTGGAATGCGAATCCGCCGACCGGGGGCGAAATAACCATGGGCGCCAAGCGCATTCACTTGTCTGCCGACCAACTCGAGTTCGATGCGCCGACGGGCCACCTGGGCAACCTCGTCGGCAACCGGTTGACGGGCTTTTCCTATTCGGTGGGCAAGGACACGGCAAGCCTGCAGTCCAAGCAGGGCACGGTGAAGGCAGAAGCGGATGCCCTGGACCTGGCTGCGCCGAAGGTGCGGATCAGCGTGGCGGCCAACAACGTTGCCTCGGCGACCCGGCGCATCAGCATCGACAGCAGCTCGGCCTCGCTGACCTTTGGTGTTTCGGGGTGGAAGGCCAGCGATCAGGGCCTTGAGCTCACAAGCGGATCCGCATCGGGGAAGTTCCAGTCGTTCGGCGTCAGCCTCGACGGCGCCCTGGTCAAGCTGGGCTGAGACCTCGACCATGAAGATCATCAAGCCCGACAACATGGCGGTCGTCCATCGCGCGCTGCGATGGCAGGCACAGGACCGCCTGGCCGTCGGCCTGGTGGCCCTGTTTCCGCTGGCGTCGGCGGGCCTCGATGCGCTGCGCCCCGAAACCGAGCTGTGGCAGCGACTGGCGCAGGCGCCCGGCGCGCCGGCCGTGCTCGACGAGGGCTACCCGAAGCCGAAGGCCGAGTTCCTGATCTACGGCGAGGCCTGTGCGCCCGGCGCCAATGCCGTGACCGAACTCGCGGTGCGCGCGCGCGTCGGCAGCCTGGTCAAGCCCCTGATCGTCCATGGCGACCGGCAATGGAGCGCACTCGGCACGATGTCGGCGACCGCGCCCTTCACACGCATGCCCCTCGTGCCGGCCAACGCCTTCGGCGGCCCGGGCAACGAAGCGAACGCGCTCGGCAAGGCCGCGCCGGCCCTGCCCAACGTGGAGGACCCGCGCGATCCGATTGCCTTCATGGGCGACCGTCCGGCGCCGGCCGGCTACTGGGGTGTCGACAGCGGCACGCCGCAACGCCAGCGGCACCTGGGCGCCGTCGGCACGGCCTGGCTGCAGAAGACCTGGCCGCACCTGCCCGAGGACACGGGCGGCGACTACTTCCAGAGCGCGCCGCCGGACCAGCGACTGGCCGGATTCTTTGCCGGCGACGAGGCGATCGAACTGAGCCATCTGCATCCCGAGCAGCCGCACATCGAGAGCGCGCTGCCGGCCTTGCGCGGTCGCTGCTTCGCGGCGCTTCGCGGCCAGGGCGAACAGGCCGGGTTCAGGGAGATCGCCACCCGTGCCGAGACGCTCTGGCTGATGCCGGGCCTGGGCCTGGGCGCGGTGCTCTACCGCGGCACGCTGGAGATCGACGACGAGGAGGCACAGGACGTTGCCTGCCTCGTCATGGGCTGGGAGCGGTTGTGCGACGCGCCGCTGCCTGATGCGCACTACCGCGACCAATTGCCGCCCCCGGCGGCCGCGGGGTCGGCAGCGGCAACGGTGGCACCAGCACCCGTGCTTGCAGCGCCCGCTGCAGCGGGTGCGACCGATTCGGCATCGCCGGGGCAAGCCCCGAAGCCGAACGTGGCCGCCCCGGTGCCCGCAGTGGTTGCCGACCCTGCATCGGCCGAGATCGAACGCCTCACGGCCGAGATGAATGCACAGACGGATCGGCTGCTTGCCGAGCACGGCATCCCGCGCTCGCAGATCGAGGCCATGATGCAGCCGCCTCCACCGCCGGTGCGCGACGTGTCGCTGGCCGAGATCGATGCCATGACGCAGAAGCTGCAGGCTGAGCGCGCGGCCGTGCTGGCGCAACACGGCCTCACGCAGGCCGATGTCGACGGGTTCATCCGCGGGCGCCAGGGCGCGTTGCCGCCGGCCGACGTGAGCCTGGCGGACATCGAGGCGCAGACACGGCAGATGCGGCTGAACACCGAGCAGGTGATGCGCGACAACGGCATCGACCATGACGACGTGGCTGACTTCCTGAGCAGCCGCGGTGCCCATGACGATGCGGTTTCCTTCATGCGTCAGTTTCCGGCGTTGGCGTTGATCGATGCGAAGCCGCCGGCGCTGCCGCCGCCTGGCGCACCGTCGGCCACCGGCGCAGCGGCCACCCCAACGCCTGCGAGCATCGCGGCGGCACCAGCAGCACCTGCACCAGAACCGGAACCCGCGTTCGCGCCCGCGCCCGCGCCCGCGCCCGCGCCCGCGCCCGCGCCCGCGCCCGCGCCTCATCCTCCGACCAACCGCGAGGAAGTGATCACCTGGCAGGCCGAGGGCCGCAGTTTCGCGGGGCTGAAGCTGGACGACCTGGACCTGAGCGAGCTCGACCTGTCCAACGCCGACTTCAGCACGGCCACGCTCGAGAAGACGCGCTTCGACCGCACCCGACTCGCCGGCGCCCGCTTCGACCAGGCCATCCTGCAGGGGGCCAGCTTCGAGGGCGTCGATGCGACGAACGCCAGCTTTCAGTCGGTGCGCGCGGCCGGCAGCCGGTTCACCGGTGCCGCACTCGGAGGCGCCACATTGAACGCGGCGGATTTCAGCGGCAGCGCGTTCAACGCCGCCAGCCTGCAGGACGCCCAGTGCGCCAGGGCCGACTTCAGCGGCAGCCGGATGGCCGGCCTGCGTGGCGCGAACCTGCAAGCCGAACAAGCCGACTTCAGCGGCTGCGCGCTCGAGGGCGCGGACCTCACAGGTGCGACGCTGACGGCCGCGCGCTTCGATGGAGCGCTCATGGAAGGCGCCGTGCTGGCCTGCGTCCAGGCCGAGCGTTCGCAGTGGTATGCCACGCAGGCGCCGAAGGCGGACTTCAGCGGTGCCAAGCTGCGCGGCGCGCGCGCCGGCGTGGGCAGCGTGTTCGCGGGCGCGAACTTGCGCGGCGCGAATCTCGATGGCGCGGCCTGGAGCGATGGCGTCGACCTGCAGGGCGCGGCCATGCAGTCGGCCTCGCTGGAAGGCGCGGACTTCAGCGGCGCGCGCGCGGCCGGACTCCTGCTGGCCCGCGCCAATGCGAGGGGCGCCAATTTCTCCCGCGCCGCGCTGGACGCTGCCGACGCCTCCGGTGCCAACCTGATGGGCGCGTCGCTGCGCCATGCGCAGCTCGCTGGCGCGCAACTGGGCGGCGCCAACCTGCACGCCATCGACGCCTATGGCTCGGCCATCGTGAATGCCCACACGGCGGGCGCACTCACCACAGGCACGCTGATGCAGATCCCGGGCCGGCCCGAGGCGCGACAGGCATGAACGCGACCGGACCCGCTTCCTTCGCCGATGCCGACGCCGCCCTGGCGGCAGTTGCCCAGGGCGGCCGCCAACTGGCCGGTGCCAGCGTCGCCGGACTCGACTTCGCAGGGTGCGACCTTTCCAGGGTGCACTGGCGCGACGTCGACCTGCGACAGGCGCGGCTAGAGCGTGCCAACCTGGAAGGCGCCGTGTTCGAGCGCTGCACGCTGGCCGGGGCCGTGCTCGCCGAGGCCATGCTCACGGCCACCCAATGGCAAGCCTGCGACCTGCAAGGCGCGCTGCTGCGCGACTCGCTTGGTGAGCGCATCTCGATGAGCGAATGCAGCCTGCGCGAGGTCGATGCCGCAGGCGCGCGATGGACCCATGCCACGCTCGACCGATGCGATCTGTCGGCAGCCCGCTTCACCGATGCCGCGCTGCTGCGCGTCGATGCGTACCAGTGCCGCTTCGACGGCACCGATTTCAGCCGCGCGCTGATGCAGCGCTTCACCGCCATGGACGCCGACCTGGGCAGCGCCCGCTTCGACGCCACCGACCTGACCCAAGCCTACCTCGCCGGCGCCAGGCTGGCGGGCCAGCGACTGGGCAACTGCGTGCTGCTGATGGCGCAGTTCAACCGGGCCGATCTCGCGGGCGCCGACTTCTCGAAGGCGCAGCTGCGGCAGGCCCAGTTCCAGCACGCGATGCTCGAGGGCGCAGCGTTCAGCGGTGCGACGGGCCTGCACGTGCGCTTTGGCGATGCACGCCTGGCGCGCGCGCTGCTGGACGAAGCCAACTTCGAGATGTCGGACTTCGCGCGTGCCGATCTCGTGGCCGCGCGGCTGGTGCAGCTGCGCGCAACGCAATCGAACTTCGCGGGTGCCCGCTGCCAGGGCGCGCAGATGGCGCGGGCGGTGTTCGTCGACAGCGACTTCTCGCATGCCGATCTGAGCGACGCCGATTGCAGCCATGCCGACTTCAGCGGCGCGAACCTGCATCGCGTCGTCGAGCGCGGCACGAACTGGCGCGACGCCGTGCGTCGCGGCAGCCATGCAACCGATGCCGGGCGCGCCCGCGCCGAAGACTGGCGCCCGACGCCGGCCACTCTTTCCTGAGAGCACCTCCCCATGAGCAACCACGACCCATCCCTCTCGACCTGCGCGCTCGACCGCGCTGCAGAGCCCGGGCCCCGTCTCGTCACAGGCACCGTCTGCGGTGGCGCCGGTGCCTGGCTGTTCGTGCGCAGCAGCGAAGGCGAGCAGCGCGCGCAGGTCGCGCCCAGCTGTCTGCTGGCGCCGGAAGACGGCGACGTGGTGCTGCTGTGCCTTGTGTCCGACATGCCGCTGGCCGAGCCGCGGAATGGCGCGACGAGCGTGCTGCCCTGCCGCCAGCACGTGTTGGCCGTGCTGTCGCGCCCGGCGACAGCGCAGGCAACGCTGCAGCTGCCGGGCGGCGCCAGGCTCGTGACGCAGGAGGGGAGCCTTCGCATCGAAGGCCGCGAGGTCGGCATCACGGCGTCCTCCGGGCTGCGGGCGCGCACGCCGCAGTTCACGCTGGAGGCCACCCGGGGCGACCTGCGCTTCGGCCACGCGAATGCCTCGGCCGGCAGCTTCACCGGGGTCGTCGGCGAGATGCGGCTGTTCGCACGCGATCTCAGCGCGCAGGTCGGCCGCCTGGTGCAGAAGGTGCGAAGCAGCTTCCGCACGGTCGAAGAACTCGACGACCTGCGTGCCGGGCGTACGCGCTGGGAGGTCGAAGGCCATGCCCAGCTGCATGCGCGGCAGGCCACCGTGCTCGCCGAAGGCACCGTCAAGATCGACGGCCAACGCATCGACCTCGGTTGAAGGGCGCCACCCATGTTCGCAGTGACCCTTGCCGGCGGCCAGTGCCTGGCCACCCCCGATGTCTGCCAGGTGCCCACGCCCCTGGGACCGGTGCCCACGCCCTTTCCGAACATCGGCGTGCCGCCGATGGGCGATTCGCCGACCACCAAGGTGCTGGTGAGCGGCATGCCCGCGCTGACCAAGGCCTCGAAGATTCCGCTCACCAACGGCGACCAGCTCGGCACGGCCGGGGGCGCGGTGTCGGGAAAGGTGATGGGCGAAGTCGAGTTCATCGCCGGCAGCGCGAAGGTCAAGTTCGAGGGCCAGGCCGCCGTTCGGTTGGCCACACCCACCAAGCAGAACGCCGGCAACGCCGTGGGCGCGGTGCTCGCACCAAGCCAATCCAAAGTCGTCATCGTCAGCTGAATCGGAAACCGAGGAACCCACATGAAATTCCACCCAGGCAAGAAACCCCCAACCGACACCCTTCCATTGCCCGGCCGTCGACAGGCGCTTCGCAGCGCCGCCGCGGCCATTGCAGCGCCTGCCCTCGTGGCCTGTGGCGGCGGGGGCAGCAGCTTCAGCAGCTTTGCCCAGTCTGCGCCCGCGGCCGTCAACCAGGCGATCAGCGAGTTCATGGCCATGGCGCCCGACACCGCGGGCGCGATGGTGCGTGCGGACGTACCGCTCACGCCCTGGTCTGCGGGGCAGGGCACCGAGCGCAAGCTCTTCGCAGCGAGCGCGGTCAAGACCTTCATCCTCGCCCAGTTCCTGCGCGGGGCCGAGGCCGAGGGCAGCAGCGTCGGCCTGTCCACCCGCTGCGAGGTGAGCGACATGCAGCGCAGTCTCGGAAGCCCGGTGCTGGGCGAACTCACCGGCACATCGAACTATGGCAACGTGCTGGACGCCATGATCGCGCGCAGCGACAACACGGCCACCGACATCGCGATGGCGGCGGCCGGACCGGAACGGGTTCGCGGCCTGATCGCGCAGGCGGGCCTCACGAACACGCAGATCTTCGACTCGACCCGTCGCGTGTTCTCCTACCTGGCGGGCGCCCCGATCGGGGTCGACCTGGGCTGGCCCGGCATGCAGAAGATCCAGAACGGCGAGAGCAGCGGATTTGCCTCGCGGACCGATGTCATCAATCCCACCGAGTCGATGCTGAGTTCTGCCGCCGACCTGGTGAACTGGTATCAGCAGGTGCTGACCGGCAAGTACTTCACCACGGCGGCCAGCCTGCGCGAGTTCAAGCGCGTTTCCTCGCAGGCGACGGCGTTGTGGCAGGTGGTGCCCGCGGACGTGATTTCCTACGGCAAGGGCGGCAGCATCGACTGGGAAGATTTCCATGCGCTGTCCCTGGCAGGGCAGATGCGATTCGACAACGTGCCGGTCACCTTCGCCTTCATGCTGAACTGGCGCGGCGGCGAGACCAGCAACGCACGCACGCCTGCCTTCGGCGCGGCCGCGTCCAAGGTCCTGAACGCGGTGGCCGACGCGCTGCGCACCGCGTGAGAGCGCAATGACCATCGTCGCCGTCACCGCGCTCGCCCCCGATCCGCAGCGGCTGTCCGCCGTGGCCGGCACTCTCGCGCGCTATGGCCTCAAGGCGCTGGGCGGCACATGGGAGACCACGTCGCAGAAGGTGCTCGAAGTCGATTGGCGACCGATGGTGGATGCGTTCGTCGCGCAGCGCGCCGCGCTCTGGCTGGTGCTTGCCGATGCCAAGGCGCTGGAAGACCCGTCGGTGCGCTACGGCCTCAACCTGATCGCCGCGAACCTGCGCAGTGCCCTGGGCGGCGACTTCGGAATCGCCGTCCTGTGGCCCGACGACGCCGGTGCGGGAGGCGCGTCGGATTCCGCGCGTGCCGCGCTGCCCGCGCAGCTGCGCGATGCGCTCGTGCTGGCGCCTGGCGCGGCCTGGCCCGCCAAGCTGGTCGCGCACGTGCATCGGGCAGGGCGCCGGCCCGCGGCGAGCGCCGACCGGATCTCGGTCCACGGCAACGCGCAACTCGGTCAATGGATCGAACTTGCCCCCGGTGCGGGCAGCTGGCAGGGCGTGATGTTCGCCGTCGCAGGCGAGGGCGCCTCGATCGACTTCCACGCCACCGGGCCCAGCGGTGGCCTGCCCGAGACATCGACCATCGCCTACGGGCAAGCGGGCCTGAAGCTCGAGAGCGCCGGGCGCACCTTCACCGGCTGGGCCCTGCGCAACGAGGTCGGCGCCACGCCGGCCGGGCCCATGTCGTACTACGCACGCGTACGCGGACGCCCCGAGGCGGTGCTGTGGATGCCCTACACGGAAGAGGACGATGCCGATGCCACGCTGCTCGCACTCGACTGAGGCCAGCGCCCTCATGGTTCACAGCTTCTCAGGGCAGCAGGGCGGGTCCGATCACGTGCCCGAGCGAATCCAGGCGCAGCGCGGCACCGGGGTCGTAGCCGAGATCGACGGTGTATTCCTCGCCATCGAACCCGTAGGTGACGCGATAGCGTGCGGCCTGCAGGCGCTGCGTGGCGACCGGGTCGCAGAGGGTCTCGGGCGCGAAGGCCGGTGGCGGAACATCGCCTTCTGCAGTGGGTTCGGAGGAGAACATCCGCGACCACAGCGATGCTTCGGGCGGCGCTGCGAACTGCACGCCACAGCGCTCGCGCGTGCCGTTCTGCATCACCTGCGTGCGGTACACCGCGAGCACCGCAGCGATGCTGAACGGGCCGACGGCAGTCGGGGCGGGTACCACGGCTGGCGGCGTGGCAACCGGCTGGGCTTCGGCACCGGGTGGGGGCTTGGGTGCATGGGCGCAACCCCCTGCGATGGCCGCCGTGCAGAACACGGCGGAGGTCCAGGCGAACCGAAGAGAGAAGGGCAGGCAGTGCATGCAAGGGCGAGGCGGAAGCGGTCCGCCATCGTACGGGCTCGGGCCTCGGTGCGCCTTGCGAATCGACACGCGCTTTGTTTCATCGGCAACACGGCCGGAGGGCGTTCGTGAGCCGCCGATGGGCCCCCGCGCTGGCGCTGGGTGCCGTGGCCGTCGCCGTGCTGCAGGGCTGCGCGGCAGCCAATTCCGCGATGGGCGGCAACACGGCCAGGCAGGCGCGCGCCGAGGTCAGCTGGGAGGCAGGAAAAGACGGTGTGCTGATCGAGATCACGTCCGCCACCGATCTCAACCTCCACGAGAACGTGCCGCACACGCTGCTGCTGAGCGTGTTCCAGATGACCGACGCCGCAGCCTTCCAGAAGCTGAAATCCGACCCGCAGCGGATGTCGCACGTGCTCGCAAGCGGCCAGGCCGGCCCAGACTTCCTGCAGCTCAGCCGGTATGTGGTGGCGCCGGGCCGGCGCACGCTGCTCGCGCTCGACCGGGCGCAGCAGGGTCGCTACGTCGGCTTCGTGGCCGGCTACTACCAGCTCGATGCCGAGGGCAACGCCCGGCTCTTCGAAGTGCCGCTCACCGTGAGCAGCAAGGGCTGGCTCTCGAGCACCTACAGCGCCGAGCCGGTGCCGCTGGCGATCCGGCTGAACCTGGGCGCGCAAGGCATCGTCTCGGCGAGCATGCTCAATGCCTACCCGATACCGAAGAAGGAATCGGCGTGGATTCCGCTGGACGGGGGAGGCCGCGAAATCGACCTCGCGCCCCGGTCCGGCGAGGCCCTCGATCCGTCCACCCGCAAACTCTGAGCACCCATTCCATGAACGAGAAGGCCGGCATCTATTGGCAGCAGGGCATGTTCCTGCAGCCGCAGCATTTTCAGCAGTCCGACCTGCACCAGCAGTTCCAGCGCAAGCCGGCGCTGGAGAGCGGTCAGCCGCATTTCTGGGGCGTGGGCGAGCTCGTGCTGGGCGCTGCGGCCATCGCGAACCAGCGCATCGAATTGCAATCGGCCCGGGTTCTCTTTCGCGACCGCACCTATGTGGAGTACCCGGGCAATGCGGTGATCGCGGGCCGGAGCTTCACGACGGAGCAGTTTGAGGGCGACGAGCCGCTGACCGTCTACCTGGGACTGCGCCGCCTGCACGCGACAGAGTCGAACGTCAGCACGGTCGACGAGATCGCCGATGCGGCCCTCGCACCCACCCGGTACGCCACCACCTACGCGAGCGACGAGGTACCCGACCTCTATTCGAGCGCGCCTCCCGCGCAGGTGCGCTCGCTGGTGTTCGTGCTGCGCATCTTCCTGGACGGCGAGATCGAAGCCCTGCAGGACTACGAGCTGGTGCCGATCGCCAGGCTGGTGCGCGACGGCGCCCTGGTGCGGCTGGTCGAGGACCACGTGCCACCCTGCTATGCGATGACGGGCTCGCAGTGGCTGCAGCAGCAGGTCCGCGACATCCGCGACGAGCTCGCGGGCCGGGCCCGGCAGCTTCAGGCCTACAAGGCCCCGGGCGAGACCCGCGGCGCGGGGCTTGACGCAGCGGACGTGGTGCTCTTGCTGGCGCTGCGAACCATGAACCGCTTCAGTCCGCAGTTGCAGCACCTGAGCGAGGTCGAGAACCTGCACCCCTGGGCGGTCTATGGCGTGCTGCGACAACTGGTGGGTGAGTTGAGCTCGTTCTCGCAGCGCTTCAACCTGTTCGGCGAGGCCGAGGATGGCACCGCCGGCGTTCCGGCCTACGACCATCGCCAGATCGGGCGTTGCTTTGCCCGCACGCATGCCCTGATCACCCACATGCTCAACGAGATCACCGTGGGCGCCGAATTCATCGTGCAGCTCCAGCCCGAAGGCGACCATCTCTACAACGGCGAACTGCCCAAGCGCCTCTTCAGCGAGCACAACCGCTTCTACCTGCTCATTCGCAGCAACTCGATTCCCCTCGCGGTCGCGCAGGCGATACCGAGCGATGCCCGGCTTGGGCCAACCGCCGAGATGCCCAGACTGCGCTCGCTGGCGCTGCCGGGCCTGGAGCTGATCCACCTGCCGGTGGCGCCGCAAGGGCTGCCGCGGCGCGCGGATTCGCACTATTTCCGCATCGAGCAGATCAGCCGGCAGTGGGAGTCGATCACGCACGACGGCTTGATCTCGCTGTCGTGGCTCGATGCGCCAAGCGACCTTCGCGCCGAGATCGCCGTCGTCAGAAGGTAGGCCGTGAAACTGGTCGATGCTTTCATTCCGGTGTTGGCCGTGGTGCGCCAGTTCGCTCTGGCCCCGGACGGCGACGCCGCGGCGACGGCCGAGCGGCTGCAGCCGCTGCTGGTGCTGGCGCAGCAGGAAGCGCTCGCCATCGGAACGCCCGAGGACGACCTGCGCAGTGCACTGTTCGCGGTCGCGGCCTGGGTCGACGAAACGCTGTCCACCTGCGACTGGCCGCACGCCGGAAGCTGGCAGCGCCATTTGCTGCAGCGGCAGTTCTTCAACGTGTCGAATGCGGGCGTGGCCTTTTTCGAAAGGCTCGCCAGGCTTGGCGACGCGCAGACCGACGTGCAGGAGGTCTATGTGCTGTGCCTCTCGATGGGCTTTACGGGCCGCTTCGGCCATGGCGACCCTGGCGACGCAGGGCGCGCACTGGCCGACATACGGCTTCGCGCGATGCGTCGCGTGCTCGCCCAGGCGAATGCGCGGGGCCTGGACGCGGCGGAGGTGGCCGCGCTGGTGTTCCCGGGCGTCGAACTGAAGGCGCCGGAGGGCAGGGGAACGACGCGTCGCCGGCGGTTCGCGCTCTCGCGCCTGAGCGTGATGGTGCTCACGGTGCCGGTGCTGGTGCTCTGCGGCTTGTACCTGGTCTTTTTTCTGGTGCTGCGCAATGAGGTGCAGGCCATCTTGCCCCTGATCTGATGAAGTTCCTCCGCAAACTGATCGTCTGGGCCTGCGTGCTGGCGTTGCTCGCGCTGCTCGGCTGGGGCGTGTCGCTCTACCTCGGGTGGCCATGGTGGAGCGCGGTGGCCTTCGTCTGCGGCGCCGTGGGCCTCTACCTGCTCTACCGCTTCTTGCGCCGCCTTCTGGTGGCGGCACGCTCGCGCAGCGCCATCGCGCGGACCGACATGGACCAGCGCCTGCGCACCGAGGCGATGGCGCCGCAGGCGGTGCTCAAGCGGCGCTGGAAGATGGCCGTCGACACGCTGCGGCGCTCAGGCCTGCGGCGCCACGGCAACCCGCTCGACGTGCTGCCCTGGTACATGCTGGTGGGCCGTTCGGGCGCCGGCAAGACCACGGCGCTCACGCGCTCGCGGCTGAGCCTGCCCCTGCAACAGGTCGACCGCAACGCGCCGATCCTGCAGACTGCCAACTGCGACTGGTGGTTCTTCGACGATGCCGTGCTGATCGACTGCGCCGGCCGCTACGTGGAAGCCGAAGGCTCGCGCGAGGACCGCGAGGAATGGAGCGTGGTGCTCGACCAGCTCGCGCGCTACCGTCCGCACGAGGGCATCAACGGCCTGGTGCTCACGATCGACGTGCGGCGTTTGCAGCACCCCGATCGCGATGGCCTGGCCGAGGAGGGCCGGGTGCTGCGTGAGCGCATCGAGCAGCTGATCCGGCTCTTCGACCGGCGCTTCCCCATCTACCTGCTCGTGACGCAGTGCGACCACCTGTACGGTTGGGAGGATTGGTCGGCGCGGCTCGAACCCGGCGCGCTCGACCATGCCATGGGCTATCTGGCGACGAACAGCGAGCAGCACTTCGTCGACCGCGCATTCGCCCGCATCGGGGAGCGGTTGGGCCTGCTGCGCCTGCAGCTGGCGGCGCGCGCGGCCGGCGCCACGCCGGCGCTGCTGATGTTCCCCAGCGAACTCGCGCAAGTGAAGGCCGGCTTGCGCCTGTTCCTGGACGCCTGCTTCAGCGACCATCCCTACCTGGAAAGTCCCTTCCTGCGCGGCCTGTTCTTCAGCAGCGGCGCGCAGCAAGGCGGCGCCGTCTCGACCCTGCTGCCAGAGCTGCTGGCGCCGGTGCCCGCGCATCGCACGACCCATACGGGCCTGTTCCTGCACGACTTCTTTGGCCGCGTCCTGCCGCGCGACCGCAACGCCGGCCTTCCAGCCGCGCTGGTCAACCACTGGCGGCGGGCCACGCGCCACCTCGGGCTGCTCGCGTGGGTGACCCTGTGCCTTGCGGCCGTCTTGCTGATGGCGGCGGCCTTCCAGCACAACCGCACGACAGTTGGGTTGGTGCGCGAGACCTACCCGCTGGATGCGCGCTTCGTCGGCAAGCTCGACGAGGATGCGCGAACGCTCGAGCGCATCAGCGACGCACTGGCCGTGGTCGACAGGCGCAACGACCGCTGGGTCGGCCAATGGATGGTGGCGACCAGCGAGGTGGGCGAGCTCGAGCAGCAGCTCCAGCGCAGTTTTGTTTCCAACTTTCGCCGCTACATCGAGAGGGGGAACTACGAGGCCTTTCAGGATGTGGGCCCGAACAGCGGGATATCGACCCAGCAGTTGCGCGCGGGCCGCGCGTACAATCTGGTGCGCCGCATCCATCACATCCAGCGGCGCCTCGCGGGTGATTCGCGCAGCGATCTCGACGGGTTGCCGGGTCTGCTGCCGGTCGATCCGGCCCGCCGCGTCGACGCGCAGATGGTCCACCGGCTGGAGCGACTTGGGCTCTCCTACATTGCCTGGCATCCGGATGAGGACGGGTTCCTCGATGCCCGGCTCGCGTCTTCGCAGATGCAACTGGAGCAGGAGGCCTATGCCGGGGCTTTGCCACTGGCCTGGCTGCTGGACCTGCCGGCGGATGCCTTGCTGGGCGACGACGTGACGCTGGCCCTGTTTTGGCGGCCCGTGGCGGGCGCCGCGGACGGCATGAGCGCCAAGGCTGCCGCAGCCGAGCTGGCCGCCCCGCGCGTGCCGGTGGCCTTCACGCTTGAGGGCCAGCGCGCCATCGACCGGTTCCTCGACGATATGGCAAGCGCGGTCCGGGATCGACCCCGGTTCGCGCGTGAAAGGTTGCGCTTCGAGCACTGGTACCGGCTGCAGCGTGCCAACGCTTGGCACCATTTCGCGATCGGCTTTCCAGCCGGCGAACAGCTCCTCGCAAGCGAAGCCGCTTGGCGAACCATGCTGGCGCGCGTGGCCCACCGGCAGGATCCCTACACGATGCTGATCGAGCGGCTGCGGCAGGAATTCGCGTCGCTCCGCGACGAGGAATTGCCGCCCTGGCTCCTGCTGTCACGCACGCTGGGGCGGCTCCAGGTCGAGACCCGGACCGGCGCGATGCTGGCGGACAGTGCCACCGTGTCGCTGATGAGTTCGCTCGACGCGGTCGGCGGCCGGGCGCTGAAGGCGAGCACGTCCAGCCTGTCGCTCGGGCGCGAGACAGTGCGGCGGGACCTCTCCCTGCGCAAGCAGTTGAAGATGTACGACGCCAGCCTGGATGCGGTCATGCGTGAGGCGCTCGACGGCGAAGGCAAGTCCATGGCGCTGGCGGGTGAGTTCCATGCTTTCGGCAGAGACCCGGCCGTTTCCTCCTCCCGCCTGCATGCCGTGACCGATGCCATGCGCGAGCTCCGCAAGGACTCGGGCTTCGACGGCGGCGAAAGCGCGGTCGTTTGGAAGCTCGCCAGCGGTCCCTCGCACCTGCTGTTGCGCTATGTAGACCAGCAGGCCTCGTGCGTCCTGCAGAAGGATTGGGAGACCAGTGTCATGTGGCCGCTGCAGAGCGCCACCTCGATGACCCAGATCATGGACCAGCTGTTCGGCACCCGGGGCACCGTATGGGCATTCGTCGACGGGCCTGCAAAGCCGTTCCTGCGGCGCGACGCGACGCGCTTCGGCATGGTCGAGACGCTGGGCTACAGCTTGCCCGTGACGCCCGACTTCCTGCCGCTGCTCAACGGCGCCGTGAACAAGCGCGTCGAGCAGCTTGTCGGCCAGCAACAGCTCGAACTTGCACAACGCAAACGCCAGGCCGACATCGAAAAGCAGCAGCTCGAAGCCAGCCAGGCGGTGCAGGCGATCGATTCACGCCTGGCCGAAACCCGCCGGCAGACCGAGACCCTGCGCGCCGTGCCACTGCCGTTGACCCTCACCGCGCAGCCCACCGGCGTAAATCCGGGGGCCACGGTCAAGCCCTACCTGACGACGCTCACGCTGCGTTGCGCCGCGCGTGCCAACGTGATCAACAACTACAACTTCCCGGTGACCGAGCAGCTCGAATGGAGCGCTGCGACGTGCGGGGAGGCCACGCTGGAGATCCGGCTCGGCGAGCTCACGCTGAGCCGGCGTTTTGCGGGTGCCACCGGAGTGGCCGACTTCGTGGGGGAGTTCCGCGACGGCACACGCGACTATGGCGTGCTCGACTTCCCCCAGAGTCGCGCACGGCTCGAGGCCATGAAGGTCAGCAGAATCACCGTGCGGTACGACATGCAGGGGCAGGACGCACTCCTGAAGACGCAGGCCCAGCTCACGAAGCTCGCCCGCGATCTGGTGGAGATGGCGGCCGAGAAGCAGCGCCTCGCCGCGCAGCAGCTTGGACAGGCGCAGGCACTGGTGGACATTCGCACGCCGGGCGCCTCTGGCGAGCCGCTCATGCAGGTTTCGGTGCCGCCGCGCGTGGGCGCGTGCTGGAGCCTGGACAGCCGCCGCAAGTCGCCCCAGACCCTGCAGGCGATGTTCGACGCGCTGATCGCCCCCGGCGGCGCGCCGTGACGCGAAGATCCGTGATGGAACCCTTCGGAACTCCGAGCGCGCCTGCCATGCCTGCTGTTTGGCCATCCAGCGCGATGACAGGAGCCTCGCGCGCTGGCCTCCGGGCAGACTCGACGGCCTCGGACAAGTCGATGGCGGCAGCCTCTTCCGCGTTCGGCGGCGGACGGCGCTTTGTCTCGGCCGCCGGCCGAAGCGCTGCCACGCATCGCAGCGAAGTCACGACGGACATTTTCAGATCGATGCACCTGGAGCTCGCATCGGACGATGCGGTGCGCGGCCATGGCGTGCTTTGCGAAGACTCCAACGGAACTGTCGCGCATTGCGAAGTGCCTGCATCGGAGATGCGCTCGACCCTGGGATGCATCGGCGCGCCTCGAGAGGCCGACATCTGCCTGTGGCTCATCGAGCGCGGCACGCTCACGGTCGAGCAGAGCAACGGCATACAAACCCGCTTCGGGCCCGGCAGCGCATTGCTGTGTGACGTGGCGCAGCCGTTGCGTGGGCGCTGGGACCACGCGCGCGTCAGCATCGTGCGCCCCGCCAGGCCGCGGCTGGTGCAGCTGATCGGCCAGGCGCCGGCGGCAAGGGCGCGCTCGATCGAGGCCATCGGCCATCTTGCGCTCGCGCCTTTCCTGGCATCTCAGCTGGGTACCTTTGGCCACCATGGCGTCGCGCTGGGATCTGATGAGCGGCAGGCGGTCCTGGCAGGCATCTTCCAGACTGCTGAGACGTTGCTCGGTTCGGTGTATCTGGCCGGGTCCGCGCCCGCCGTGGATCGACTGCAGATGGTCCACCGGTTCCTCCAGAGCAACCTGCATCGGCATGACCTGAGCGTCGTCGACATCGCACGGGACACCGGGCTGTCGCGTGCACAGCTCTACCGCCTGTTCTCTTCGCAGGACATGAGCGTGCACGCGACCCTGCGCGAAAAGCGCCTGCTCAAGAGCCTGGGTTATCTGCAGCAGCCCAAAGGCGGCCAGCTGAGCATCGGCGCCATCGCCTACGCTTGCGGCTTTTCCGACCAGGCGGTGTTCAGCAAGCTCTTTCGCCAGCGCTTCGGCATGTCCGCGCGCGAGGCGCGTCGGCGCATGCCAATAGAACATGCGGTGGATGCACGTTTCGCTACCGTGACGATTGATTCCGGACCATCCGGAGATCCGTCAGCTTGAAACCTGAACACGGACGGTTTCCAGTTCGAAGTGCAACACACTCGATCCCGAAGGAGAGAGCTTCCATGAACAGAAGCTACGAACAGTTGAGTGACGGAGAGCGCGGGATGATCATGGGGAAGAAGCTGCAAGGCCACCGTGCCAGATCGATCGCCCGGACCTTGCAGCGCGCTCCCAGCGCCATCACACGAGAGTCGGGACGCAGCGGTTTCGAAGCCGATGCAGAGCTCGACACGATCGGGCGCCCGCGCATCGCGGGTGGCAACGACGTGGTGAGGGCCGGCGCTCGCTCGCGCCGCGTACGACGCCGGGCACGGCGCCTGTGCAAGCTCCACTTCGAGGGCGCGCTGTGGCGCAAGGTTCGAGCATTGATGGCGCAATGCTGGTCGCCCGAGCAGATCGCCGGCACACAAGGAGTTGGTGGCGCTGCTGCGCCAAGGTAGCGACTCGTCTTGGCCTTGCCTTGGAAGCGATCGCCTTTGCGCCAGTACCTGCCGGCAACCCATTGACGCAAGACATGCCGCCGCCCTCTGCGTAGCGCTCGCCAGTCGGGGCGCGCTTGTGCTTCACTTGCCTCACGAAAGTGTCTGTCAGCGGCATCGCCGTTCCCCCTTGCTGTCGGTACGTGGTTCAAGCCAAGTGCAGGTACCTCCAGAAGTACCGACGGACGCGAAGATTTCGATGCCATGCATCGCCACATGGCGAGAGGCAAAGAAATGCCCCCCTGTGAGAAGTGCAAGTTGTGAAGCGGCGAGAAGCCGTATGAAATGAGGGACTGGCCCGCCCGGAGGTTCAGGATGCTCGACCGGTCAGTTCCTCGGCAAGGACGGCATCGGCCGCGCTTCTCGCCGGCTCCATGCGCACAAGATCCTGAGGCCGGATCGTTGTGCCTACGTCAAGCGGCAGCAGCAAGGGCAATGTCGCTGCGAGGCGCATCACGGGCCTGTGCGACGGGCAGTACGGCGGCACATCCGCCTTCGGGCCACCTCTTGATCGACGCATAGCTCGCGCGTGCCGTTGTCCAGGGCTCGGGCTTCGCCACCGTCCTCACCCGGTCCTCTCGCTGCTCGGCTGCGGCTTCCGGGCGGTCCCTGGACATCGCCCCTTTCACTCGCTCTTCATGCGTCGAGGCGGCTCCGAAAGCAGATCTTCAACCACCGCGGCACACCCCGCAGAAAGGCCCAGTCATGCGCGCAGTACGCAATCCCGTTCGCCAATCTCGGTCAGATGCCTTGGCAGCCACGGGCGTTCCCCCCGTACCCCCCGAGGGCTCACCAAAAGCAGCGCTCGGGAGCAATCGGGCATCGAAGTATGGATCCATCGGTCGCAAGGACCCGCGCCAGATCCTCACGGACCGGATCATTGCCATGCTCGAGAAGGGCGGCCATGTTTTTCGCGAACGTTGGCTGCGGGCAGCCGGCCGCGGAATGCCCCGCAACGGCAAGACAGGCAAGGCCTATCGCGGCGCGAATGTGCTGGTTCTCTGGGACGAGGCGATCGAGCAAGGCTACAGCTCCAACGTCTGGCTGACCTACAAGCAGGCGGCCTCGCTGGGAGCCCAGGTCAGGCGCGGAGAACGTGCTGTGATGTGCGTGCATTTCGAGCGCGCGCTCTCAGATCGCGGCCAGCGCGTGGACGAGGATCGCGATCCGCCGGCCGATGAGCGGGTGCAGCATGCGCCGTTCGAGGGCCGGCTCCTGTGTCGGCCGTTCTGGCTGTTCAACGTGGCTCAAATAGCTGGGCTCCCGAGCGAGGTGGCTGCACTCGGTCCACCGCCCGAGACATTCGCTGGCGGACCGGTGGAAGCTGCGGTGCGGCTCCTTGGCGGCTGCAATCCCACCATCCGCCATGGTTTTGAGCGCGCGATGTACCTGCCGGACCTCGACGAGATCCGGCTGCCGCTGCCTGAGCGCTTCACGAGTGGCGAAGCGTATTGCGCGACGTCGCTGCATGAATTGGTCCACTGGACTGGTCACCCGAGCCGCCTGAGTCGGTGCTTCGGCCAGCGCTTCGGCGACAGTGCGTATGCGTTTGAGGAATTGGTTGCGGAACTCGGCGCCGCCTTCGTGCTGGGGCACTGCGGCCTGGTCGAAGCGACGATCGAAGGCCATGCGGCCTATCTAGAGAGCTGGCTGCGCGTTCTGCGCGGCGATCGCAGCGCCATCTTCACCGCTGCGCGCCATGCGGGCGACGCGTTCGAATTCATCCTCGCCCGCTCGATGGCCCAGCCAGGAGACCTGGCCGCTCCGTAAGCTTCGCGAACTCCGTTGCCTAGGGCGTATGGCGGCGCAAGTGTGTCGCCGATGCCTGCGTTCCGGCTCCGGCTACTGGATGCGATGTTCGCATCTCGACTGTTCGGCACGCCGAACGTGGCGGCCTTGTGTTGCTATGAGGGCAGGATAGACTGATGTCAGCCATCGTATACGTCCAATAGATTTCCTGATGCGTTGCGCCCCACGCCCCGCTGTCGTCTCAACCCGAGTCCCCCGCGAGACCAAGGCGGCCCTTGCCTTGCTCGCCTCGAGACAAGGGCTTACGGAATCCGCGCTGCTTGCACTTTCCATCGATAGGCTGCTCGGTGCCAGCCTCGCTGGAGACACACACAACGTACTGACGGAGATGCCGGATCCCAGGAGAGCAAGTGACCGGGTCACGCTCAGGTTGCGGCCTGGCGACCGGGCGTTGGCAGAAGCCCGTGCCGCAAGTCGGCACATGAAGACATCTCGCTATCTCTCGATGCTGATCCGAGCGCACGTGCGCACCGCGCAGGTCATGCCTCCTGCGGAAATCGATGCTCTCAAAGCACTTGCTGGGCGCTTAGGCGCGATTGACCGAAATCTGAAAATGTTGCGCCTGTCTCGACACGATCCAGTATCTGCGTCCTGCACACCGGACGGTCTGATGGAACTCGCGCGTGCCGTTCAATCGGTCCGTGAAGCGGTTGCTTCGGTGGTGCGGGCGAATCTCAAGAGCTGGGAAGCCGGTCATGGGTAGGCATCTGGTGGTGCTGCCCCGCACGCCAGGCTTGGAGCTGGACCTCGTGAGCCACGGCCGACGCGGGCCCGTCGCCACTTGCCGGTCAAGCGGCGGAGCGGTCGAGTTGGCGAGGGGAGCCAATCCCGATGGACCCGAAGTGGTGGTGAAAATATCCGGCGGCGCAAGAGACATCGAAGGAGCGTTGGCGCACCTGAGCTACATCGGCCGCAACGGGAAGCTCGACATCGAAACGGACGATGGCGAGCTGGTGCATGGACGTTCCGCAATCAGTCGTCTGGTCGACGGATGGCAGCTTGACTTGTGCTCTAGCGGGTACCGGCCGAAGCCGCCGAAAGGCCGAAAGGACACGCGTGCGAAGCTGCTGCACCATATCGTGCTGTCGATGCCGGATGGGACGCCGCCGCGCAAGGTGATTGCCGCTGCGCGCGCTTTTGCCCGTCAGAACTTCTCGTCGAAGTACCGATATGCGATGGTGCTTCACACGGACCAGGCCCATCCTCATGTCCACCTGAGCGTCAAATCCGAGCCGGAGTACGAACCAGGCGGACGATTGTGTGTTCGCAGGGATACGCTGCGACGATGGCGAGAGCAGTTTGCGGCATTGATGCTGGCGCAAGGCGTGGCGGCAACTGCCACGCCTTGGCAGGCCCGCAATCAGCGCGAGGTTGTCCACGACGGCGCGGAGGACCATGCTCCGCGCTCGCTGCGCCTGCTATGCATTGGTGCGGGCGCAGCAGACGGCAACACGCAACGCTGTGCGACTAGCGATACCCGACGGACCGAGCCCGGTGCACCAAGGGACCGCACACACGATTCCACTTACCCTCCCCAAAACCGCAGCCGGTGACACGTGGTGTTTTTCGCATGCGCGCGGACGATCAGGGGCTACGTTCGAGCGGCGCAGCAGGAAGCGCCAGGCGGAATGTCGACCCACTGGCGCCTGTCTCGTGCAGTACCACATCGCCCCCATGGCGCATCGCGATCTCGCGCGACAGGTGCAGCCCCAGGCCGGTGCCCGCCACCGCGCCCACGGTTTCGGCTCGGAAGTATTTCTCGAAGATCCGGTCCGCGTCGGCCGGTGCAACACCGGGCCCGCGGTCGATCACGTCGACCTGCACGGTGTCGCCCGTCTGCCGCAGCACGACGCGAACCGGGTGCTCCGGCGGCGAGTACTTCAGCGCGTTCTGCATCAGGTTCTGCAGCGCGATCTCGAGCAGCGCGCGGTCGCCGCGCACCTGGGTCAGGGGGGCGTGCACCTCGAGCAGCAGGCGCGAAGCGCCGGGGAAGTCGAAGCCCTCGCACAGGCCGCGCGCAAGCGCTGCCAGGTCGAGGGCTTCGACGCGAAGCGTCCGGTTCTCGGGCTGAAGGCGGTCGGCCAGCAGGATGTTCTCGATCAGCATCGTCAGGCGCTGCACGGCGCGCCGGATTCGCTCGGTGCGCTGCTTCACCACGGGCTCCGCGCCGAGCTTCGAGATGTCGAGCGACTGCGCCGCGCCGTCGATCACCGTCAACGGCGTGCGGAACTCGTGCGACACCATCGAGACGAACTCGCGCTGCTGCGCGATCGCTTGCCGCTCGACGTCGAGCGACGCGCGCAGCCGGGCTTCGAGGCGGGCGCGGGCCGCGACTTCCTCGTGCAGCGCGGTGTTGGCCTGCTGCAGTTCGGCGGTGCGCCGCGCCACCGTGCCTTCGAGTGCCTGTTCGGCTTCGAGCCGCACCGCGAGCACGCGCTCGCGCTCGGCGCGGTAGTCGCGCTCGGCGCGCCGCGTGCGGTCGGCCACGGCCACGTTCAGCAAAATGAGGTGGACCATGGTCCCGAGCCAGTAGATGCGGTCGGGCGGCGCGCCCGGCACCCAGTCGCCGAACCAGAGCTTCAACAGCCCGTAGAGCCCCAGCACCGTTCCCACCGCAAAGGCCGAGGCCGGCAGCAGGTATCCGAACTGGCGTCGCACGAAGATCAGGTAGCAGACGAAAACGGCGCCGAACAGCGTGGACGCGGTGCTGCCCGCGCTGACCCAGGTCGCGATGGCGGCGTGATGGCCGGCCAGGGCCAACATGAACGCGACGAAGTTGAACACGACCACTGCATTGAAAAAATGCGCAGCGGGCGGCCAATGGCGCCGGAACTGGAAGATGCGCGACATGAACGCGGTACCCACCATGTTGAAGAAGCAGTTGACCGCCAGCAGCGTTTGCGCGACGCGCTCTGGGCGATGGTCGAGAAACCACTCCGCTGCGAACCCCTGGCGGTTGACCGACAGTGCTGCGATGCAGAGGACGTAGAGCGCGTAGTGGACGTAGAGCCCGTCGCGCAGCCAGGCCCCGAAGATCAGGTTCATGCAGACGGCGAGCATGACCGCGCCGAGCAGCACGCCCATGATGGCGTAGTCGGCCGTGCGGTCGCGCTCGAAGCCGACGGGCTGCCACAGGTCCAGCTCGGCCCGCAAGGACGGCCCGTTGTTGCGCAGCCGAAGGAAATAAGTGGCCGGCTCCGTCGACAGGTCGACCGGGAACACGAAGTTGTGGTCGGGGATCTCGCGCGCCGCGAAAGGGCGGGCGTCGCCGAGCGGCGTCTCGACGAATCCGCCGCGCCCGTCGGGCGCATACAAGGTGGCTTCGTGGATGCGTGGCGGGCGCACCCGCAGCAGCCATCGTGCAGGCGCATCGGCCGTGCGCGCCAGCGAGAATCGCAGCCACACCGCGTCGCGGCTGAAGCCTTCCTGCACCGGCCCTTCGAGCGGCGCGAATCCGTGCTGCTGCGCGCCGCCGGCCACCTCGGCAATGCGCCACCGGCCCGAGGGGTCGCGCTGGATCTCGAGGCCGCTGGAGAGCTCGAGGCCACGGTCGATGCCATCGGAAGCCGACAGCACCAGCGCGCCGGCTGGCGTCGCAAAGCACCACAGCAGCAGCAGGCAGAGAAGAACGAGCAGGCGGCCCGGGACTGCCCGGATGGTTTCGACGTGGAGGCGCATTGGGGCGCGACTTTATACTTTCCGTGTCATGCCATCCTCAAGCCCGCGTACCGGTCTTCGCGTCCATGTGATCGAGGACGACGAAGACATCCGTGCAGAAACCGTCTTCGCGCTCGGAGAGCTCGGCTTCGACGCGGAAGGCTTCGGCGATGCCTCGTCGTTCTACAAGGCATTCGCGGTTCAGCCCTGCGACATCGCGGTGGTGGACATCGGGCTGCCAGGCGAGAACGGCCTCGCGATCGTGTCCCACCTGCGCGCGGTGCGGCAGCGGCTCGGGCTGGTGCTGGTCACCGCGCGGGGCAGGCTCGAAGACCGGCTGCTGGGCTTGCGCGAAGGTGCCGATGCCTACCTGGTGAAGCCGGTGAACATGATGGAACTGGCCGAGACGCTGCACGCTGTCGGACGGCGCCTCATGGCCGCGCCGCTGGAGAACGCAGCGCCTGCGCCGCCCGAGCCCGCCGCCTGGCGGCTGCTCGAAGGCGACTGGATTCTCGGCGATCCCGAAGGCCGGCAGATGGCGCTGACGACGAGCGAACGCGCCTTTCTCGGCTGCCTTTTCGGGCAGCGTGGCACGGCAGTGACCCGCGACGACCTGATCCGCGCGCTCGGTGGCGACGTGTTCGATTTCGACGAACACCGCATCGACGCGATCGCCAGCCGGCTGCGGCGCAAGGCCGCGAAGCTCGGCATGCGGCTGCCGTTGCATTCGGTGCGCGGCACCGGCTACGTGCTCGCGAACTGACGCTGCCCGGGCAGCGGCACGGACGGGCCTGGCGCGTGGTCAGGAACCGTCAGAAAAGGTCAGGCAGGGCGCATGAAAAAAAACACCGGGACTTGCACCATGCGGCACGCAACGCGCCGCATCTTCATGTCCTACTGGCTTCAATCTCCCGCCGAGCGTGCGCACATCATGGTCATCGACGACAACGTCGAGGAACTCCAGGTGCTGCTTGCATCGCTGCGCCACGCCGGCCACCGAATCAGCCTGGCCTTCGACGCGCTCGAGAGCTACCGCCGCGCCGGCGCGCTGCAGCCGACCTGATCCTGCTCGACGTGCACCTGGGCGCCGCCAGCGGCTTCGAGGTGTGCCGGCTGCTGAAGGCGGACCACGCCACGGCGCACATTCCGGTGATCTTTCTCACCGCCGGGGCCACGCTCGAAGAGCGGCTGACCGGCCTGCGCGAGGGCGGCGTCGACTACATCCTCAAGCCCTTCGAACCCGAAGAGGTGCTGGTTCGCGTCGCGGTCCATCTCACACTCGCACGTCGCAGCGCGCAAGTGCCGCACGGTGTCGTCGGTGCGCCGGGCAGGCCGTCGGAATCCGGAGACCAACCAGCTCACGACGTGGACCGCGTGATCGCCGCGGCCGCGCAGCGGCTCATCGAGAGCGATCTTGCGAAAGTGCCTCCAATGCCGACACTCGCCGCACGCGTGGGCACGCACGAGAAGCGGCTGGCGCGGGCGTTCCGGGTCCACACGGGCCGGACCCTGCCCGGATTCGTGCGGGAGGCCCGGCTGTTGCGCGCGCAGCGACTGCTCGTCGAGACGCCGCTCGCCATCGAGGAAGTGGCGCATGCGGTCGGGTTCTCGGGTGCCGCGAATTTCACGACGGCATTCCGGGAGCGCTTCGGTAGCACGCCGGCGGCGTATCGGCGGCTGCATCGCAGTTGCGCCTGCGGCGCCTGACGCGCAGCATCCACCACGCAGCGTTCGCCTCAGCCTTTCCGCTCGGCCTGCTTGCGCTGGCGCTCCAGCGCCTTGCGCACCGAAGACTCGATCGCGCGCAACTGCAGGGCAATGTCCTGCAGTTGCTGCGCCACGCTCACGAAATCCGTGCGCTGCGGCAACTCCGCGGCCGCAAGGAATGCCAGCCTGAGCCGCGCATCCGGCGTCGCAACGCCCATCAGGGCATCGACACTGACCGCCGCGCTTTCGGCAGCGGCACGCACCGCGGCCACGGCCTCGTCGAGCTGCACGTCGCGGCGGGCCATGGCGTGCGCCAGCGAGCCGTGCCGCGCAGTGGCAGCGGCGACTGGCTCCTGGTCGAGCAGAGGTGCGATCTCCTTCATGGCGCCGATTGTGTCGGAGAACCGTGCTGTGGCCATCTGGAGTGCGCGGGCGATTTACCATGCGTCCATGTGTGTGTCGAAAATAGCGTCGGAACATCGTCCCGGGCGGTGCGCGTCTTGAGGCGGCTCGATGGGGCCATCGCAAAGCTGCTCTGGCGCTTGCTCGCACTGGTGCTGCTGGCCCTCGGCCTGATCGGCGTGTTCCTTCCGGTGCTGCCGACGGTGCCTTTCCTGCTCGCCGCCGCCTGGGCGGCCGGCCATGGCTGGCCGGCGCTGGAACGCTGGCTGCTCGCGCATCCGCGCTACGGCGAATACATCGTGCGCTGGCGGCAGTCGGGGGCAGTGCCGCGCCGCGCGAAATGGGCTGCCACCGGCATGATGAGCCTGAGTGCGGCCGTGCTGCTGGCCACGAGCGCGCCGCTGGCGGTGAAGGTCGGGGCGCCGCTGGTCATGGCGGCGGTGGCGTTCTGGCTGTGGCGACGGCCCGAGGCCTGATCACACCACGTCGGCCGGGCCCTGCAGAACGCGCTGGTACTTGCCCATCGCCTCTGGTTCCACACCGAGCCAGCGCGCCACCTCGTCGATCCGCGCCCCGCGGCGCAATTGCCGCAGCGCAAAGGTGTGGCGCAGCAGGAACGAGCCGCCGCCGACCGCTTCGATCCCGGCCTCTTCGAGCACCTGCCTGGCGGCGACGTACTGCGCCTCTTTGCTCCAGGGTTTGCCGGTGCGCGTGGCCGGAAACAGGAAGTCGCCCGCGATCCCGGTTTCGGCACGCACTTGCAGCCAGTGCTGGAGCAGTTCGCCGGCCCAGGGCGCGACCGGCGCCTCGCGCGCCGGCGAGTTGCCGTTGCCGGGCACCGCGAGCTTCCAGGGCCGGTCGCGGCGGCCCGCGATCTGCGAGCTCGGCGCATCGAGCCGCAGCACGCGCACGTCGCCAGGCGCGAGCCCTGCGCCGAGCTGCAGGGCCACGGCCACGCGGTTGCGCAGTGCCTGCCAGCTCAGCGCGCTTTGCGCATGCCGCGTGCCCGTGCTGCCGGGCCGCGGGCGGGCGCTCGAAAGCCAGGTGATGAGCTGCTTCGCCTCGGCGAGCGAGAGGAACTCGGGCAGCGGATCGGCGCGCGCCGAATCGGCGTAGCGCACGGTCGGCTGCTCCGCGAGCCAATCGGCGGCGGCGGTGTTCGCCCGCTGGCCGGTCGCCTCGGCATGGTGCCGGAGCACGCGGTCGATCAGGCGCAGCAGCCGAAGCGCATAGCGCGGCGAGAGCGACAGGTCGGCGCTCTTCATGCCGAAGCGCGCCTGCTGGAACGCCGCCAGGTCGCCGCGGTCGAGCGAGGCCAGCGTCACCGCCGGCGACTGGCCGAGGCACCAGACAGTGAAGCTGCCCCACATGTCGCGGTAGACCGCGACCGACGAAGGAAGCCGCAGCGCGCCGTTGGCCTGCTGGGCCGCAAGCCAGCCATCGAAGGCGGCCTGGTGCGAATCGCCGGCGGGCTCGGGGAACAGTGGAAGGGACGACATAAAAAATACGCTAACGGCGACCGAAAGAGGACGTGTAGTTTTTTGCGGCTGCAGGTCGGAGTTTGCTGTGCACTGGGGGTGATCGGCAGGGCTTCGAAAAAAGCGAGTGTTGGATGTAGCGCGTTTGCCGTTAGTGTATTTCGTCCGGTGGCGCGCTGCGCTCAAAGGACGGCATCCACTTGCCCGCGCCGCAGCGGAAATGGCGGGATCCGCGACATTGATCTGGCGCAAGCCGCTGCTGCGCACTTCGCCCGACCATCCAGCCATCCAACCCCCACAAAGGACATCCATGAAGATCCTTCTCGCCGTGGACGGCAGCAGCTACACCGCCCGCATGCTCGACCATCTCAGCACGCACGAAGAATGGTCGCGTGCCGGCCATTCATTCACCGTCTTCACGGTCGTGCTGCCGGTTCCGCACCGCGCCGCCGCCTTCGCGGGTTCCGAGCTGGTGCACGGCTACTACGAAGAGGAAGCCAGCGCCGTCCTGAGCCCGGTGCTGGCAACGCTCGCCAGCTACGACATCGAGGCCGTCTCTGCGTACAAGGTGGGGCACCCGGCGGACGAAATCGCCGCCTTTGCCGACGACGGCAAGTTCGATCTGCTGATCATGGGCTCGCGCGGCCATGGCGCCGTGGCCAACCTCGTGCTCGGCTCGGTGACCATGAAGGTGCTGGCGCGCTGCACGGTGCCCGTGCTTCTGGTGCGCTGAGCCCTGCGCTACGCCGATTGGCTCAGCCCGCCGGCTGCAGCCGCGGCGCCGCCTGCGGCGTCGTGCGCGGAAAGGTGAGCGCGATCGCAACCGCACCGAGACCAACGGCCATCGAGCCGATGTACATCCACGTGTAGCTGCCGTAGCGGTCGAACAGCCAGCCGCCGAGCACCGGCCCGAGCGCCATGCCCAGGCTCGAGAGCATCGTCGCCGCGCCGAGCACGGTGCCGAGGATGCGCGGGCCGAAGTAGTCGCGCGCCAGCACCGCATAGAGCGGCATCACGCCGCCATAGGCGAGCCCGAAGACGATCGCCACCGCATAGAAGCCGCCGAGCTGGCTGACCATCAGGTAGCTCGCGGCAGCGAAGGCCTGGATCAAGAGCCCTGCGACGAGCACTCGCTTGGCGCCGAGCCTGTCGGCCAGCACGCCGAAGATGAGGCGTCCGCCGAGGCCGGCCGCGCCTTCCATGCTGTAGATCGTCACGGCCGCGAAGGTCGGCAGGCCGCAGCCGATGGCATAGCTCACGGTGTGGAAGATCGGGCCCGAGTGCGCCGCGCAGCAGGCGAAGAAGGTGATGCCGAGCACGAGGAAGGCACGCGAGCGCAGCGCCTGGCCGACCGGCATGGCCGGC
Source organism: Variovorax sp. Soil_C_39 (assembly GCF_057656815.1). NCBI lineage: Bacteria > Pseudomonadati > Pseudomonadota > Betaproteobacteria > Burkholderiales > Comamonadaceae > Variovorax > Variovorax sp. Soil_C_39. Next base: position 88,931 of record NZ_JBDGJQ010000009.1, read on the forward strand.
GCCGGGGCGACGGCACCCGCGCCGGCCGCGCTGCCGGTGCCCGGCGCCGCGCGAATGAACCAGACCGCGGGCAGCAGCAGCACCCAGGCGCCGATGCCGATGATCAGCTGGGCCATGCGCCAGTCGTAGCGGGTCACGAGCCAGGCGGCCAGCGGCGCGATGGTCATCGGTGCCACGCCCATGCCGGCCGACACGAGCGAGACCGCGAGGCTGCGGTGGCGTTCGAACCACGACGCGGTGGTCGAGATCACCGGCGCGAAGAAGCTGCCGGCCGCAATGCCCATGAGCACGCCGAACATCAGCTGGAACTCGAGCAGCGAACTCGCGCGGCTCGCAAGCACGGTCGCCAGGCCGAGCAGCAGCGTGCCCGCGAGCACCACCACGCGCGGACCGTAGCGGTCGCTCAGCGCGCCCCAGCCGAAGCCGGCCACGCCCATGCTCAGGAAGGCGAAGGTCATGGCGGTCGAAATGCCCCCGCGCGACCAACCGGTGGCCGCGCTCATCGGCTCGAGGAACACCGCGAGCGAGAACACCACGCCGATGGCGACGCATGTCATCAGCGCGCCTGCGGCAACGATGGACCAGTTGGTGTCGATCGCGGCGACGGCGCGCCGGCTTGCGGGATCGTTCATGGGTCTTGTTCCAAAAAAGTTGAAAGTGAACCAGTAGGTTTACTTTAAATGGATTCCGTCCCGAATGCATCCGGGGCAGGGCGCCGCCGCCGCCGCCGCCGGCGCGGCCTCGTAGCGGTCGTGGTGCCGCAGCCATTCCATCTTGTGCGGCACGTCGCGTTCGCCGCGGCCCCGGGGCACGAGGTCCATCATCTGGTAGGCGCCCATCATCACTTCCACGCCACGCCCGTAGGTCGAATAGGTGTGGAACACCTCGCCCGCGTCGTTGCGGTAGAACACGCTGAGGCCCGGCGCCTCGTCCGACGGGAAGGGCCGCACCGCATAGTTGTAGTAGACCTCGCCCTTGGCCACGTCCACGGGCGCGAAGCTCACGTGGAAGTCGTGGTTGAAGTCGCTTCCGTGCGAAGACACCCAGCTGAACTGCCAGCCCATGCGCTGGCGGAAGTGCTCGATCTCCGCCAGCGGTGCACGCGAGATCGCCACGAAACGGATGTCGCGCTGCGCCAGGTGCACGTTCATACCGTCGGTGTGGTCGGCCATGAACGAGCAGCTCGGGCAACCCTGCGCCCAGCCCGGGCCGAACATGAAGTGCTGCACCAGCAGTTGGCGCCGGCCGTCGAACAGGTCGGCAAGGCGGCGCGGCCCCTCCGGCGTGTCGAAGACATAGGCCTTGTCGACGCGCCGCCAGGGCAGGGCGCGGCGCTCGCTTGCGACCTGGTCGCGCAGGTGCGTGAGCTCGCGCTCGCGCGCCATGAGCTTCTTGCGCGCGGCGAGCCACTGTTCGGTGGAAACGACCGGATGGTTCGTGATGTCCGCTTCGGAAACGGCTTCAAAGACGGCTTCGGTGTCCATGGTCTGTGCTCCTTCGCCTCAGGCGCGCACGGCCTTGGGCCGGCGCACCGCGCGGACCTTGCCGCTCGCGCCGCCGCCGCAGTAGAAGAGATCGGCGCCGTCCGATTCGAGCCCGCTGACGCCGGTGCCCTGCGGCATCTCGAGCCGCGCGAGCACCGCGCCGCTCTGCGGATCGATGCGACGCAGGTCGCTTTCGTCGCCTTCCCAGGTGCCGTGCCACAGCTCGCCGTCGACCCAGGTCACGCCGGTCACGAAGCGCGTGCATTCGATGGTCCGCTTCACCGCGCCGGTGGCGGGGTCGATCTGGTGGATCTTGCGGTCGCGGTACTGGCCGACCCAGAGGCTGCCTTCGGCCCAGGTGAGCCCCGAATCGCTGCCGGCGCCAGGCGAGGGGATCGAGGCCAGCACCCGGCCCGTGGCGGGATCGATCTTGTCGATGCGCGCTTCGGCGATCTGGTAGAGGTGCGTGCCGTCGAACGCGGTACCGGCGTCGGCGGCGCGGTCGAAGGCGCGCGCCGATTCACCGCTGGCGGGGTCGAAGGCGACGAGTTTCGCGCCGATCGCGGCCCAGACATGCCGCCCGTCGTGCGTCACGCCGCCCACGGAGGTCGCGGGTTCGAAGGGGCCGTACTCGCGCACGATCTCGGCGGGCTGCGTGGTGGGTTCGGCGCCGCGGTGGCTGCTGCCGCTCGTCGCCGTCTTGGTGGTCTTGCTGCTCATTGCTGACTCCTTTGATGTGCGCGCCGGTTCGACGCCCTGGAGCCACTCTATTCAATCGGCAGCGCAGCGGGGAGTAACAAGATCGTCGTGAATCCCGCGAGCGACGGCGCGAGCCAGCGGCGCGAGCGCGTCTGGCCGATGGAGCGCACACGGCCTTCGGCCTCGAGTTCGGCGAGCGCGCGCTGCACCGTGCGCTGGCTCGCGCCGAGCGCGAGCGCGAGCGCCGAGGTCGACCACGCCGCCCCGTCGGACAGCAGGGCCACCAGCGCACCCTGGTCGCCATCGATGGGCGGCGCGAGCACAGCCACCGCACGCTCGCCATGCGGATGGAGCACGAAGCCGCGCGCGGTGGCCTCGATGGCCGCGAGCGGCGCCACGAGCGCACGCAAGCGCCCGATCTCGACGCGCAGCCGCGCGCGGTGCGTCTCGTCGGGGAGGCGCATGCGAAAGGCATGCGCGATCAGCGCTTCGCGGTCGATGTCGGCAGGCCAGGCCTCGGCCAGCGCCCGCGTGAGCGCGAACAGCACCGGACGGCGCGCCAGCGACCGCCATCGCCCGCCGGCACCGACGCCGCGGCGGCAGGCATCGACCACCAGCGCGTCCGATGCCAGCAGCGCCGCGACCTCGTCGAGGCGCAACGCCTGCTCGCCGCCCGCAGCGAGACGCCGCGCGGCAGGCCGCTCAAGCACGGCCTGCGCCTCGGCCACTTCGGCGCGCAACGCAGGCACGCCCGCACGGTCGGCCGCCTCGCGGGCCCGCGCAAGCGCCGCCCGCGCTGCCTCCACGCGCAGCGAGCGTAGCGCGAGCTCGGCCTCTGCGAGCGCTGCCACCGCCGCGAGCGACGGCGAAAGCCCCTTCGCATCCACGAACCGCGCGAGCGCCTCCGCGGCTTGGTTGAGCCGGCCCAGCAGCAAGAGCCGACGCGCCGCGATGAGCCGCGCCTGCAGCGCATTGGCCGCATCGCCGTGCGCTTCGAGCGTGGCCGCCGCCTGCGCGAGCCCCCGTGGTGAATCGCCAATGTCGCGTGTGGCCAGCGCCACTTCGGCCTCGGCCACCACGCAGCGGGCGCGCGCGAGTTCCTCATGGGCGCCGAAGCCGCGCGCCGCCAGCCGCAGCAGTTCGCGCGCCCGCGACAGCTCGCCGAGCTGCGCCATCGCGATGCCGCGCAGCGCAAGCGCCGGCGGATCGTCGCGCAGCGCCACGCGCTTGAGCGCGCCGAGCGCATCACCAGCGGCCAGCGCGCGCGCCGAGGCGGCGATCAGTGAATCCATGCCGCCGGGTCCGTCGTCGTAGTCGGGTGTTCGATGTTGTCCATGCGCCTCTTGCTCGAAGGGCCGCGCACTGCGCCGCCGTGCCCGGACTGTAATGGGAGGACGGCATCCCTAGAATGCCCGCATGGAAACCCGGCAGATGCGCTGTATCGTGGCCATTGCCGAGGCCGGCAGCCTGACCCGCGCGGCCGAGACACTGGGCCTGGCACAGCCCGCCCTCACGCAGACGCTGAACCGGCTCGAACGCGAAATGGGCATCAAGCTCTTCACGCGCACGCGCCGCGGCGCCACGCTCACCGATGCGGGCCACGCAGTGCTCGACGACGTGCGCGCGAGCCTGGCCTACGGCGACGCTGCCGCCGAGCGCATCCGCGCGATGGGGGCTGGCCGCGCGGGCCGGCTGACCATCGGCTTCGTCACCCATGCGGTCTACGAGGTGCTGCCGCGTGCGCTGCGGCGCCTGCGCGATGCCTATCCGCAGCTCGACGTGTCGCTGCGCGAGATGAGCAATGCCGAGCAGGTCGACGCGCTCGAAGGAGGCCGCATCGACGTGGCGCTGCTGCATCCGCCCGTGGCCGTGAAGGCGCGCGTGCACGAACGGCGGCTCGGCGAAGAGCGGCTGGTGGCGGCCCTGCCTGCAGGCTACGCGCTGCCGCCCGATGGCTGCGTCGATCTCGCCGACATCGCCGCGCAGGGCCTCGTGTGGTTTCCTACCCAGCAGATGTCGGCGCTGCGCACGCAGATGCTCGCGGCCTTTCGTGCCGCCGGCCAGGAGGTGCGCGTGGTGCAGGACGCCAACCGCACCCTCACCGTGCTCTCGTGCGTGGCGGCGGGGCTGGGCTGGTCGCTGCTGCCGAGCTCGGTGCGCGCGCTGCGCCACGACGGCGTGCGCTATGCCGAGGTGCGCGACGGCGCGGGGCTGCCGCCTTTCGAGCTGTCGGCGATGTGGCTCGCGAAGTCGCGGCCGACCTTCGCGGATGCGTTCGCGCAGATGCTCACGCCCTAATCGAGTTCGATCTTGTTGCTCTTCGCCACCTGCGTCCACTTCTCGATCTCGGCGCGGCGGAAGGTGTCGAGTTCGGCCGGCGTGGAGCCGATGACCTCGGCGCCCATCGCTTCGAGCCGCGCGCGCATCTCGGGCTCGCGCAGCACCGCGGCCAGCGCCTTGGAGAGCCGGTCGATCACCGGCGCGGGCGTGCCCGCCGGAGCAAACACACCGTTCCATTCGTAGACCTCGTAGCCCGCGAGCCCCTGCGACTCGGCCACTGTCGGGATCTGCGGCAGCACCGGCGCGCGCGCCTTGCCGGTGACCGCCACCGCGCGAAGCTTGCCGGACTGGATGTAGGGCAGGCTCGATGCCAGGCTCCCGAAGAACACCGGCACCTGGCCGGCCATCACGTCGGCGAGCGCCGGGCCGCCGCCCTTGTAGGCCACGTGCGTCATGCGCACGCCCGCCATGGCGCTGAACAGCTCGGCCGCGAGATGCTGCGCCGAGCCATTGCCCGACGAGGCGTAGTTGATGTGATCGGGCCTGGCCTTGGCTTGCGCCACGAGGTCCTTCACGCTCGTGATCGACGTCGCAGGATTGGCCACAAGCACATTCGGCACGCGCACCAGCAGCGACACCGGCACCAGGTCGCGCAGCGTGTCGAACGGCATCTTGCTGCGCAGCGCGGGGTTCTGCGAATGGTTCGAGGCGTCGAGCAGGACGGTGTAGCCGTCGGCCGCACTCTTGGCGACAACGTCGCCGCCGATCGCACCGCCCGCGCCGCCGCGGTTGTCGATCACGACCGGCTGGCCAAGGCGCGCCGAAAGACGCGGCGCGAGCACCCGTGCGACGGCGTCGACGGTGCCGCCCGGCGGATAGCTCACGACCACTTTCACGGGCTTGGCGGGCCACGCCTGGGCCGCGGCATTCAGGCCCGCGAGTGCCAGCGCGGCGCCGATGCAGGCGGCGGGTAGCCAGGCGCGCAGCCGCGCCGGGTCGTTCTTCGTTGTCGTGTTCATGTGCTCATTGCCTCCGTTGAAAAACCGAAAAGAGCGGCCGGCGTGTCGACCAGGATGCGGCGTCGGGCTTCGGCGTCGGGAATCCATGTGTCGAGTGCGGCGCGCGTGTGTGCGTAGCTCGTTTGCTCGCGGTGCTGGGTGTGCGGCCAGTCGCTGCCCCAGAGCAGCCGGTCGGGCCCGAAGGCTGTGTGCAGGGCCTGGGCTGCGGCGCAGGCCTCGGCGCCGAGCGGCTCGGGCCAGTTGCGGTAAGCCGCCGACAGCTTGACCCAGGTGCGCCCGCCCGCTGCGGCGCCAAGCAGCCACGCGAACCCACTGTCCGCCGCGATGTCGCCATGCGGGCGGCCGAAGTGGTCGACGACCAGCCTGCAACCGGCGTCGAGCACTTGCCGCCCGACGGCCGGCAGGTCGCGCGATTCGCGGTGCAACTCGACATGCCAGCCGAGCCGGCGCACATGCGACAGAAGTGCCTGCCACGCGGGCTGCGAAAGATCGGGCAGCGGCAGCCCGACGAGGTTGAGCCGGATGCCGCAGACGCCCGCTTCGGCGAGCGCGGCAAGTGGCGCGAACGGCGTCTCGGGCGCCACCACCGCCACGCCGCGCAGCCGCGCCGGATGGGCGCGCAGCGCGTCGAGCATGAAGCCGTTGTCGGTGCCGAGAAAGCTCGGCTGCACCAGCACGGCGTGCGAGACACCATGTGCAGCGAGCAGGCCCAGGTACGCGTCCAACGTGGCGTCGTAGTCGGGTGCATGCCGCGCCTGCGGCGAGAACGGCAGGCTGCCGAGAAAGACATGCGCATGGCTGTCGATAGCGCGCAATTGCGACGACGCGGACGGCGGGGACTGCAGGTGGCGATCGGATGGGCGCAGGGCGGGCCTCTCGAAGTGAAGAGGCGCCAGTATCTGCAACGTTGCGCAGGTGCGGAATCAGCGCGCTGGTTCGTTTTTCATAAGCGCGGCTTATGGCGTTAGGGCGCTTCGGCCCGCGCCACCCCGAGCTTGCGCAGCGCGCGGTGGAAGTTGCTGCGGTCCATGCCGGCCTCGCGCGCCGCATCGGCCACTTGGCCGCGGTGCCGTGCCAGCACCTCGACGAGCCAGGCGCGCTGGAAGGCTTCGGTGGCTTCGCGCAGCGTGCCGCCGGCAGGTACCGCGGCGGTGGATGGAGTGACGACCGCTGGAGGCTCGGCCGCAGCAGCCGGCGCTGCCGCCGCGCCGGCCGTCACCGCGGCCGCATCGAGCGCAAGGTGGTGCGGCTCGATCGCCGTCCAGCGCGCGCCGCGGCGCGGCTCGGTGAAGGCCCTGAGCGACGCGCGGCTGATCACATGCTCGAGCTCGCGCACATTGCCGGGCCAGCGGTGCGCGAGCAGGGCGGCCTTCGAGGCCGGCGACAGCCGCAGGTTGCGCGCACCCAGGCGGTGCTGGTTCTCCTCGAGGAAGCCGCCGGCCAGCGCCACCACGTCGCGCCCGCGCGCTCGCAGCGGCGGCACCACCAGCGGGTACACCGAGAGCCGGTGGTAGAGGTCGGCGCGGAAGCGGCCCTGCGCGATGGCGGCAGGCAGGTCGCGGTTGGTGGCCGCGATCACGCGCACGTCGACCTTGAGCGTCCGGTCGCTGCCGGGGCGCTGCACCTCGCCGCTTTGCAGCACGCGCAGCAGCTTGGCCTGCACGCCGAGCGGCAGCTCGCCGACCTCGTCGAGAAACAGGGTGCCGCCGTCGGCGAGCTCGAACTTTCCGCTGCGGTCCTGCACCGCGCCGGTGAAGGCGCCGCGCTTGTGGCCGAACAGCTCGCTGTCGGCCAGCGACTCGGGCAGCGCCGCGCAGTTCACCTGCACCAGTGGCGCATCGTGGCGCCGCGAGCGGGCATGCAGGCGCTGCGCGACCAGGTCCTTGCCGACGCCGGTCTCGCCGAGCAGCAGCACGGTCAGGTCCGATACGGCGACGGTGTCGATCTCGCTGCAGAGCTGCTTCATCGCGGGGCTGTTGCCGAGCAGTTCGCGCGGCGCGCCGCGGCCCGCGCGCAATGCCTGCACCACGGCCTGCTCGCGCATGGCACGCGCCGCCATGTCCTCGATGGTCTGCGCGGCTTCGATGCCGGTCTCGACCAGCGCGACCAACGCGTCGAGCTGCGCCGGGCTCACCGCCTCGAAGGTGCCCGGGTCGAGTGCGTCGAGCGTGAGCAGGCCCCACACCTCGCCGCGCAACCTGAGCGGCGCGCCCATGCAGTCGTGCACCGGCAGCAGCGTCGGCTGCCCGGCGACGAGGCCGTCGTACGGATCGGGCAGGCCGCAGTCGTGCGCAAAGCGCAGGCCGCGCCCGCTCTCGAGCAGGCGCGCAAAGCGCGGATGCGCCGCCACCGGGAACTGGCGCCCGAGCGTCTCGTCGCTGAGCCCGTCGACCGCGAGCGGACGCAGCACCTCGCCTTCAAGCCGCAGCAGCGCCGCCGCATCGCAGCGCACGAGCCCGCGCGCTGCGGCCAGCAGCGCACGGAAGCGCTGGCCTTCCGTAGCGGGGTTTGTGGTCGATTCGACACTTTCTGTGGTCATTTACACAACGTCCTGTTTGTTGCGAATTTGACCACGCCTGGAGAATCCCCAACAGCGGCAGGCACTTGCGAGCGCCCGCTGGCTGGCACGCAACGTGAGAGTGCACAGGCATCCGTCACCATGTTCGAAGGACACTCAGATGAACCCCCAGACCATTGCCATTGTCAAGGCCACCGTGCCCGCGCTCCAGGCGCACGGCGAGGCGATCACCCGCCACTTCTACCGGCTCATGTTCGATCGCCATCCCGAGGTGAAGGCCTTCTTCAACGAGGCGCACCAGGCCCAGGGCAGCCAGGCGCGCGCGCTGGCGGGTGCGGTGCTCGCCTATGCGCAGCACATCGACCGCCTCGAAGAGATCGCGGGCGCATTGCCACGCATCATCCAGAAGCATGCCGCGCTCGGCGTGCTGCCCGAGCACTATCCGGTCGTGGGCGCCTGCCTGCTGCAGGCCATCAGGGACGTGCTCGGCGAGGCCGCGACCGACGACATCATCGCGGCCTGGGGCGAGGCCTATCAGTCGCTCGCGGCGCTGCTGATCGGCGCGGAGGAAGAGGTCTACCGCGCCAACGCCGCGCAGCCTGGCGGCTGGCGCGGCACGCGCGAATTTCGGGTGGCCCGGCGCGAGGACGAGAGCGACATCATCACGTCGTTCTACCTCGAGCCCACCGACGGCGGGCCGCTGCTCGCGTTCACGCCGGGGCAGTACCTCACGCTGGTGCTCGCGATCGACGGCGAGCCGCTGCGGCGCAACTACTCGCTGTCCGACGCGCCGGGCAAGCCGTTCTACCGCATCAGCGTGAAGAAGGAAGAGGGCGGGCGCGCCTCGAACTGGCTCCATGCGTCGGCCACCGTCGGCACGCTGCTGCAGGTGCAGGCGCCCTGCGGCGACTTCGTGCTGCAGCCCGCCGCGGCCGCGGGCGGCGAATCGGCGGCGCGCCCGCTGGTGCTCGTGACGGGCGGCGTGGGCATCACGCCCGCGATGAGCATGCTCGAAGCGGTGGCGCACACGGGGCGGCCGGTGCATTTCATCCACGCGGCGCGGCACGGCGGTGCGCATGCGTTCCGCGCGCGCGTCGATGCGCTCGCGGCGCGGCACCGCAACGTGAAGGCGCTCTACGTCTACGATGCGCCGCGCGCCGTCGACCAGCCGCATGCGACCGGCTTCGTCACGCGCGAACTGATCGCCCAGGCGCTGCCCGAGGACCGCGACGTCGACCTGTACTTCCTCGGCCCCAAGCCATTCATGAAGGCGGTCTATGCGCACGGGCTCGCGCTCGGCGTGCCGAAGCAGCAGCTGCGCTACGAGTTCTTCGGGCCGCTGGAGGCGCTGGAAGGCTGAACGCGAACGCGCCCGTGTGGGCGCTTTCGTGGGTGCATTTCCTACAGCGCTTCGGCGTCCCGCTGACACACCGCGTCGCGCAGGCATTGCAGTCTGGTCTCTCGATGTGGCGCGCTCCTCGGGGCGGATGCCGAACGGTGCTTCAAAGCAACCAGCGAGCACGATGCGCACCAGACCCGACACACCGGCAGGCAGACCCAACGAGCCAGTCTCCTGGGCGAGCGCATGGTGTGAAAAGCCCGCCACATCCCTTTTTTGAACGAGAAAAGGAGCACCGATGACCAGCAACAAGACCCTGCTCGACGGCGCCAAGGTCGCCATCCTCGTGACCGACGGCTTCGAGCAGGCCGAGATGACCGAGCCGCGCAAGGCGCTCGAGGCAGCGGGCGCGGCGACCTTGATCGTGTCGCCGAAGGACACCGTCGTGCGCGGCTGGAAGCACCACAAGCAGGCCGACGAGTTCAACGTCGACACCCCGCTGTCGCAGGCGGCCGCGCACGAGTTCGATGCGCTGCTGCTGCCCGGCGGCGTGATGAACCCCGATGCGCTGCGCATCGAGGAGGCGGCCATCGCCTTCGTGCGCGACTTCGTGAACGCCGGCAAGCCGATCGCCGCGATCTGCCACGGCCCCTGGACGCTGATCGAGGCCGATGCGGTCCGCGGCCGCACGCTGACCTCGTGGCCGTCGCTGCGCACCGACCTGACGAACGCCGGCGCGAAATGGGTCGACCGAGAAGTGGTGGTCGACGGCAACCTGATCACCAGCCGCAAGCCGCAGGATCTGCCGGCCTTCGACCGGGAGATGGTCCGCCTCTTCGCGGACGCGTTGGCGCATGCATGAATGAGGGGGTGACGCATGACGGTGCAGTGGGACGAACTCCGCGTCGCCTACGAAACCTGGCGTGGCGAGCGCGACAAGCACGACCGCTGGATGACCGCGATCGCGGCCGGCGAGCCGTTCGATAAGGCGGCGCTGCGGCGCGACCTCGACGAACTCGAGGCGCGGCACAGGGTGTTCCTGGAAAAGATCAGGCCCTTCGTGCAGTGACGTGCCTCGCGCGACGATTTGGCCGGGCGAGCGTCGCGACGAATGCCACGGCCGCGGCTGCCGCGAATGCGGGCCGTGGGCCCCATCCCTCCAGAAGGCCGCCGATCAGCGGGGCGGCCACGCCCTGGCCGAGCGACAGCGCAAGGAACGCGAGTCCGACGCCGGCGCCGGGCGCAGAGGCGTACACCTGGGTTCCCCAGATCAGCAGCAGCCCCGTCACGATCATGTAGACGGCACCGAACACCGCCGCGCTGAGCCATGCCGCCACATTGACGCTCGGGAATGCGGCCAGCAGGAGGGTCGCGACGCCCAGTGCCAGCATGCCCGCGACCCATCCTGTCGCAATGCCGAAGCGGCGTGCCAAGTCACCGGCGGTGGCGCCGAGCAGGCCCGCACCGCCAAGAAGTATCCAGGCGATGGTCGATGCCCATTCGCCCATCCCGCCGATGGTGACCAGCACATCGCGGCCGAACGTCCATACTGCGCTGCTGGCCACGCCCAGCAGCGCGGCGGCGGCCATCAGCCGGCCGGCGCCGGCAGGCAGCAGCGGCCTTGGCAGCAGCCCGCTCGTCGGACCCCGGCCCACCGTTCGATGCGTTGCTTCGGGGACGGCGAACGCAACCCATAGGACGGACGCCGTGCCGACGACCGCGAAGGACATCCACGCATTTCGCCAATGCGCCTGGGTGAGCAACGCGATCGCGCCGGCAACGGCCAAGCCAAGGCCGGCCGCCGCATTGATCACCGTCTGCATCCGGTCGCGCGCGTTGGTATTCATCGTGCGCGCGACCGCATCGGCCAGCGGAGGCGAGGCCACGCCTGTGCTCGATCCGGCAATGAGCACGCCCGCTGCGAGCACCAGGGTGTTCGGGGCCAAAGCCACCATGAGAACGCCGCCGACCGCGAGACAGCCGGCGGCCACGGCCACGGGACGGGCGCCGACGCGCGGCGTCAGCATCGTGGCCAGGACGATCGCGACGCAATAGGCCGCGTACGAACCAGCGGCGATCAGGCCCACGGTCGCGCCATCGAGGCCGAACTCGGCCCGAAAGACCGGCACGAAGAAGCCGTAGGCGTATCGAGCCAGGCCGTAGCACACGGCGATCAGCAACACGCCGGCCCCCATGAGCTGAAGGTCATGACGCCGAGCGGGCAGCGCCGCCACGGCTTGTTCCGGTTCCAGGCATCGATCCGCCATTTTTGCTCCAATCTCACAGGTCTGTAAACCACTCGAGGTTATCTATACTGGTCTGTGAAGTCAATCGAACAAGGGAGGAAAGCCATGGCGAAAGAGAGAACCATGATGAAGCCGGACCATGATCCTGACGGCGTGCTGCGGACACCCGCACTGACGGCCGGGGCGCAGCGCATCCTGGAGGTCGCCTCCGATCTGTTCTACCGGTGCGGCATCCACGCAGTCGGGGTCGACACCATCGCCGCCGAATCAGGCATCACCAAGCGCACGCTGTACGACCGGTTTGGCTCGAAGGAGGGGCTGGTCGAGGCGTATCTCCAGGCGCGGCATCAGCGGTGGTGGGAGCGCATGGAGCGGCGCCTCGCCGAGTCGAAGGGCTCGCGGGTGCTCGCCGTCTGGGCGTCGTACGCCGAGGACACGGAGTCCTCCGACCGCGGCTGCGGATTCATCAACGCCGCCGGGGAACTGCCTGCCGACCACCCTGGCCACCGCGTGATCCGTGCACACAAGCAGGCCGTACGGCGCCACCTTGCGGCACTGATCCGCGCCGATCACCCCGAGATCGGTGAGGCCGACACGGCGGCGGACCTGATCTTCCTGCTGCTCGAAGGCGCCATCGCCCACCGCGGCATCGACGGCGACGACCGGCTGTTGCGGGGCGCACGGACGATGACCGAACGCATACTGCTCGACGGCCATCTGGCGGGGAAGGCGACCCGCACGACCGGCGAATGACGCGTTACGCGGGCACCTGCTCGCCGCGCGCCGGGTAGTCGTTCTTGATGACGAAATCCAGCGCCTGCACCATCTCCGCGAACGCGGGCCGCACGAACGGCATCGACTGGACCGACAGATAGTAGAGGCTGTTGTCGGGCTTCACGAGGAACAGCCCCGGCTCGGAGAACAGCGCGGGCTCCTCGATGCCGATCGAAGTCTTGCCGCGCGAGGCCGACACGTACAGGCCCCATGCGCGTGCGTCGGCCAGCGGCAGGCAATAACCGATGCGCAGCGCCTGCGCGCCGATCTTCTCGGCCATGGCACGTGCGCGATCCTCGGTATCGGAACTGATCGCGATGGCTCGCACGCCGCGCTCGGCAAAGGCGGGCGTGAGCCGCTCCAGCTCCTTCAGGTAGGTGGCGCAGATCGGGCAGTGCAGCCCGCGATAGAAGCACACGAGCGTCATGCGCTCGGGGGTTTCGTCGGCCAGGCGAAAGCGGCCGGCATCGAGCGTCTCGACGGTGAGTTCGGGCGCCTGTTGGCGTGGGATCAACATGGTGGGAGCTCCTTGGGGTTTCGGCAGGATTGCCATGGCTGCCCAAAGATCGCATGCTCGAAGCCATGGAACGTCCGTCTTTCATGATCCAAAGTCCAAACCCGCCGAAGCTCGACCGGCTTGCGGCCTTCATCGAAGTCTTCAAGCTCCGCGTGGCGGTTCTGTCGCCGGCCGAAGCCGGCACCGCGGCGCTGGTGCTCGCGGGTTCGCCGGCGCATGCGGCGCGCATGCTCCTGCGCTCCCGCGGCTTCGCGCAGCTGCCGCCCGACACGTTGGTCGCCGCTGCCGTGGATTTCGACAACGAAGCCAATCCGCTGATGAGCGCCATGCCTGAAGAGATCAGCGTCGCGCTCGACGGTGCGCCCTCGCTGCAGGCCACGGCCACTGCATTCATGGCCGAGGCCACCGAAAGCCGTTGCGGCCGCAGCGCGGCGCTGAACCGGCTCGGCGAAGTGCTGGTGCTGATGGTGTTGCGCAGCGCGGTGGACGCGGGCACGCAGAAGCCCGGCCTGTTCGCTGCACTCGCCCATCCATCGCTGCATCGCGCCGTGGTGTCGATCCACGACATGCCCGCGCGGGCGTGGACCGTCGACGAACTCGCGGACTGTGCGGCCATGTCCCGCAGCAGCTTCATGTCGACCTTCCGTGCCGTCGTGGGCACCACGCCGATGGCCTACCTGAGCGCATGGCGCCTGGCGCTCGCGAGGCGCTACCTGATGGCCGGCGATACCGTGAAGCTCGCGGCGCGGCGCACCGGCTTCGGCAGTGCCGAGGCGTTCTCGCGCGCATTCTCCAAAGCCTATGGCCATGCGCCGGCCACGATGAAGAGCGCGCGCGCAGGGCGTGCGACCGACGTGCTGCGGCAGGCGACCATCTTCTGACAGAAACTATTATTTCCAGATTTTCTTTATTTGTGAAAGAATAGTTTTATGCCAAGGAGATCGAACGCCGTCGAAAGCCTGCCCGGGGTGGTGCTGAATGCATTGGCTCAGCTTGGCAACGACCTGGCCATCGCGCGCAAGCGCCGCAAGCAGTCGCTGCGCGGATGGGCAGCCCGGTTGAACGTCTCCGTGCCGACGCTGGCGAAGATGGAAAAAGGCGATCCCACGGTATCGGCGGGCGTCTACGCCACAGCGCTCTGGCTGATGAGGCGCCATGAGGCCCTGGCGGCATTGGCGGACCCGAAGCACGATCTGGTCGCGCTGGAAAACGACGTCCAGACGGCCACGCGCCGGGGAGCGAAGACCCATGTCTGACGGCAGCACCTACGAACCGACGGACCGGCTGTCGCTCTGGATGCTCACCGACCCGCACAACCCCGTGCGCGTGGGCGAGGTCTCGCTGTCGCTGCGCGGGCAGGGCGTGGCCTTGCGCTATGACGCACATTGGCTTCGGCACGGGTTTGCGATCAGCGAGGATCTCCCGCTCGTCGACGAGCTCTTCGTTCCTTCGCAGAAGCAGGAAGCGGCCGGGGCGGTGGACGATGCGCGGCCCGATCGATGGGGTGAGCGGGTCATCCGCAAGTTCGAGCGGTCGCCGCGCATGTCGCTGCTCGAGTTCCTGCTTTTCGCTGGCGCGGACCGCTACGGCGCCCTCGGCGTGAGCCAGCTGCCGGACACGTACAGCCCCTGGGGCGCATCGCCGATCCCGACGCTCGGCGATCTTCCGGCGATGGGCGAAGTGATCCGCAAGGTTCTTGCCAATGAAGCCGTTGGAGACATCGAGCAGCGGCTGCTGCGGCCCGGGGTCTCGCTCGGCGGCGCACGGCCGAAGTCGCTCGTCGAGATCGACGGCGAACCCTGGCTCGTCAAGTTCTGCGAAGGCGAGGACGAAGACACGCCGCTGATCGAACATGCAACGATGACGCTCGCCGCGCAGTGCGGCATCGACGTGGCCCCCACGCGGGCGCTGCCGGTGGGCGCGCGGCACGCTGTCGCGGTTCGCCGCTTCGACCGGGACGCGGGCTGGCGCATCCACGCAATTTCTGCGCACGTGGCCTTGCGCGCCGTGGGCGAGGCCTACGGCTACCCGAACCTGGCGCAGCAGTTGCGGCGCATGGCCCGCGCGAACGAGATCGCGCAGCAGCAGGCCCAGCTGTTCAGGCGCATGGTGTTCAACATCCTCATGGACAACACCGACGACCATGAAAAGAACCATGCGCTGCTGCGACACGCGGACGGCAGCTGGTCCCTGTCGCCCGCGTTCGACATGGTGCCGAGCATGAGCGGCCTCGGCTACCAGGCGCTCCTCGTGGGGCGTGACGGTTCGGCTTCCACGCTGGACAACGCGTTGTCCGGACATGCGGCCTTCGGGCTCAAGCTTCCCGCGGCCAAGGCCATCGTCCAGGCGATGGCACAGGTCGTGGGCCACTGGAAATCGCACTTCCGGGCTTGCGGTGTCGGCGAGGCCGACCTGGCCATGCTCGCGCAGTACCTGGACAACGACAGGCTCGGCACCCAACGCAGGGCCTACGCCGCCGCTGCCGGCGCCAGCACGCTCTCCAGAAAACGCTGAGCCGCTGAAGTCTGGCCGCCGGGCGGCAGCGCGAGCGCGATGCCGATCGCCGTCTGCGCGCCCGGTCCGGCCAGCTTCTTGAAGACGATGTTGCGCGCCACGTGGCGCGCCGCCACCGAGGGCACCAGCGCCACGCCGAGGCCGCTTTCGACCAGGCTGATGAGGGTCTGCACCTGCACCGCCTCCTGCTGCACGTTCGGAATGAACCCCGCCTGCTGGCAGGCCAGCAGCGCCGCGGCGTGCAGGCCCGGCACCTCCATGGCGCCGTACATCACGAAGGTCTCCCCGGCCAGGTCGGCCAGGGTGAGCCGCCGGCGGCGTGCGAGCGGGTGGTCGATCGAGAGCGCCGCCATGAACACGTCGCGCTCCGCCGGGAAGATGCGCGCCTTGCATGCGCGCCCGATCGGAAAGCGCACCAGCCCGACGTCGACGTCGCCGCTTTCCACCATCTCGACGATGCGCGCCGTGGTCGACTCGGCCAGCTGCAGGTGCACGCCCGGGTAGCGCGCACGAAAGCGCGGCAGCACGCGCGGCATCAGCGCATAGGTGGCCGAGCCCACGAAGCCCACGCGCAGGATGCCGGCCTCGCCGCGCGAAGCGGCCTGCGCCGCGAGCGCGAACTGCTCGCTGTGGAACACCGCGCGCCGCGCGTTCTCGAGCGCGGCCGCGCCGGCGGGCGTGAGCTCGGTGCCGCGCCGGTTGCGCACGAACAGCGGCACGCCGAGTTGTTCTTCGAGCCGCCGGATCGAGGCCGACAGCGGAGGCTGCGCCATGTGCAGCCGCTCGGCCGCGCGATGGAAGTTGAGCGTCTCGGCCAGAGCGATGAAGTGGCGCAGTTGGCGTATGTCCATGATCTCCAAAAGGTATCACAGAGCGGGAATTTGATATTGGACGGCGCAGCGCGCCCTTTCCAGAATGGGGGCCAGGAGACAAACAGACGATGCTTCCCCTTCAGGGTGTGAAGGTGCTCGACCTATCGAGCGTGGTGTTCGGGCCGCTGGCCAGCCAGACGCTGGCCGACTACGGCGCCGAGGTGATCAAGATCGAGCCGCCCGAGGGCGACTCCACGCGCCACACCGGTCCGGCCGCCGAGGCCGGCATGTCGGCCGTGTTCCTCGGCAGCAACCACAGCAAGAAGAGCGTGGTGCTCGACCTCAAGCGCCCGGCCGCACGCGAGGCGCTGCTGGCGCTGCTGGCAGATGCCGACGTGTTCATGCACAGCATGCGGCCGCAGAAGCTCGCCGCGCTCGGCATCGACCCCGAGACGCTGACCGCGCGCTTTCCGCGCCTGGTGTATGCCGGTCTGCACGGCTTTGCGCAAGGAGGTCCCTACGCGGGGCGCCCGGCCTACGACGACGTGATCCAGGGGATGTCCGGGCTGTCGGCCCTGATGGCGCAGCAGGGCGGCGAGGCGCGCTACCTGCCCACCATCGCGGCCGACAAGACCTGCGCGCTGGTCGCGGCGCAGGCCATCCTGGCGGCGCTGTTCGGGCGCGAGCGCACGGGCCGCGGCTGCTTCGTCGAGATCCCGATGTTCGAAACCATGGTGGCCTTCAACCTGGTCGAGCACATGTACGGCCGCCACTTCGAGCCGCCGCTCGCCGCGGCCGGCTATCCGCGCGTGCTCACGCCCTGGCGCCGGCCCTGGCGCACCGCCGACGGGCACATCTGCATGATGCCGTACACCACCCAGCACTGGCAGCGCTTCTTCGCCGAAGTCGGCGAGCCGGCGCTGGCGTCCGATCCGCGCTTTGCCGACATGGCCGCGCGCACGCGCCACATCGGCGAGCTGCTCGCGCTCGCCGGCAGCTTCGTGGCGCGCGGCAGCACCGCAAAGTGGCTGGCCACCTGCGAGCGGCTGGAGATCCCGGCCGCCCCCATCCGCGCGCTGGACGACCTGCCGGCCGACCCTCACCTCGTGGCCACGGGCTTCTTCGCCGAACTGGACGACCCGCACATGGGGGCGATGCGCTTCCCCGGCGTGCCGGTGAAGTTCGACGGGGTGCGCCCGCCGGTGCGCATGCCGCCGCGCCTGGGCGAGCACACACGCGAAAGCCTCGCCGCGGCGGGCTGGTCCACCGCACGCATCGACACCTTCCTGGAGACCTCCCGATGACCGATCTTCCGCAGTTCACCCCCGCGCACCGCGCGCTGCCCCGCCTGGGCCAAGGCTTCGCCTGGCAGGACCTCTCGGTCGGCCAGCGCATGCGCACCTTCCGGCGCACCATCACCGAGGCCGACCTCGTCAACTTCATCGGCGTGACCGGCATGCTGGAGGCGATCTTCATCGACGCCGAGTACGAAGCCGGCGCCATCGCGGGCCGCCCCGTGCCGGCCGCGCTCACCTACACGCTGGTGGAAGGCTTCATCCTGCAGACCATGATCCAGGGCACCGGCCTGGCCATGCTCGAGCTGGTGCAGAAGATCCATGCGCCGGTGCGGGTGGGCGACAGCATCGAGGCCGTGGTCGAAGTCACCGGCATCCGGCCGACCTCCAAGGGCAACCGCGCGATCGTCGACTCGCGCATCGAGGTCTTCAACCAGCACGGCCAATGCGTCATGCACTACGACGCGCGGCGCCTGCTCGCGGGCCGCGCCGCGGACGCATCCGCCTGATTTCGAACCGCCAACAACCACAACGGAGACAACACCGCCATGAAAGCAACCCGCCTCTTTTCGCGCCGCCGGCTGGCGATCGCGAGTGCTGCCGCCGCAGTGCTCGCGATCGCCGCCCCGGCCGCCTTCGCACAGGCGCCGGCCTGGCCGGCCAAGCCCATCACGCTGGTCGTGCCGTTCCCGCCGGGCGGGCCGACCGACCTCGTGGCGCGCGTGCTCGCGCAGAAGCTCGGCGAGCAGCTGGGCCAGAGCGTGCTGGTCGACAACCGCGGCGGCGCCAACGGCAACATCGGCGCGCAGATGGTCGCCAAGGCACCGGCCGACGGCTACACCGTCCTCTACAACACCTCGTCGATCGCGCTGAGCCCGGCGCTCTACAAGAGCGTGTCGTACGACGTGCTGAAGGACTTCGCGCCAGTCGCGCTGGTGGCCGTGGTGCCGCTCGCGCTGGTGACCCATCCGTCGATTCCGGCGAACAACGTGAGGGAGTTCGTGGCCTATGCCAAGGCCAACCCCGGCAAGCTCTCGTACGGCTCGGCGGGCAACGGCAACGTGACGCACCTGGGTGCCTTCCAGTTCGTGCAGGCGCACGGCCTGGAGGCCACGCACGTGCCCTACAAGGGCAGCGCGCCGGCCGACGTCGACCTGGTGGGCGGCCAGATCCAGTTCATGACCGACACGGTCAACTCGGTGATGGGCTTCGTGCGCGACAAGCGCATGAAGATGCTGGCGGTGACCACCGCCAAGCGCATGTCGCTGTTTCCCGATGTGCCCACGCTGGCCGAGTCGGGCATGCCCGGCTTCGAGGTGGGCGCATGGCAGGGCGTGATGGTGCCGGCCGCCACGCCGCCGGCCGTGGTGGAGCGCCTGAACGCCGAGATCGTCAAGGCGCTCAAGTCGGCGGAGGTGCGCGACCGGCTGGCCGTGCAGGGCGCCGAACCGCTGGGCTCTACCCCGCAGGAATACGGCGCCTACGTGAAGAAGGAACTGGCACGCTGGGCCGGCGTGGTCAAGGCCACCGGCGTGACTCTGGAATGAAGGTGCCGACCATGTCCATGTCCTTCCTCCATCGCGGTTTCGCCGCGTCGCTCGTGTGGCTGGCGGCCCTGCTCGGTGGGGCCCCGCTGCATGCGCAGGACTTTCCTTCCAGGCCCATCAAGTTCGTCGTGCCGTTTCCGCCGGGCAGCGGCACCGACACCTCGGCGCGCTACTTCGCACGCAAGCTCACCGAACTCACGGCCCAGCCCGTGGTGGTGGAGAACAAACCCGGCGCCAACGGCTTCATCGCCGTGAAGGCCGTGCTCTCGGCGCCGGCCGACGGCTACACCGTGTTCGTCGGCAGCAACTCCACGCTGGCGGTGAACGTCGCGCTGTTCAGGCAACTGCCCTACGACCCGGTGGCCGACCTTGCGCCGCTCACGATGATGATGCGGTCGCCCGCGCTCGTCGTGGTGCCCGGCAACTCGAGCTACAGGAATTTGTCGGCGCTGATCGAGGGCGCGAAGGCCCGGCCCGGCGTGCTGAACTACGGTGCGGGCTCGGCCGGCTACCAGCTGATGTCCGAACTCTTCAACGACGCGGCCAAGGTCCGCACCACGCATGTGCCGTTCAAGGGTGCGGGCGAGGCGGCGATGGCGGTGGTGTCGGGCACGGTGGACATGGCCTTTGCGGAAATCACCAGCGTGCAGGAACTGACCAAGGCCGGCAAGGTGCAAGCGCTGGCCGTAGCGGCCGACAAGCGCGTGCCCGTGCTGCCAGACGTGCCGACCGCCAGCGAGGCCGGCCTGCCGGGCTTCGCGGCCTACACCTGGGTCGGCGCCATGGTGTCGGCCAAGACGCCCAAGGCCGAGACCGATACGCTCGCGACCCTGCTCACCAAGATCGCGAACCTGCCCGAGACGCGTGCGTTCTACGAGCGCCTCGGTGCCGAGGTCATGCGCGGCGGGCCCGAGGAGATGCGCGCCTTCCAGGCCGCCGAGATCCAGCTGTGGAAGCGCATTGCGGTCAAGGCCAATGTCGAGCAGCAGTAGCAAGGCGCCACCGGTGCCGCCGCAGGCCGCCGCCGGCGCGCTCTCGCACATCCGCGTGCTCGACCTCTCGCGCGTGCTCGCTGGCCCCTGGGCCAGCCAGACGCTGGGCGACCTGGGCGCCGAGGTCATCAAGGTCGAGCGGCCCGGGCGCGGCGACGACACGCGGCTGTGGGGTCCGCCCTTCCTGAAGGACCGCGAGGGCGCCGACACGCGCGACTCGGCCTACTACCTGTGCGCAAACCGCAACAAGAAGTCGGTCGCCATCGACTTCACCACCGCGCCAGGCCAGGCGCTGGTGCGCGAGATGGCCAGGCGCTGCGACGTGGTGATCGAGAACTTCAAGGTCGGCAGCCTCGCGCAGTACGGCCTCGACCACGCGGCGCTGCACGCGATCAATCCGCGGCTGGTCTACTGCTCGATCACCGGCTTCGGCCAGACCGGGCCGTACGCGGAGCGCGCGGGCTACGACTTTCTGATGCAGGGCATGGGCGGCCTCATGAGCATCACCGGCCGTGCGGACGGGGAAGAGGGCGCCGGGCCGATGAAGGTGGGCGTGGCGCTCACCGACATCCTCACCGGGCTCTATGCCAGCACCGCCATCCTGGCGGCGCTGCAGTCGCGCGACCTCACGGGCGTGGGCCAGCACATCGACCTGGCGCTGCTCGACGTGCAGGTGGCCTGCCTCGCCAACCAGGGCATGAACCACCTCTACGGCGGCACGCCGAAGCGCATGGGCAATGCCCATCCCAACACCGTGCCGTACCAGGACTTCCCGACGCAGGACGGCTTCATGATCCTGGCGATCGGCAACGACGGCCAGTTCGGCAGCTTCTGCCGCGCGGTCGGCCGCGCCGAGTGGGTCGACGACGCGCGCTTCAGGACCAACGCCGACCGCATCGCGCACCGCGCCGAGCTCATCGCACTGATGCGCGAACTCACCGTGGCGCGCACCACCGCCGAGTGGATCGCGCTGTTCGAACAGGTGGGCGTGCCCTGCGGCCCCATCAACACCATTGCCGACGTGTTCGCCGATCCGCAGGTGCGCGCGCGCGGCACGCAGATCCGGATGACGCACCCCGTGGCCGGCGAGATACCGCTGGTGGCCAGCCCATTGCGCATGTCGCACACGCCGGTGCAGTACCGCCGTGCGCCGCCGCTGCTGGGCCAGGACACGCACGATGTGCTGGCCGATGTGATGGGCATGGCGCCAGAGGCCATTGCCGATCTGATGAAAGAAGGAGTGATCGGATGAGTGCCCTGACCTCGCTGTCGCTGACGGCCATTCCGCCCGAGGACGAGGCGCTGCGCGCGCCCGTGCGGGCCTTTCTTTCGGAGGCGCTGGCGGGCGTGCCCGCCCGTGTGCGCGCCCGGTCGTGGTCGGGCTACGACAGCGCCTTCAGCCGCGAACTCGGCCGGCGCGGGTGGCTCGGCATCACCTTGCCTGAGGCCTACGGCGGCGGCGGCCGCAGCGCCTTCGCGCGCTACGTGCTGGTGGAGGAGTTCCTCAACTTCGGCGCGCCCGTCGGCTCGCACTGGATCGCCGACCGCCAGAGCGGCCCGCTGATCCTCAAGTACGGCACCGAGGCGCAGCGGCAGTTCTACCTGCCACCCATCTGCCGCGGCGAGTCGTTCTTCTGCATCGGCATGAGCGAGCCCGATGCCGGCTCCGACCTGGCAAGCGTGCGAACCCGCGCGGTGCGCACGGCCGAAGGCGGCTTCACGCTCGACGGCCAGAAGATCTGGACCACCAACGCCCACCACTGCCACTACATGATCGCGCTGGTGCGCACGTCGGGCGATGCGCAGGACCGGCACAAGGGGCTGTCGCAGGTCATCGTCGACCTGCGCCTGCCGGGCGTGACGGTGCGGCCGATCACCGACCTCTCGGGCGACTCGCACTTCTGCGAGGTCTTCTTCGACAACGTGGCGCTCGCACCCGACGCGCTCATCGGCGAGGAGGGCAAGGGCTGGGAGCAGGTGACGGCCGAGCTGGCCTTCGAGCGCAGCGGGCCCGAGCGGCTCTACTCCAGCATCGTGCTGTTCGACGAATGGCTCGCCTTCGTGCGCACCCCCGCCGGCCGCACGTCCGCATCGGTGCGGCTGGCCGGCAAGATCCTCGGCCAGCTCGCGCCGCTGCGCGCGATGTCGATTGCCGTCACCGAGAAGGTGGCGCAGGGCGGCAGCCCGGTCGTCGAGGCGGCGCTCGTGAAGGACCTGGGCACCGGCGTCGAGCAGCTGATTCCGGCCGCCATCGCCGACGACCTGTATGCGCGCGACGGGCAGGACATTCCGCTCGCGCTGCTGCACACGCTCGACTACGTGACGCAAGTGGCGCCCTCGTTCTCGCTGCGTGGCGGCACGCGCGACATCCTGCGCGGCATGATCGCGCGCGGCCTCGGCCTGCGCTGAGCGCAAGAGAAGAAGCAGAAAGAGACGAACCGATGGACGACATCTACATCGACGCCCTGCGCGCCATGCTCACCGATCACTGCAGCCTCGACGCCGTGCGCCATATCGAGGGCGGCGCCTCGGCCGCAGGCCTGTGGCAGGCGATCGAGGCATCGGGCTTTGCCGACACGCTGCTGCCCGAGGAAGAAGGCGGCACCGGGCTCTCGCTGCCCGACGCCTTCGCACTCATCGAACTCTGCGGCGAATTCGTGGTGCCCGTGCCGCTCGCCGAAACCATGGTGGCGCGCGCGCTGCTCGCACGCACCGGGCTGCCGCGGCCTGCGGGCAGCATCGCGTTGGCGCAAGGCCGGGTGCGTGCCGATGGCATGCTGGTGTGCGACCGCGTCATGGGCGGCCGCGTCGCCGACTGGGTGCTCGCCGAGGTCGCCGTGCCCGGCGATGCCGGCCGCACCTGTCGCCTTCTGCCGGTCGATGCCGCCGCGTCGGCGGGCGCCATTTCGGCGCTCGACGCCACGCTCTCGTGGCCCGCGCCGGCTCTCACCGCCGCGCTGTCCGTGCCCGAGGCCTTCGCGCCGGCGGACCTGCGTGTGCTGCAGGCCGGCCTGCTGGCCGCGCAGCTGGCTGGCGCGCTGGGCAGCGTGTTCGCCCGCACGCTGCGGTACGCCAACGAGCGCCAGCAGTTCGGTCGGCCCATCGGCAAGTTCCAGGCCATCCAGCACCAGCTCAGCGTGATCTCGGAGCACGTGTTCGCGGCCCGCATGGCCGCGCAGCTGGGCTGCGGCGGCGACCGGCTGCGCGTGGCGATCGCCAAGGCGCGCACCAGCGAGGCCGCGCTCGAGGTGGCGGCGCTGAGCCATTCGATCCACGGCGCCATCGGCTTCACTGCCGAGTTCGACCTGCAGATGTACACCCGCCGGCTGCACGCCTGGCGCCAGGCCGGCGGGTCCGAGTCTTTCTGGCACGACGTGCTGGGCAGCGAGCTAGTCGACCAGCGGCAGGGCCTGGCGCTCGAACTCGTGCGTGACACCACCGATCCCGTTTGAGAACAAGGACGCCCCCATGACCCGATTCCTGAAGACCGCGCGCGACGGCGCCATCCTCACGCTCACCATGAGCCAGCCCGAGACCCGCAACGCGCTCACCGGCAACACCGCCGTCGAAGAGATCGTCGCGGCGTGCGACGAGATCACGCGCGACCGCGGCATCCGCGTGGTCGTGCTCACCGGCGAAGGCCCCGTGTTCAGCTCGGGCGGCAACGTCAAGGACATGCAGCGCTACGAGAAGGAAGGCCTCTCGCCCGAGGTGATCCGCGAGGAGTACCGCAACGGCATCCAGCGCCTGCCCAAGGCGCTCTACAACCTCGACGTACCGGTCATCGTCGCCGTCAACGGCCCGGCGGTGGGCGCGGGCCTCGACCTCACCTGCATGTGCGACATCCGCATCGCCTCGGAGAAGGCGACCTTCGCCGAGAGCTTCGTGAAGGTCGGCATCGTGCCCGGCGACGGCGGCGCATGGCTGCTGCCGCGCGCGGTGGGCATGTCGAAGGCCTGCGAGATGGCATTCACCGGCGACGCGCTGAGCGCGCAGGAGGCCCTCGCCTGTGGCCTGGTGTCGCGCGTGGTGCCGCACGAGCGGCTGATGGAAGAAAGCCTCGCGCTCGCCGCGCGCATTGCCGCCAACCCCGGCGGCGTGCTGCGCATGACCAAGCGCCTGCTGCGCGAAGGCGAGCGCAGCACGCTCGAGTCGCTGCTCGAGATGTCGGCCGGCTACCAGGCCATCGCCCACATGACGGGCGACCACCGCGAGGCGGTGCGCGCGTTCGTGGAGAAGCGCAAGCCGATGTTCGGCAACGACTGACGGCGTGCCCGCGCCTAGGCGGGCACTGTCGAGCGCTCCGGCGCGGAGAGCGTCTCGATCAGGAGCTTGCCGAGTTCGATGCGCCGTGCCGGCGACATGCGCGGCTTGATGGCCGCGATGGAAATTGCGGCGAACGGCGCGGCCGCGTCGGGGATCACCGCCCCGACGCCGGCCACGCCTTCGGTGACCGTGTCCACGAGCTCGGAGAACCCGGTGCGCCGGGTGCGCGCGATCGCCTTGCTCCTCTGCAGGGGCGTCAAGCCGGCCGCGTCGAACGCGGGGGCGTGCTGCGCCGTGATGCGCGCGATCTCGTCGTCCGGCGCCGAAGCCAGGATGGCCAGGCCCGCCACGCCGATGCCCAGCGGTCGGATATCGCCGACGCGGGTGCTGAAGATCTTGACCGGGAAGGCGCCGTCCTCGCGCGCCAGGCAGACCGTGTAGTCGCCTTGCCGTGCGAGGAGGAACACGGTGTCTTCCGAGATGCGGGCCAGCCGCTGCAGCACCGGCTGGTACGAAGCGACCAGCGGCGCGCGCTTGAGCGACGCGAATCCGAGCCGCATCGCCTCGAGGCCCAGCCGGTAGCGGCGCGTGGCCGGATCGCGCTCTGCGAACTGTTCCTCGACCAGGCAGGTCAGCAGCCGGTGCGCCGTCGAGCGCTCGAGCGACGTGAGCGCGACCACGTCGTTGACCACCAGTCCCTCTTCGTGGTGCGCGCCGAGCACGCGCAGAACGGCAAGCGAGCGGCGCATGTTCTGTGCCCCCGGGGTTTCCATAGGTTTGCTCATGATGTGGGAAAAGTTGCAGGTCCTGATCGCGATGTGAGCATAACGCGCCGAGCATCGGCGTCCACAACGTCAGGAACCCTTCATGAGCGAACCCCTTCTTCTGATCGAGCAGGCCGGCGCCGTCCGCCGCATCTGGCTCAATCGGCCGCAGGCCCGCAACGCGCAAAGCCAGCAGATGCTCGACCAGCTCGACGCGGCCTTCGAAGACGCACGCCGCGACACCGAAACCCGGGTCGTCGTACTCGCCGCCAAGGGCGCGCATTTCTCCGCCGGGCATGACCTGAAGCAGGCCGAGGCGGAGCGCGCGCAGTTCACGGTGGAAGAACGCTGGGCCTACGAGGAGCAGCATTACTTCGGCTACTGCATGCGCATCTGGGACTTTCCGAAGCCCACCATCGCACAGGTGCAGGGCGCCTGCGTGGCCGCGGGTTTCATGGTGGCCAACATGTGCGACCTGGTGGTGGCCTCGGAAGACGCCTTCTTCTCCGATCCGGTGACGCACACCATGGGCGCGGCGGCCACCGAGGTGCTGATCCATCCCTGGGTGATGGGACTGCGCAGGGCGAAGGAGTTCCTGTTCACGGGCGAGCGGCTCTCGGCCGCCGATGCAAAGGAGATCGGCATGGTCAACCGCATCGCGCCGAACGACCGGCTGGACGCGGAGACGATGGCGCTCGCGCAGCGCATCGCCGCCGCACCGCCGTTCGCGCTGCGCGTGCTGAAGAAGTCGCTGAACCGCTCGGTCGATGTGCAGGGCATGCGCCAGGCGCTTTCGTCGCACTTCGACGTGCACCAGCTCAGCCACGTGAGCGAGGAGTACCGGCGCACCAAGGAGGCAGGGCTTTCGAACGCGATCCAGAAGGGGACCACCAAGTGAGCGCACGCCAGATGCAGCCCGGCGCCCACCGGCTCGACGCACTGCTGCAGCCGCGATCGATCGCCTTGGTGGGTGCCAGCAACAACCCCGCCCGCATCGGCGGCATGCCGCTCGACCTGCTGCGCCACTTCGGCTATGCCGGCCAGGTGTTCCCCATCAATCCGAAGTACGAGGAAGTGTTCGGCTACACCTGCTACCCCGACATCGAATCGTTGCCGCAAGCCCCCGATCTGGTGGTGCTTGCCATCGGCGCCGAAGACGTCACGGCCATGCTCGAGCGCTGCCACGCGAAGGGCGCGCGGGCGGCCATCGTCTACGCCGCGGGCTTTGCCGAAGCGGGCGGCAGCGGCGCGGCACTGCAGGCCGAATTCGAAAGTTTCGTGGCACGCACGGGCATGGTGGTGGCCGGCCCCAACTGCATGGGCTTCGCCAACTTGAACCTGCAGGCCCACACCGCATTCGCCTCGGTCTTTCGCAACGTGCCGCCGCAGAGCGATCCGGGCCGCGTGAGCGTGCTGACGCAGAGCGGCAACGTCTGCTCGGCGGTGTTCGCACTCATCCGCCGGCTCGGCGTGCCGGTGTCGCACTTCATCAACACCGGCAACGAGGCGACGCTAGAGTTCTCGGAGTACCTGGCGTACCTGGCCGAGGATGTGCACACCGACTGCGTGATCGGCTACGTAGAGCAACTGCGCAACGGCCCGCGCTTCGTCGACGCCGCGCTGCGCTTCGCGGCGCAAGGCAAACCGCTGGTGATCTACAAGGCCGGCGAGACCGACAAGGGCTCCGAGGCGGTGCGCTCGCACACCTCCGCGCTGGCAGGCAACCTGGCGCTGTACGGCGCGGCCTTCGAGCAGCTCAACGTGATCCGGGGCACCGACTTCGCGCAGATGGCCGATCTCGCGTACCTCAGCGGCTTTCGGGCCCGAGAGGGCGGCAAGCGGGTGGCCATCGTGACGATGTCGGGTGCGCTCGGCGCGATCCTCGCCGACAAGTTCATCGGCGCCGGGCTCGACGTGCCGACCTTGCCCCCGGCGCTGCAGAAGGCACTGCGCGAAGGCATCCCCGACTACGGCATGGTGTCCAACCCGGTCGATGTCACGGGCAACGTGGTCAACAACCCCGCGTTCGTGCAGACGATCCTTGCCGAGCTGGCGAAGAGCGATGCCGTCGATGCGGTGGTCGTCTACGCGCCGGGGTACATGCTCGACCGCATGGCCGACGCGCTGATCGATGCCAGCGCGCGCCATCGCCGCCTGTTCGTCGCCATCGACACCGGCGCCGCGACCTCGCGCGAGCGTCTTGCGGCCGGCGGCGTGCCGGTGTTCGACGATCTCGGCCGCGCGACCCAGGCCCTGGCGCCGTTCCTGCTGTGGCAATCGCGTCGCGACGCCGCGGCGCGCTGGGCGGCCCTGCGCGCGTCTGCGCCCCGCCACGACGCGGCCGGCATGCTGCCCGCCCGGCTCAACGAGCACGAGACGGTGCAGCTGCTGGCGCACCATGGCGTGCCCACGCTGCCCGGGCGGGCCTGCGCCGACGCGGACGCGGCGCTCGATGCGGCCCGCGCGCTGGGCTGGCCCGTGGCGCTGAAGGTGCTCAGCGCCGACATCGCGCACAAGACGGAGGCCGACGCGGTGCGGCTGAACCTCCGCGACGAGGCGGCGCTTCGCGCGGCCTGCGCGCAAGTGCTGGCGAACGCACGCCGGCACCATCCGGACGCCGCCATAGACGGCGTGCTGGTGCAGCCGATGGCGGCGGGCGGTGTGGCGGAACTGATCGCCGGCGTCACGCACGACCCGGTGTTCGGGCCGGCGCTCACCGTCGGGCTCGGCGGTGTGCTGACCGAGCTGTACCGCGATGCGAGCCACCGTCTGTTGCCGGTCGACGCCGCCATGGTCGGCGAGATGCTGCGCGCACTGAAGACCTGGCCGCTGCTCGACGGCTTTCGCGGGCGGCCATTGGCCGACGTCGAGGCCGCAAGCGCGGGCATTGCCGCGCTGTGCGATGCCGCCCAGGCGCTGGGCGCGCAGGTCCAGGCGCTCGAGATCAACCCGTTGCAGGTGCGTGCCGCAGGCCAGGGCGCCGTCGCGCTCGATGCGCTGGTGCTGGCGGCTCCGCCCCGCTGAGATTCACAACAGGAGACGACGATGAAGAGACGGAACGTGACGAAGGCCGTGGCGGCAATGTGCATGGCCGGCGCAGCGGCGCTGCTGGTGCCGCTGGCGGCGCATGCCCAGGGCTATCCGGACAAGCCGGTGCGGCTGGTGCTTCCTTTCCCGCCCGGCGGGGTGACCGACATCCTGGCGCGCGCGCTGGCGGAAAAGCTGTCGCCGCGCCTGGGCCAACCGGTGATCGTGGAGAACAAGCCCGGCGCGGGAACGGTGCTCGCGTCGGACCATGTGGCGCGCGCGCCTGCCGACGGGTACACGCTGCTGCTGGCAGCGTCGTCGCTCGGCACCGCACCGATGCTGTACGAGAAGGTCGCCTACGACCCGGTGAAGAGCTTCGCCCCGGTGACGCAGGTCGCGTCGGTGGTCCATGTGCTCGAAGTCAACAAGAGCCTGCCGATGAACTCGGTGGCCGAGCTGATCGCCTATGCGAAGAAGAACCCCGGCAAGCTCAACTACGCGTCCACCGGCACCGGCACCTCGACGCACCTGGAAGGGGAGCTGTTCAAGAGCATGGCCGGCATCGACATCGTGCATGTGCCGTACAAGGGCAGCGGTCCGGCGCTGACCGACCTGGTCGGCGGCCAGGTCACGGTCATGTTCGACGCTCTCGGCTCGTCGAGGCCCTTCATCAACGATGGCAAGCTGCGCGCGCTGGCAGTGACCACGGCCGTGCGCTCACCCTCGATTCCCGAGCTGCCGACGGTCGCCGAGTCCGGGCTGCCGGGCTACGAAGCGATGCCCTGGCTGGGCCTGGTGGCACCGGCCGGAACACCCCGGCCGGTGGTCGACCGGCTGCACCGCGAGATCATCGAGATCCTGAAGGACCCGGAACTTCGCGAGCGCTTCAAGGGGTGGGGCCTGGACATCATCGGCAATTCGCCCGCCGAGTTCGAGGCCTTCCTGCGCCGCGACATCGAACAGTGGCAGCGTGTCATCTCCAGCGCGAAGATCAAGGCGAACTGATGGCGTGGATCCGCAACACGGGGGCGTGCGCATGAGGCTCGCGCTCACCGAAGAGCAGGCCATGCTCCAGTCGAGCGCACTGGCGTGGCTGGCCGACCACTACGACTTCCGGCAGCGCGAAGCCGGCGTGCACCGCGACGGTGGCGCGCCCGGCGCCTGGCGGGCGTTCGCGGACATGGGCTGGCTCGGCCTGCCGTTGCCGGATGCCGCCGGCGGCGTCGACCTCGGACCGCTGGAGGTCGGCCTGCTGATGCAGGCGTTCGGCCGTCACCTCGTGGTCGAGCCGTGGCACGCGTCGGTGCTGCAGGCCGGGCGCATGCTGGCGCTGGCCGGCACGCCCGCGCAGCAAGCGCAATGGCTGGGCGCCGCCGCCAGCGGCGATGCGCGCCTGGCCCTGGCCCACACCGAGCCCGGCGACCGGCTGCCATGGGGCCCGCGCACGACGACGGCGCGCCGCACCGCGGGCGGCTGGCAGCTGAGCGGCTGCAAGCGTCAGGTGCTTTCGGCACCGGGTGCCACGCGCTGGCTGGTGACGGCCAGCGCCGGCGAGGAAGCGGCGGTTTTCCTGGTCGACCCTGCCGCGCAGGGCGTCGCGATGGACGCGTACGACACCACGGCGGGTGGCCGCGCCGCCGACATCGCGTTCGACGCGGTCGCAGCCGAACGGGTCGGGGGCGAAGAGGCCTCGGACGCCGCCGGCCGGATCCACCGCGTGCTGGCCGAAGGCATCGTGGCGCTCGGGTGGGAGGCCACGGGCGCCATGCAGGCGGCACTGGACCGAACGGCCGAATACACGCAACAGCGGCGGCAGTTCGGCCAGTCGCTCTCGCAGTTCCAGGTGGTGCAGCACCGCCTGGCCGAGATGGCCGTTCATTGCGCCGAGGCGCAGGCCGCCTGCGAACTCGCGTCCATGCGCCTCGCGTCGAGCACGGACGCCGGCATCGAACAGGCGGCGCTCGTCAAGGCCAAGGTCGTTCGCGCGGCGCGCTACGTTGCGCAGGAGGCAGTGCAGCTGCATGGCGCGATGGGCGTGTGCGAAGCGTTGCCGATCGCGGCGACCTTCCGGCTGCTGCTGGCGTTCGGCCAGCAGGACGGCGATGCCGCATCGCACGCACTTCATCTTGGCAAGTCGCTCATCGACAACGGCGCCTTCGCGCAAAGCCAGGCGCTCCCAGAGTGCCGTCCATTGGCAACGGAAGCCAGCCCATGAACCTCGACCTCGACCCCGCCGAGCAGGCGTTTCGCGACGAAGTGCGCGACTTTCTCGCGCAGCACCTGACGGCAGCCATGCGCGAAGGGCAGGGCGTCACGACCTCGATGTATCCGGCGCCCGAGATCTCCACGCCCTGGCAGGAGGCACTGCAAGCCAAGGGCTGGCTCGTGCCGCTGTGGCCCAAGGCCTGGGGCGGCACCGGCTGGAGCGCGCTCCAGCGCTTTATCTTCGAGACCGAGTGCGCCCTGGCGGGCGCGCCGCTGGTGCATCCCATGGGCGTGCGGCTGGTGGGGCCGGTACTGCTGCGCTACGGCACCGAGGCGCAGAAGCAGCGCTACCTGCCCCGCATCCTTTCGAGCGAGGACTACTGGTGCCAGGGCTTCTCCGAACCGAATGCCGGCTCCGACCTGGCCTCGCTGAACCTGCAGGCGCGCAGCGACGGCAGCGACTACGTGCTAGACGGCACCAAGATCTGGACCAGCTACGCCCACCGCGCCAACCGGATGTTCGCGCTGGTGCGCACCGGCAACGAGGGAAAGAAGCAGCAGGGCATCAGCTTTCTGCTGGTCGACATGGCGCTGCCGGGCATCAGCGTGCGACCCATCGAGACCATCGGCGGCGACCACGAGGTCAACGAGGTCCACTTCGATGGCGTTCGCGTGCCGAAGGCCGACCGCGTCGGCGAGGAGAACGCAGGATGGGAATGCGCCAAGTATCTGCTCGAGTTCGAACGCGGCGCGGGCATCTTCAGCCCCCGGCTGCGCGCGCAGCTCAAGCGCGTCGCGCAGGTGCTTCAGGCCCCGGGCACGGCCGGCGACGCGCTGCTGCGCCGGTTCGGCGAAGTGGCATCGGACCTCGACACCTTCGAATGGCTGGAGCTGCGCACGATGGGCGCCATCGAACCCGGGGCGAGCCCCGGGCCGGTCTCCTCGATCCTGAAGCTTCGGGCCAGCCGCCTGAAGCAGGCGATCGGTGAACTGGGTGTGGAGGCGCTGGGCAGCGAGAGCCTGCGCTGGCGCAGCGACCCGCCGGACCAGCGGGCCGCCACGGCAACGTTGGTGCCCGAGTACTGCAACAGCAGGGCATTCACCATCTTCGGCGGCGCCGCCGAGGTGCAGTTGGGCTTGATCGCCCGCACCGTGCTGGGCTGAGCCGGTTCCCGGCGCCGGAGGGCCGGCGGAGGACCGCTCACTCGCTCGGTCCAGTCGTGCAGGTCGGCCCAGCGGCCGTCGCGTGCCAGCGCTTCGAGCGCTTCGAGCGCCTCGGGCGCGGCACCGGCAAGGGCCGCGATCCACAACAGCAGCAACAGCGAGGCCATGACCCGCGGCGTTCGCTTGACAAGGGCAGGGGCGCCCTCGATACTCAACCACAAGGTTTAGTAATTGAAGGAGCATCCCCATGGAAGACACCGGACCCGCCACGAAGCACATCGGCAGCTGCCATTGCGGCCAAGTGAAGTTCGAGGTGGAGGGCGCGATCGATTCGGCGCTGTCGTGCAATTGCTCGATGTGTCAGCGCAGGGGTTCGCTGCTGTGGTTCGTGCCGCGGAGCGCCTTGCGCCTGCTGACCCCCGACGAGAACGCCGGCACCTACCTGTTCAACAAGCATGCGATCCGGCATCGCTTCTGCCGCGCCTGCGGCATCCACCCCTACGGCGAGGGCAGGTCGCCCGCGGGCGGCGAAATGGCGGCCATCAACATCCGCTGCATCGAGGGCATCGACCTGCAGGCGGTGCCGGTCACGCTGCACGACGGCCGCTCGGCCTGAGCTAAAGGTACGGACGAACCACGCGTGCGATGTTCTGCAGGTTGCCGAACTCTGCGTCGCTCAAGGGCTGCTCCTCGACATCGAAGTGACAGAGCGTGCCGAACACCTTGTCGTCCTCGTCAGGGATCGGCACCCCGTGGTACGCCACCATCACGCCCTTGTAGGGATGGCCGTCGAGCCTGTCGTCACCGGCGGAATCGGCGGTGAGGAACACACCGTCCCTGAGCACGAACTGGCAGAAGCTTGCGGCCAGCGGCACTTCAGCGAGGAACTCCGGGCGCATCTGCTGCGCCTTGTCGACCAGCGCCACGTTGCGCAGCACGGCGCCCTCGAGCCGGTAGATCGCGGTGTAGCGATGGAGCACGCGCCGGTTCAGCGCTTCCAGTGCCGCGTCGAGCCCGTCGGCCGCGCACGCCGCGAGGAACTCACCGACCGCTTCGCTCGGAGGCGCGTCGGCCGCCGCGCCAAGGCGCTGCAGGGGGTGGGGTGGGTCGGGCTGATCGGATGTCATGGGAAGAACGCCGCATCGTACCCGTTTGCCTTGCAGGCCATGCGCGTCTTGGCGCCGCAGCACAAGCTGCTCAAAGCTGGGCCGCGGCGGTGCTGCCGGGAGCGCCAGGCAGCCGCAGCGTGTCCACATGCGCGCCAGCGGGGCAAGGGCCGTCGGAATAGCTCGCCCCGTGGGGGCCGGCGCACTTGTGAACTTCGATGACAGCGGCCGGGGCCGTTCTCACGGTGCTGCGCACAGGCGTGCTGTGCGAAGCGGGCGTGGCCAGCGATGCGGGATACGCATGGCGTGTGACGCGGGCCGCCTCGGGCAGCGAGACCGCGTCGGCTGTCTCGAGCGTGCGCGGCGGCGTGGGTTTGTGGACTTCGATGATCGACGGCGGCAGGCGCGGCACGCGGGCGACGCTCTCGCGCACGATGTCCGTCAGCGTCGCATAGAACACATACATGGCCACGAGCACCACGGCCCCGCCGATCGCCAGGCACCAACGCAGTTGGGCGCCCTCGGCGCCGCGCAAGGTCAGCGCCGTGGCCATCCGAGCCCCCCGGACTGCATGACGCCTGCGAGCTTGGCGATGCCGCCCGAGCCGCTGGCGGCCCGCGCGATCAGCGCACCACCAGCCGCACCGGCCACGATGCGCGTGAGGAACGAGCGGCTGCGGCCCGCGGCCAGCAACAACAGCACGCCGGCACCGAGCACCGCAAGATGTTCACCCGGATAGTCGGCGCGGCTGGCATCGACACGCCTGAATTTTTCGATCGTCTGCTGCAGCGTCATCGCCCGAGCTCCTTCTTCGTTCTGTTGTCTGTTGGCTTGTGGACTTTGTACGCAGCCGGACCGCGCGGGTTTGTAGGCGCGCGCGATGCGCACCTGAGGAGGGCGCCTCGTTCGCAACGAGGACGAGGCCGCATCGGCACCGCGCTACCGGAGAGATCGTCGTGCAGGAATTCGCCTACAGAAAAATGCGCACTCGGGCTTTTCATGGAGGCGCAGGACATGCCCGCGCCCGGCTACGATCGATGCCGTGAAACGGCCCGCCGGGCCTGCAGCGGTTGCTTCCTTTCTTGCAGCCTCGGGTTTCACGCACACATAGAACGACAGAGGAACTCATGAAGAACGACCACCAGGTGCTGCTGGCCCTCCTGAGCGAGGAAGAGCAGGGCATCGTCGCGGGCTGGCTCGACGAAGCCGGCCTGAGCGATCCCGCGGTTCGCCGCAATACGCAGGCCGAGGCAAGCGAGATCGTGCGCCGGCTGCACGAGGGACTGCAGGCCGATGCCGACCCCGCGCGCTTCGACGCGCCCGCCTGGGCGCCGCTGCGCGACGCGCTCGCGGAACTGTCGAGGTCGCGCGCGGCCAAGGGCCAGTCGGCGGGCGACACAAGCATGTTCGTGCTGGCGCTCAAGAAGCCGCTGTTCGAAGCGGTCCAGCGTCGTCTGGCTGCCGAACCGGGCGCAATGGGCACCGCCCTGTGGGCGCTGTCGACGGCCGTCGACCGGCTGGCGCAGCACACGGTCGCGACCTTCCAGATCGCACGCGAGGACATCATCCGCCGCCAGCAGGAGGAACTGCTCGAACTGTCGACCCCGGTCGTCAAGCTATGGGAGGGCGTGCTGGCGGTGCCGATGATCGGCGTGCTCGACAGCGGACGCACGCAGATGGTCATGGAAGCCCTGCTGCAGAAGATCGTGGAGACCGGCTCCTCACTCGCGATCATCGACATCACCGGCGTGCCGACGGTCGATACGCTGGTGGCGCAGCACCTGCTGAAGACGGTCACGGCCATCCGCCTCATGGGCGCGGACTGCATCATCAGCGGCATCCGTCCGCAGATCGCCCAGACCATCGTGCACCTGGGCATCGACCTGCAGGGCGTGCGCACCAAGGCCACGCTGGCCGACGCGCTTGCGCTCGCGCTGCAGCAGGCCGGCTGGCGCATCTCGCGCGAGGGCTGAAGCACCCACGATGGACCGCATACCCATTCTTCGCATGGGCGACACCCTGCTGGTGACCATCCAGGTCGACATGCAGGACCAGACCGCCCTCATGCTGCAGGACGACCTGGCCAACCGCATCGCCGCCACCGGAGCGTCGGGCGTCATGATCGACATCTCGGCGCTCGAGATCGTCGATTCGTTCGTGGGGCGCATGCTCACGAGCATCTCCGGCATCGCGCGCATCCTCTCGGCCACCACCGTCGTGGTGGGCATGCAGCCGGCGGTGGCGATCACGCTGGTCGAGCTCGGCCTGTCGCTCGACGGCGTGAAGACGGCGCTCGATGTCGAGCGCGGCATGGAACTCCTGCGGCGCGCCCGGCGGGAGAACGCGATTGGCCGTTGAACACACCGGCAGCCTGCCACTGCGGGACGAGCAGAACATCGTTGCAAGCCGGCAGATGGTCCGCGCGCTGTGCCAGGAGCTCAAGCTCTCGCTCGTCGACCAGACCAAGATGGTCACCGCCGCCAGCGAGCTCTCGCGCAACACACTGATCCACGGCGGCGGGGGACGCATGCGCTGGGAGTTCGCCGAGCGCAACGGACGCCGCGGAATCACGCTCCACTTCGAGGACGAAGGCCCGGGCATCCCCGACATCGCACTCGCACTCACCGATGGCTGGACCAGTGGCACCGGCATGGGCCTGGGGCTGCCGGGCAGCAAGCGGCTGGTGAACGATTTCGACATCTCGTCGACGCCCGGCGCAGGGACGCGCGTGAGCATCACCAAGTGGAAATAGCCGGCGTGGACTCGGGCTGGACCCACCGGGCGTTCTCGATCGACGACGCGAGCCGCGTGGGCGAGGTACGCCGCCATGCGGCGCGCGCTGCGTCGGACATGGGCTGGGGCGAAGTCGATACGGGCCGGCTCGCGCTGGTGGTGACCGAGCTCGGCACGAACCTGCACCGCCATGCGAAGGGCGGCCGCCTGCTGGTGGCGCAACGCACGGCATGGCGCGAAGTCGAGATCGTTGCCATCGACGAGGGGCCGGGCATTCCCGATGTGGCGCTCGCGATGCAGGACGGCCATTCCTCCGCCAGCACGCCCGGCACCGGCCTGGGCGCGGTGCGCCGGCTGGCCGACGATTTCGACATCCATTCCACCTTGCCCGATGGCACGGTGGCCGTGGCGCGCGTGCGCGAGACGAAGCCCGCCCATGAAGGGCCTGCGCCCGGCACGCAATGGGCGGCTGCGCCCGTAGAGATCGGCGCAATCTGCCTGCCGGCGCCGCACGAGACCGAGTGCGGCGATGGCTGGGCTTTCGCATTTCATGGCGACGAGGCCTCGCTGCTCGTCGCCGACGGGCTGGGCCACGGACCGGAGGCGGCCAAGGCCGCTCGCGCGGCACTCGGCGCCTTTGCACGGGCGCCGCACGACGATCTGCGCGAGATCTTGAAACGCGTGCATTCAGAGCTGCGCACCACACGCGGCGCGGCCGTGTGCGCGCTGCGCGTCGACACGGCGGCCGCGGCCGTGCGCTACAGCGGCGCGGGCAACATCGTGGGCCGCGTGCTGTCCGGGGTGTTCGACAAGTCGCTCGTCACGCAGCACGGCACTGCCGGCCTGCAGATCCGCAATCCCGAGACCACCGCGCTCGAGCTGCCGCCGCATGCACTGGTGGTGCTGCACAGCGACGGCATCGACACGCGATGGACGCCCGAACGCATCCGGCCGCTGCTGCAGCGCGACCCCACGCTGGTGGCTGCTGTGCTGCTGCGCGACCACACCCGGCACCGCGACGATGCGACTGTCGTGGTCATCCGCCGAAAGGAATAGCAGATGAACCCGCCCGCAGCGACGACCGACCTGGAAGCCGCACTGGCCGAGACCCAGCGCGAGATGGAGGCCTTGCGCGCCGAACTCGAGGAAACCAACCGCGGCGTGGTGGCGCTGTATGCCGAGCTCGAGGCCCAGGCCGAGCAGCTCAGGAAGGCGACCGAACTCAAAAGCCGATTCCTGGCCTACATGAGCCATGAGTTCCGCACGCCGATCGGCGCCATTCGCAGCATCGCGCGGCTCCTCAGCGACCAGATGGACGGCCCGCTCACGCCCGAACAGCAAAAGCAGGTCGGCTTCGTCAGCACCACCGCGGCCGAACTCGCCGAGATGGTCGACGACCTGCTCGACCTGGCCAAGATCGAGGCGGGCCGGGTCGACATCTCGCCGGCATGGTTCGAGATGGTCGACCTGTTCTCGGCGCTGCGCGGCATGTTTCGGCCCGTGCTGCACAACCCCGAGACTGCGCTGATCTTCGAGGAGCCGCACGGACTGCCGAAGCTCTATACCGACGACCGCAAGCTCTCGCAGATCCTGCGCAACTTCATCTCCAACGCGCTCAAGTTCACGCCGCACGGCGAGGTGCGTGTCACCGCGACGCCCGCCGGCGAAGACGCCGTGAAGTTCTCGGTGGCCGATACCGGCATCGGCATTGCGCCCGAGCACCACGCGGCGGTGTTCGACGATTTTGCGCAGGTCGATTCGCCGGTGCAGAAGCGGCTGCGAGGTACCGGGCTCGGGCTCTCGCTGAGCCGGCAGCTCGCCGGGCTGCTCGGCGGGCACGTCGAAGTGCAGAGCGAGCTCGGCAAGGGGTCGGTGTTCTCCGTGACGTTGCCAGTCCTGTTGCCGCGGCAAGCGCCCGGTCCATCGGATTGACCATGGCACCAGAGCCCCTGATCAACATCACGATAGACCGATCGCGCCATACGGTGCTGGTGGTCGACGACAACCCCGCCACGCGCTACGCCACGGCCCGCGTGGTCCGGGCGGGCGGGTTCCAGACGCTCGAGGCGAGCACCGGCGGTGAGGCGCTGGCGCTCGCCACGCGCCAGATCTCGGCGGTGGTGCTCGATGTGCACCTGCCCGACTTCAGCGGCTTTGAGGTTTGCCGCGAGCTGCGCTTCAGGCCCGCGACCGCGACGCTGCCGGTGGTGCACCTGTCGGCGACCTTCGTGCGCAACGAGGACAAGGTCGCGGGCCTCGATGCCGGTGCCGACGCGTACCTCGTGCACCCCGTCGAGCCGCCGGTGCTGGTGGCGACGTTGCAGGCGCTGATCCGCGCGCGCATGGCCGAGGAGAAACAGCGCGACAGCGAGGCACGTTTTCGCGCGATCTACGACCATGCGCCCACGGGCATGGCGCTGATCGACAACGAAGGCCGGTTCGCCGACGTGAATCCGGCCATGGTGGCGATGCTCGCGCGGTCGCGCGGGGCATTGATCGGGCACACCATCAGCGCCTTCGCGCCGGCCGATTGGGCGGGCGTCGTGGCGCAGCAGACCGCGGGCGCGCAGCCGGCCGCATCGTCGTGGAAAAGCGAGTTTCCGCTGCTGCGGCACGACGGCTCGTGGGTGCGGCTCGAATGGACCATGTCGGCGCACATCGAGCCGGGCTTGCGCGTGGGGATCGCGCTCGACGTATCCGAGCGCTTCGAGCTCGAAGCCCAGCGCCGCGAAGTGCTGGAGCGCGAACAGGCCGCACGCGCTGCCGCCGAGCGGCTGAGCCGCACCAAGGACGATTTCGTGGCGGTGCTCTCCCACGAGCTGCGCAATCCGCTGAACACCATCGGCGGCTGGGTTCATGTGCTGAAGGCCGGCAACCGCACGCCCGAGCAGATGGAAAAAGGACTCAACGCCATCGACCGCAGCGTGAAGGCGCAGACGCGGTTGATCGCAGACATCCTCGACGTGTCGCGCATCAGCTCGGGCAAGCTGCGCCTGCACCAGGAATGGATCGAGCCGCGCTCGCTGGTGAGCGCGGCCATCGATGCGCTGGCCGCACCCGCTGCCGCCAAGCAGTTGAAGATCGTCTTCGACCAGGGCAGGGCGGACCCGCCCGCCTGGCTCGATGCCACGCGCTTCCAGCAAATCGCCTGGAACCTGTTGTCGAACGCCATCAAGTTCTCGACCGAGGGCGGCCAGATAGAGATCCAGATGGACCGCGAGGGCGACACCCTGACCTTGAGCGTGCGCGACCACGGCCGCGGCATCCATCGCGACTTTCTGGCTCACCTGTTCGACCGCTTCACGCAGAGCGATTCACCCGACAACCGCTTCCACGGCGGACTCGGACTCGGCTTGTCGATCGTGAAGAACCTGGCCGAACTGCATGGCGGCAGCGTGTCGGCGCATAGCGAAGGCGAGGGCCGAGGCGCGACCCTGCGCGTGGTGCTGGGCGTGGTGCCTTCGGGCGCCGCACCGGCCGTGCCGCGCCAGTCCGCCGACGCACACCCGGGTGCTTCGTCCGTTCGCGTGCTGGCGGGCCTCGATGTGCTCGTGGTAGAGGACAACGCCGACGCGAGCGAGATCATGGCGGTCGTGCTGTCCGATGCCGGCGCCACGGTGCGCCTCGGCGTCGACCACGACTCGGCGCTGGAACTCTTCGATGAGAAGTGGCCCGACGTGCTGATCAGCGACATCGGTCTGCCGGGGCGCGACGGCTACGAGCTGATCCGCGAGGTGCGGCAGCGTGAGCGCGCCATGGGCCGGCCCCGGCTCTACTGCGTGGCGCACACGGCATTCACCCGGCCACAGGACCATGTGAAGGCGACCGAGGCGGGCTTCGATGCTCACCTGGGCAAGCCGCTGCAGCCCCATGCGCTGGTTTCCCTCATCAGCGCTCGAACGAAGACTCGCGCCGACTGAGCGAGGACCGCGCGCGATGCCGCGTTCAGTCGCTCTGCTTTGCATCGGCATCGGGGTCGGTCTTGAACAGCCCGCGGACGTTGAGCGCGGCCAGGCAGACCTGAAGGGCGATCAGCGCCATGGCCGAGGTGTGAATGCCCCAGACCGTCCACAGCACGTTGCTCAGCAGGAAGACCCAGAAACCGAGGTTGCGGCGGCGCTCGTGGCGCGAAGCCACCAGCCAGGCGGCGGCAACCGAAGCAACGAAGGCGGGCCACTGCACAAGATCGAGCGCGCCGTTCATGGGCGGGCTCCTGCCTGGGTAGGGGAGGGGATGACTGGCCGTGAAGAAGAAAAAAATCTCATGCTGGGCGACGGTATGCTGCACGCTGAAGGGTCGCGTGCCTCGTGCGCGCGGTGCGTCAGGCGAGGGAGTTCGCCGCTGTAGGCCGGCGACACGCCGGGGCTTCCGCGCCGCTGACGCGGTGCAGCGCCTCCTGCCCACGTGACCCAGGGCCGCCCTCGCTAGGATCGAGCGGGCATATGAAGAACAACTTCGTTTCGGAGGACCGGGGGACATGACGCTGCAACTGACCGAAGTCAGGAACACCCTGGTCTGGTACACCTCGCCTGACGGGTCCGTCGCCACGCTGAACCCGTTGTGGCAGGCCTTCACGGGCCAGACCTACGACGACTACGCGGGTTGGGGCTGGCTCGATGCGATCCACCCCGACGACCGCGCGACGGTGCGGGCACTGTGGGACGAGGCGGCCGCGTCGGCGCAGCCGATGACGCTGCAATACCGCCTTCACCGCAGCGACGGCGAGTACCGCCACGTGGTCGCGCAGGGCGCGCCCGTCGTCGACGACGGCAAGGTCACGCAGTGGGTCGGGTTCGTCATCGACGTGACCGAGAGCATGCAGGCCCAAGCCGCACGCCGCGTGAGCGAGGAACGCCTGCGCATCCTCGACGAGATCGGCCAGGCCACGCGCCACCTGCAGGACGGCGATGCCGTCATGGCCGTGACCGCGCGCATCCTCGGGCAGGCGCTCGGTGCCACGCGCTGCGCCTATGCCGATGTCGACAGCGACAGCGACCGCTTCACGATCCGCAGCGACTGGGCCGTAGACGGCGTGCCCAGCAGCGCCGGTGTCTACTCGCTCGACCTGTTCGGCCCGCAGGCCACTTCCAACCTGCGGCAGGGCCGCCACCTGGTGGTGAACGACGTGGACGCGGAACTCGGCGACGACGGCGGCGCGCGCATGTTCAATGCGATCGGCATCAAGGCCATCATCTGCGCGGGGCTGGTGAAGGAAGGCCGGCTGGTGGCGATGATGGCGCTGCACCAGGCACAGCCGCGCCGCTGGACGAAAGACGAGGTGACGGTCGTCTCGGAGGTGGTCGACCGCTGCTGGGCACACATCGAACGGGTGCGCGACGCCGCCATGCTCAAGGAGCAGGATGTGCGCAAGGACGAGTTCATCGCCACGCTGGCCCATGAGCTTCGCAACCCGCTGGCCCCGATCAAGTACGCGGTGGCCATTGCCGCGCGCCAGAACCCGTCGCCCGCGCTGGCCGACAAGCTCGCGGTGATCGACCGCCAGGTGAGCGTGATGGCCAGGCTGATCGACGACCTGCTCGACGTCTCGCGGATCAACCGCGGGCTGATCGAACTCCAGTGCGAGGACGCGCAACTCGACGGCATGGTGGCGCGCGCGCTCGAGGCCACCGAGGCCCTGCTGAGCGCGCAGGCTCACCAGGTGGAAGTGCGGGTGCCGGCGGGCATCACCGTCCATGTAGACCCCACGCGGCTGGTGCAGGTGGTCGGCAACCTGCTCACCAACGCGGCCAAGTACACGCCCAAGGGCGGACGCATCGACGTCGAGGCGGCCGTCGCCGACGGCAAGGTCGTGCTCTCGGTGCGCGACACGGGCATGGGCATCTCGCAAACCGACCAGGGCCGCCTCTTCACGATGTT
This sequence comes from Variovorax sp. Soil_C_39, assembly GCF_057656815.1. NCBI lineage: Bacteria > Pseudomonadati > Pseudomonadota > Betaproteobacteria > Burkholderiales > Comamonadaceae > Variovorax > Variovorax sp. Soil_C_39. Next base: position 130,109 of record NZ_JBDGJQ010000009.1, read on the forward strand.
CACCCAGTTGGCGCACACCAAGTCGCGCGCGCAGGGCGGGCTCGGACTGGGGCTCGCCCTCGTGAAGAACCTGATGGAGATGCATGGGGGCGCCGCGTGGGTCGGCAGCCCCGGCGTCGGCCAGGGAAGCACGTTCTCCATCGAGCTTCCACTCAGCGAGACGCCGATGCTTGCCGCAGACGTCGACGGCGCGGCCGCCGCGCCCGGCACTGCCGCTCACCTCGCCGGCGAGCAGGTGCGCGCCCAGGCACGGGTGCTCGTGGTGGAAGACAACGACGACGGGCGCGAGACCTTGATCGAACTGCTGCGCGATCTGGGCTACGAGGTGCAGGGTGTCGCCAGCGGACCGGACGCCGTGCACCAGGCAGCGCGGCATGTGCCGCACCTGGTGCTGCTCGACCTCGGCCTGCCGGGCATGGACGGCGTCGAGGTGGCAAGGGAACTGCGCCGCCAGTACCCGCCGCAGCAGATGGCGATCGTCGCGCTGACCGGATGGGGCGCCAAGCACGACCGGGCCCGCACCGAGGCTGCGGGTTTCGACGAGCACCTGACCAAGCCGATCCAGCCGTCGGTGCTGGCGCAGGCGGTGCGGCGGGGGGTGGAACGGGTCTCAGCGCGCGGCGATCAGCACGAACGCAATTCGCGCCGGGGCGCCTGATCTGTTTGCCCACGCGTGCCGTGTGCCCCGCTGGATCAGGACGTCACCTGCCCGAAGCACGGTTTCCTCGTCGTCCAGGATCGCGACGAGTTCCCCCTGGAGCATGAGCGCGTAGTCGATGGTGTCGGTGCGGTGCATGCCTGGATGCTCTCCAGGTTTCACAGCACGGTGCGCATCGTTGTACATGTTCGAGAAGGTGGCCTCCAGCGCGCGTTGCAATTCCTGTGGATCTTCTGGTTCGGGCGGGATGTCGATGATGCGCAGGACGGTGCCGTTCGCCGGCGGTGACACGCCCCGATGCGCCGCGATCGCGTCAGCTTCCGCAATGGGAGAGGGAGCCGCCGCGGTGCACCACAGGTTGGTCACCCGATAGCCCGGCCGTTCGGCGACGGTCCGCACGGCGGGGGAGGGCCCATCCTCAACGATGCGCGAACGACCATTGGCGTCGTCGCCGGTGACCACACGGCGAATCGGGAGGAATGCGTCGCCCATCATTGCGCCACCGCTCCGGTGCGACGGAATGCCTCGCCCTGCTTGCGAAACTGTTCGTTCACCGTGCGTTCCCATTGGGCCCGCGTCTGGTAGGCGACCACCTGATTGCTGCGGGCTGCCGCCTCGCGGACCGCATCGGAGGCAGTTGCCTTCGCACACGCCTTGTCGAGCGTCTGGAGCACCGGTTCGGGCACGCCGCGCGGCACGAAAAGACCTGCGAACGACTCCTCGAGCACCTGCATCCCGAGTTCCTTGAAAGTCGGCACATCCGGGAAGCCGGGATGCCTGCGGGCCGCGCTCACGGCCAGCAGGCGCAGCTTGCCGGCCTGGATCTGCGGCGCCGCTGAAGCGGCGATGCTGCTCACGAAGTCGAGCCGGCCGGCCAGAAGCTCCTGGATCGAAGCGGCATCGCCCTTGAAGGGAACGTGGACCATCTGGAGCTTCTGGTCCCGCGTGAGTTGGTCGATCGCGAGAAAGGGTGCCGAGTTGGGGCCCGGCGACCCATAGTTGAGCGTTTGCGTTTTCGCGGCTGCGACCAGATCCCCAATCGTCTTGAAGGGACTGTCACTGCGCACCGAAACGCCAAGGATGTTCTCGGTCACGCCGCACAAAGGTTGAACAGTGTCTGGCCGAAGCTTGAGATTCTTGACGTAGTGCGGCTGCACCGTGACGGGGGTCATCGGCGTGAACGCAAGCGTCAGTCCATCGGCGGGTGCCTGCGACAGTGCGGTCATGCCGATCACGCCAGAGCCGCCCTCGCGCGAGGTAACCACAACGCCTTGACCCAACTGCTTCTGGAACTGATCGGCCAGTGTGCGAGCCATCAGATCGGTGGAACTGCCGGCCGCCCAGGGATTGATGATGGTCAGCGGGCGGGCAGGGAATCCGTCCTGGGCCCAGGCGATGCCCTGTAGCGCGACGACGGTGGCCGCAAGCAGGATCTTTTTCATGTATTGGAGTCTCCGGAGGCACGACAGGAATGTCGCGGCGCATCATAGTTCAGTCAGTCGACTGAATCAATCAACCGACTGAATCCGGCGTCTATGATCGCCTTCGATGACAAGCAAACTCGACAAGGGAATTCCCACGCGCGAGCGAATCCTGCTGGCGTCCGAGCGGCTGTTCGCCCGCAACGGCTACGCAGGCACGTCGCTGCGTTCCATCATGAGCGAGGCCGGCGTCGACACCGGATCGATTCATTACCACTTCCGCACCAAACAAAGCCTGCTCGAGGCGTTGTTGTCCATGAGGCTGGCCGAGATGAATGCACAGCGCCATGTCTTGCTGGATGGGTGCGAACCAACGGCTCCAAACGAAATACCCGATCTGGAAGCGGTACTGCGTGCGTTCTTCGCGCCTGCGATGCGCTTCGCGCGTTCAGCCGACGGGGCCGACTTCAACCGAGTCTCGGCGCTCTGCTCGGTCGATCCTGACCCGGGGGTGCGCAAGATCGTCTTCGCCGCCTACGATGAAGTCGCGCAACGCTTCACCTCGTTGCTGCGACGCGCGTTGCCCGCTCTCTCAGAGACGGAGTTCCACCTGCGACTCGAATGCATGTTCGGCAGCATGATGTACTTGCGTGCCGACAACGGGAGAGTGAGCTATCTGCTCGGCAAGGGCCAGGAGAGCCCCTCCGTCGAAGCGGTGCTCGACCAATTGGTCTCGTTCACGGCGGCGGGATTTTGCGCGGGCTCGACTCCGTTGCGATGACCGCGCCTCGCATGCCCTGGTGAGCGCGATTCGCGCGACATTGGCATTGGGGACCTATACGCTCGAGGAACACAATGTGTGTTATGTTAAACACAAGCCAGGCATTTCGCGATAGTCAGTGCTCGCAACGCGATCCGGCCCATGGCCGACCTCCCGCAGTCGATCCGATGCCCGCCCGCTCGCCTACTTCAGCCGTACGTTCATCTCTTGCGCAAACACACGCTTCCACTCCTCGATGATCGACTCGGTGACGAGCGACGCGTGGGCAGCGATGCTGAGTGCCAGGTGCGGCGCGCCGCTGGCGCTGGGCACCGCGGTGCCCATGCCGAAGCCGTCCGTCACCACCGTTCCCTGGCTCAAGGCGAAGCCGGTCTTTCGCGCCATGCGCACCGCACCGCGCACGCTCTGAGGGTTGAGGCGGGGGTACGGCTTCAGCCCCGGCGCGATCAGTTCGATGATCTGTTCGCCATGCTCCTTGTCCAGCGCCGCCAGCAACGCAGTGGCGCCCGCCCCCACGCCGAGCAGGCGCCGCTGGCCGACTTCGACGGGCACGAAGCGCATGAGCGCCTGGCTGTCCGCCTTGGCGAGACAGACGGCTTCGACACCGCTGCGTCGCATCAGGTACGCGGTGGCGCCGGTTCGGTGTGAGATCGCCGTGAGCACGGGCCGCCAGTGCGCCACTTCGAGCATGCTGGCGGACGGCGCGAGGCTCAGCTCGTGGACCAGCTCGCCCAAGCGGTAGCGCTTGTCCTGCTCGGGCGCGCTGGCAAGCCGCTCCTCTATCAGGCAGCGCAGGATGCGGTGCGCGGTGGAGCGCGCCAGCACGCAGTCGCGCGCCACCTCTGCCAGCGTGGCGCCCTCGGCGCCGGCCTTGCCCAGCGCGCGCAGCACGGCCGCGGCGCGCCTGATCGCCTGCGTCCCGTCGGGTGCGGCTGGTTCAGGACGAGAAGAAGTGCCCATGATGTGGAACAGTTGCGGCCGTGATTTCCCTTGCCGATGGATCAAGGTGCTGGATACCTTCGTGCAGATGCGCAGAATTCAATGCCCGAGTATCCCACCATGTGGTTGATACCAACTTCACCCAAGCCGCAGAGGAGCACGAACGACATGGGCCCCATCTTTTCCATTCCGCCTTCCGGTCGCCGGCGCAGCCTGCTGCTGGCAGCCACGGCCGCCGCCGCACTGGGCGGCATCGCTTCGTGGCCCGCCTCGGCGCAAGGCACCTTCCCCGACAAGCCGGTGCGCATCGTCGTACCGTTCGGCGCTGGCGGATCCGACTCCCTTGCTCGTGCGCTTGGCGAGAAGCTCGGCGCGCAGCTCAAGCAACCCGTGATCGTGGAAAACAAGCCCGGTGCGGCGGCCCTCATCGGCACGGAATACGCGGCCGCACAGCCGGCCGATGGCCACACCATCCTGTTCCTGGGCGGCGGCAGCCTGACGCCTGTGCTGGTCAAGGACCTGAAGTTCAACCTGCTGCGATCGATGCGGCCCGTCGTCTGCGTGGCGCGCGGCGGCATGACGCTGATGGTGCCGGGCACGCTGCCGGTGAACAACTTCCGCGAGTTCGTCGACTACGCCAAGAAGAACCCCGACAAGGTCAATTTCAGCTACACCGCGGGCAGCATCCTGCTGGCGGGCGAAATGCTGAAATCGCGTGCGGGCTTCGAGGCCACGCCGATCCCCTACAAGGGATCGACGCAGGTCGCCACCGCCCTGGTCGCCGGAGAGATCCAGATGGGCATCGACGTGCCGCTGTTCTACGTGGGCCTGATCAAGGAAGGCCGCATCAAGGCACTGGCGCATGGTGCCGCCGAGCGCTCCCCTTCCCTGCCCGACGTGCCCACGCTGGCGGAAGTCGGCGTGCCCGACCTCACCTTTGCCTTCTCGTTCGGCTTCTGGGCACCGGCCGCCACGCCCAAGCCCGTCGTCGATCGACTCAACGCCGCATTCAACGAGGTGCTGAAAGACCCCGACATCCGCGCCCACCTCGCGCAGGCCGGCGTGATACCGGTCGGTGGTGCGCCGGAGGTCCATTCCCGCCAGGTGGCGGCCGAGCAGCAGATGTGGGCGCAGGCGGCTGCGGCGATCGGCTACAAGCCGGAGTAGGCGCATGTTCTCCTTGTCAGGCAAGACGGTCGTCGTCACCGGCGGCGGGCGCGGCATCGGCCGGGGAATCTCGCTGGCGGCCGCGCGCTGCGGTGCCAACGTGGTGGTCAGCGGCCGATCGAAAGAGGCGTTGGACGAGACGCAAGCCGAACTGGAAAAGCTGGGCGTTCAGGTGCACGCCGTGGCCGCCGACATCACGCGCGCCGAAGACATCGCGCGCATCGTCGCCGAAGCGGAGCACCGGTTCGGCGCCATCGACGGCTGGGTCAACAACGCCGGCAGCGCAGCGCGCGGCGACACCGGCCCGCTGCTGGAGGTGCGCGAAGACCAGTGGGACCGTGTGGTCGACCTGAACCTGAAGTGGACCTTCTTCGCGGCGCAGGCGGCCGCGCGCGCCATGCAGCACGGCGGCTCCATCGTGAACATCACGTCGCGCAGCGCCTCGCATCCCAACCCGAACACCGGCCACTACGGCGCGGCCAAGGCCGCGGTCGAGAACCTCACGCTCACCATGGCCGCCGAATGGGGCCATCGGGGCATCCGCGTCAATGCCGTCGCGCCCGGGGTGGTGATGACCGAGGAACTGGCGAAGGTCTTCGACACCGAAGCTCGCATCCGTCGGCAGGTGGAGACAGTGCCATTGCAGCGCCTGGGAACACCCGATGACATCGGCCCGCTCTGCGCCTACCTGCTGTCGGACGAGGCGTCATGGACCACCGGTGCCTTGATCGCAGTCAACGGCGGCAGCCCTGTCCCCATGGGCTATTTGAGCTACCTCCACAAGGTGAACAACGCGTGAATTTCGAATGGACCGACGAACAGCGGGCCCTGCGGGAGCGGGTGCGCGCGCTGCTGGCGCGCGAGCTGCCGCCCGACTGGGAACACATCAGCCGTCACGGCCCGGGCTCCCCGGCGCAAACGGCGTTCTCTCTGGTGTTCTGCCCCAAGCTGGCCGCCGAGGGCCTGCTGGTGCCGCATTGGCCGGTGGCGCATGGCGGGCGCGGTGCACCGGCGTGGGAGCACTTCATCGTCGGCGAAGAGCTGTTCGCCGCGGGCGAGCCGCGCGGCCCGCAGTACATGAACGCCAACTTCATCGGCGCCACGCTGATGAAGTACGGAACGCCGCAGCAGCAAGCCCGCTACCTGCCGGACATGGCCGCGGGCCGCGCGCTGTGGTGCCAGGGCTTCTCGGAACCCTCGGCAGGCTCCGACCTGGCGTCGCTGGCCACGCGTGCAACGCTGCACGGCGACGAATACATGATTAACGGCAGCAAGGTGTGGACCTCCTACGCGGGCATGGCGCAGACCTGCTTCCTGCTGGCGCGCACCGGCGCGGGCAAGGGCGGCATCGCGATCTTCCTGGTGCCCATGGACACGCCCGGCATCACCGTGCGTCCAATCCCATCGTTGATCGGCCATGGCGACATCCACGAGGTCTTCTTCGACGACGTGGTGGTGCCCGCGACGGCACGCCTCGGCGAGGAGGGCCAGGCCTGGGCCATCATCGGCTACGCGCTGTCGCTGGAGCGGGTGGGCCTGGCACGCTATGCGTTCTCGCGCCGCGTGCTGGACCGGATGGTCTCTGAATTGAAGGCACAGGGCCGATTCGCCGATACTGCCGTCCGATCTCAAGCGGCACAGGCGCTGGCCGCATGCGAGGCGGCGCGCCTGCTGGTCTACCGCGTGGTGGACGAGCGCGCGCGCGACCTGCCGCCGAGCGCAGTCGCCAACCTGGCGCGCGTGGCCGTGGTGAAGGCCGACCATGCCGTGTCGGATTTCACGCTGGCGCATTTCAGCGACGCGCTGTGCGGCGACGGCTGGCCGCTCGTGCTGGCACACCACGAACGCGCCATCGCCGCAGGCATCGCATCGGGTGCGGCGGAAATCCAGCTCAACCTCATCGCGCACGAGTGGCTGCAGCTGCCGCGCGAACCTCGTCCGGCAAGCGCATGAACCTTGAATTCAACCCCGACCAGGTGGCCCTGCTCGATGCCGTCGAGCGCATCGCGGCGGACCACGAGGCGCGCCCGGTGCTTGGCGTGAACCACTTCGAGTTTTCCGCATCGCTGCAGGCCGACCTGACCTCCGCCGGCCTCTTCGACGCCGCGGCCGTGGAGGAGCTCGGCCCCGTGGCCGCAGCGGCGATGGTCCACCGCCTGGCCAAGCTGCCGCAGTGCCTGGAGCTTGTCGCAGCTGCGCTGGTGCTGCCCCTGCTCGCATCCGCCCTGCCCGGCCCATGCGCCCTCGTCTGGGATCGCCGCGACCGGCCCGCGCGCTGGCTGCCCGGCGCGCGCACGGTGCTCTGCATCCGCGGCAACACGGTCGAGTGCGCGGCGCTCACGGACGCCGACGCCGCAGCGCTGGACAGTCCCTTCGGCTATCCAGTCGGGCGCCTGGTCGCACCGGACATGCTCTCGTGGCGGACGCTCGACCTGGACGGCGCCGAATTGCGCCGGCTCTGGCGGGTGGGCGTTGCGGCCGAGCTGAGCGGCTGCCTCGAAGCGGGCCTGCACGCCGTGACCGCCCATGTGCGCGACCGCCGCCAGTTTGGACGCCCCCTGGGCGCGTTCCAGGCTGTCCAGCATCGGCTGGCCGCCGCGGCAGTGCAGGTGGAGGCTGCGCGCTGGCTTGCGCTGCAGGCGGCACACAGCGGGAGCGCCACCGATGCCGCCTGCGCGCTGGCGCACGCACAAGGATGCACGCCCGCCATCACCTACGACCTGCACCAGTTCATGGGGGCCATGGGCCTGACGCTCGAACATCCGCTGCACCGATGGACCACGCGCGCCAAGATGTTGCGCTCGGACCTGGGCGGCGCCGAGGCGCAGCAGCTGGCACTCGCGGCCGCAGCCTGGAATCTGGAGGAAGCAGCATGAAAAACGACACGCGCACCCGCATGCCGCTCACCGGCGTCAAGGTCCTCGACCTGAGCCGCATCCTGGCGGGGCCACTGGCCGCACAGGCGCTGGCGGACCTCGGTGCGGAAGTCATCAAGGTCGAGCGCCCCGGCAACGGCGACGAGGCGCGCCGCTGGGGGCCGCCGTTCCTGAAGGACCGCGACGGCAACGACACGCGCGAGTCGCCCATGTACCTGTCGGCCAACCGCAACAAGCAGTCGATCACCATCGACATCGCAAGTGCCGAAGGGCAAGACCTGGTGCGCCGCCTGGTCGCGCGCTCCGACGTGCTGATCGAGAACTTCAAGGTCGGCGACCTGGCGCGCTACGGGCTGGACCATGCATCGCTGCGAACGCTGAATCCGCGGCTCATCTACTGCTCGGTCACCGGCTTCGGCCAGACAGGCCCGAAGAGCCACCTGCCGGGATACGACACCGTGTTCCAGGCCATGAGCGGCATGATGAGCGTGACCGGCTTGCCGGACGGCGTGCCCGGTGGCGGCCCGATGAAGACCGGCCCGAGCCTGGCCGATTTCATTGCCGGGCAGTACGCGGCCTCGGGGGTGCTGGCCGCGCTCTACGAGCGCGACGGTCCCAATGGCACGGGCATGGGCCGGCACATCGACATCGCGTTGCTCGACTGCACCATCGCCGCCCAGACGCATTCGGTCATGACGTATCTCGCGGCCGGGGTGGTGCCGCCGCGCCGCGGCACCGAAGGCAACGGTGGTCTGCCTTCGCAAGCCTTCGAATGCGCCGACGGCGGCATCATCGTCATCTGCGGCAGCGAAGCGCAGTACCGATCGTTCTGCCACGTGCTGGGCCACCCGGCGCTGGCCGACGACCCTCGCTTCGTCACCAATTCCGAGCGCCTGGCGCACCGGCGGGAACTGGCCGAGGTGTTCAACGCCCTCACCCGGCAATGGCGCGCCGGCGAGCTGCTGGCGGCGCTGGAGCAAACGGGCATCCCCAGCGGCCCGATCAATCGCTATGCCGAAGTGTTCGCCGATCCGCAGGTGGTGCACCGCGGCGTGACGCAGCGCGTACCGCACCCCACGGCCGGCGAAGTGACGCTGTGCGTCAACCCGATCCGCTTCACGGGGACCCAACCGCCGCCGCCCACCGCGCCGCCGACCATCGGCGAGCACACCGACCGCATTCTGCGCGACGTGCTCGACATGGACCCGGCCGAGATCGCAGCCCTGCATGCGCGGCGCATCGTCTGAGGACGCATCTATGACGCGTGGTTTCGGGACCCTCCTGTGCGACATGTCGGGCGCAGGCGTCGCCACGCTCACCCTCAACCGTCCCGCGTCGCTGAACGCCCTGAGCCGGCAGATGGCCGATGAACTGACCGACGCACTCACGCGCCTTGCCGCCGAGCCCCAGCTGCGCGTGCTGGTCCTGCGCGGCGCAGGCGATGCCTTCTGCGCGGGTGGCGACGTGCGCGACATGGCCGGCCACGGCGCACGGCAGGCGACCGAAGCGCTCGAAGGCATGGCCCGGTACCGCCGGCTCGTGCTCGCGCTGCATGGCTTCCCGCGGCCGGTGATCGCCGCCGTCGACGGCGTGGCCTTCGGCGCGGGCATGAGCCTCGCGCTGCTGGCCGACATCGTGCTGCTCAGCGATCGCGCCAGGCTCTGCATGGTGTTCCAGCGCATGGGCCTGATGCCCGACTGCGCGGCGCTCTACACCCTGCCTCGCCTGGTCGGGCTGCAGCAGGCCAAGGCGCTCGCGCTGTCGGCGCGCGAGATCGACGCGGCCGAGGCGCAAGCCATGGGCCTGGCCCTCGAAGTGCTGCCTTGGCGATCGCTGCATGCACGCGCGAACGAACTGGCCGCCGCGATCGCCAAGGGTTCGCCCACCGCGCTCTCGCTGACCAAGCAGGCACTGGACGCATCGCTGCAGAGCGACCTGCCGACGATGCTCGCCATGGAGGCGAGCGCGCAGGCCATTGCCCTGGCCAGCGAGGCGCACCGGATTGCGGCGCAGGCTTTCGTGCGGAAAGAAGAACCGACCTACGTCTGGCCCGCGCGATCCGCAGCGACCGGGCAGTAGGTGGCGCCCTACAACTTTCGGGTCCATCGATAACGCAATCTTATCGATCCGCGCAATCACAGTATTGGACGCGTCGTGGGGTACCGATTCCAATGCGCAACCATGGAGACACCGCTGATCGCCGCCAGCCTGAGATGGCTGTTCACCGAATGGCCGCTGGCCGAACGCTTCCGCGCGGCGGCCGCCTGCGGCTTCCGCGCGGTGGACCTGAGCCTGCCCTACGAGCTACCGCTGGCAGAACTGCGCGCGTCGCTGCTGCGCCATGACCTGCGCTTCCTCTACCTGCTGGCCGCACCGGGCGATTGGGGCGCCGGCGATCGCGGTCTGGCCGCCGTGCCCGGGCGGCAGGAAGAATTTCAGGCCGGCATGCACGAGGCGATACGTTATGCACTGGAACTCGGCCGCCCGCTGATTCACCCCCCGGCCGGCAACGTGCCCGAGGGTGCCGACCCGGCCGAATGCGCGCATTTGCTGCTCGACAACCTGCGCTGGGCCTGCATGCGGGCCTCCGAGCACGGCCTGCGCGTCGTGCTGGAGCCGGTGTGCCGACGTGACTTCCCGAGGTACCCGGTCAACACCGTGCACCAGGTGATCGATCTGGCCGAGCGCATCGGTGCGGCCAATCTCGGCATCGTGCTGGACTTCCATCACGTGCAGTGGGAGCACGGGCACGACATGGCGCAAGTGCATGCCGAACTGCGCCGCGCAATGCCGTTGCTGTCTTACGTGCAGATTGCCTTTGCGCCGGATCGCCGGGGCCCCGACGAATCGGGACACGACGTGCACGCCATCATCGTCGAAGCGCAACGCCTCGGTTATCGTGGCGCATTCAGTTGCGAGTACCGGCCCACCGGCAGCTCGCGAGCGAGCCTGCGTTGGGCAGATCGTTATGGCATCCGCGCCACTCCAGGATGGCAAGAGGAGACGCAACTTTGACTTGTATGCACCGCCGCTCGCTGCTGTCGCTGGGCCTCGCATGGGCCGCCGGCGCGCGCGCGCAGTTCGCCGCCGCGGACAAGCCGATCAGGTTGATCGTGCCCTACAGCGCGGGAGGCTCGCTCGACACCATCGGGCGCTCCCTGGCTGAAGGCATGAGCCGTGACCTCGGCGTGCCGGTGATCGTGGACAACCGCACCGGCGCCTCGGGCACGATCGGCGTGGCAGCGGCCGCGCGTGCCGCGCCCGACGGCCGCACGCTCCTCCTCGGCGGGTCCAGCACACATGCGGTGCTGCCGGCGGCATCGCCCAGACTGCCCTACGACGCGGTGGCCGACTTCACCCCGATCTCGATGGTCGCCGAGGTGGAGAACGCGCTGGTCGTCAGCCCAACGCTGCCCGTCAAGAGCATGGCCGAGCTGGTGGCCTATTGCAAGGCGCGGCCCGGGCAGCTGGCTTTCGGTTCCTCGGGCGCGGGCGGCATCACGCACCTGGCCGGCGAGCTGTTCAGGATGGCCGCAGGCGTGGACGCGATCCATGTGCCCTACAAGGCGAACTCCGAAGTCGACGTGGCCTTGCTGAGCGGGCAGCTCCAGTTCGCCTTCGCCACGCTCGCGACGGCCATCCCGCACATCCGGGCTGGCCGCATGCATGCGCTCGCGCTGGCCAGCACGCAGCGCTCGGACTTTCTGCCGGCGCTGCCCACCACGGCCGAAGCCGGATTTCCGGGGATCGTCGCGGTGTCCTGGGCGGCCCTGTACGGGCCCGCGAAGCTGGACGCCGCCGAGGTCGCGCGGCTGAATGCGGCAGCCCAGAGCTCGCTGGAGCGACCCGAGTTGAAGGCGCGCTTCAACGCGATCGTCACGCGCGTGCTTGCAAGCACGCCGGAAGAACTGGCCGACTACCAGAAGCGCGACCATGCGCGCTGGCGCCGCGTGGTCCAGGCCGCCGGCATCAAGCTGGAAAGCTGAGCTACGCCCCGCCTGGGGCGCTCCCCAACCTCGAACTCGATCGCAGCGGGCATCGAGCGGCGCAGCCCGCCCGGACGCCCCCGATGGCCGTTGCCCCCAACGGGCTTAAAGTCGGCGAGGATTGACGAGCAAACCTTCACCTACATGAACCTGCGCCGCCTTCGCTATTTCGTCGTGCTGGCAGAGGAGCTGCACTTCGGGCGCGCCGCGCAGCGCCTGCATGTAGCCCAACCCGCGCTCACGCAGAACGTCCAGGCGCTCGAGGCCGAGTTCAACGTCGCGTTGCTGGCCAGGTCGAGCCGCCGCGTCGAGCTCACCGAGGCCGGCGCGGTGCTGTTCGCCGAGGCGCAGCGCCTGCTCGAGCTGGCGGATCAGGTCGGCCACCGCATGCATGCTTTCGTGCTCGGCCGCGAAGGCACCCTGCGCTTGAACTTCGCCCGGTCGGCGGCCGGCGGTGCCTCGAGCGCGATCGTGGAGATGCTGCGCAGCGAGGCGCCCGCGCTGCAATTGCAGATCAATTCCCAGTACACGGCCAAGAGCATCGAGGATCTGCTCGACGGCAAGCTCGACGCGGCTTTCGTGCGCTCGCCGCTGGAGCTGGCAGACCCGGCAGTCGGTCAGTTGCAGGTGCTGCCGATCGGCAGCGAGGCGCTCGTGGTCGGCTTGCCGCGATCCCATCGCCTGACGCGGCGCCAACGCATCCGTGTCGCGGACCTCGCCGACGAACCGATCGTGACCGGATCCGCCGAGCGCGCCCCGGGCTTCTATCGCATGATGTTCGGCCAGATCTGGGGCGAAGGCTCTCCGCGGATCGTCCTCCACGAGCCCGACGAGGAGCACATGCTGCGCGCCGTGGCCGCGGGAACCGGTCTCACGATCCTCACCGAGTCACGTGCAAGGGCCATCCAGGTCCAGGGCGTCGCCATACGCCGGTTCGCGGCGCCGGAGCCGCGCGCGGGATTGGCGCTGGTTTGGCTGGCGGGCAATCTCAACACCGCACTGGCCGCGCTGGTCGACGTCGCGCATCGGTTCGTCTCGCAGCCCCCCGCCTGACCGCGACGGGCCCCGCCCCGCCCCGCTCCGCCCTGCCCTGCCCTGGACTATCGATCGGATTTACTTATCGATCGGGCGAGCAACAGTATTGGACGCGACCCGGGCCGGCTTTTCTAATCGTCGGCAGGAGACCAACCATGTTCGATATCACATCTGCCTGCGGAGTGAAGACGGGGCGAGCCCGATGAACGGCGCCACGAGCCTGGTGAAGACGCTGCTGGCCTCGGGCGTCGACACCTGCTTCGCCAACCCCGGCACGAGCGAAATGCACTTCGTCGCGGCGCTGGACACCGTGCCCGGGATGCAATCCGTGCTCGGTTTGCAAGAGAACGTCGTGACGGGCATGGCCGACGGCTATTTCCGCATTGCGCGCAAGCCGGCCTGCACACTGCTGCACTGCGGCCCGGGCTTCGCCAACGGCATGGCCAACCTGCACAACGCCCGCCGGGCGCGCAGCGGCATCGTCAACATCGTGGGCGACCAGGCGACCTTCCACCGTCCCTTCGACGCGCCGCTGACTTCCGATACGGCGGGCATGGCGCAGACCGTCTCGGCCTGGGTGCGCACCAGCACGCATGCGGCAGAGCTCGGCCGCGATGCCGTCGAGGCGATCGGCGCCGCACGCGCTTCAGGCGGCCAGATCGCCACACTGATCCTGCCCGCCGATGTGTCGTGGGAGGAAGGCGGCAAGGTCGGCGCGCCGAAGGCGGCACCCGTGTCGCCGCCGATCGATCCCTCGGCCATCGAAGGCGCGGCCCGCATGCTGCGCGGGCGGGACGACGTGCTGCTGCTGCTGGCCGGCGGCGCCGTACTGGGCGAAGCGCAGCGCCTGGCCTGGCGTATCGCAAAGGCGACCGGCGCCATGTTGATGGCCGACTTCGTGAACGCACGCCTCGAGCGTGGGCGCGGCCGCCTGCCGATCGATCGAGTGCCGTACGCGCGTGATGAGGCGCTGGCGGCGCTCGGGCGTTACCGGCAGATCGTGCTGGTGAACGCGCGCCCGCCAGTCGCCTTCTTCGGGTACCCCGGCGTGTCGTCGCTGCAGTACGCGCCGGGCACCCGGTTCCATGTGCTGTCGCGGCCCGACCAGGATGCGGAGGAAGCCCTGCGCGCGCTGGCCCAGGCGTTGGACGTGCCGGATGCCGAAATGCCCGATGCCGGACAGCGGCCTGAACCCGCACGCGGCGCACCGTCGCCCGAAGGCCTGGCGCAGACGCTGGCCGCGCTGATGCCCGAGGACGCCATCGTCTCCGAGGAAAGCGCCACCTACGGCCGCCACTTCTACCGCTTCACCCACAGTGCACCCGCGCATGATTGGCTGCACCTTACCGGTGGTGCCATCGGCGACGGCATGCCCGTGGCCACGGGTGCCGCACTGGCGGCAGGCCGTCAGCGTCGCGTGATCAGCCTGCAGGCCGACGGCTCGGGCATGTACACGGTGCAGTCGCTGTGGACCCAGGCCCGCGAGCAGCTTCCGGTGACGACCATCATCATCAACAACGGCAAATACAACATCCTCATCGGCGAATACCGCAAAGTCGGCGCCGGGGCCACGCCGGGCACCACTGCGATGTCCATGCTGGACCTGGGCAATCCGCCGCTGAACTGGGTCAGCCTGGCCCACGGCATGGGCGTGGAGGCCGCCAGGGCCACCACCCTCGAGCAATGCGCCGACCTCATGCGCGCCAGCTTTGCCCGGCGCGGTCCGTTCCTGATCGAGCTCATGGTGTGAGTTGGCCGATTGCAGCTGCAACTGAAACGAAGGAGACACGCATGAACACCCTCGACATCGGCAACCGTGGGCCGCGCCCGGTCAGACGCCGGACGGTCCTTGCCGCCGGCCTCGGGCTGGCAGCGACGATTGCGCACGCCCGCGTTGCGCTGCCCATGCGCAAGGTGACCATGATTCTTCCATTCGGCCCCGGCGGATCGGCGGATGTGATCGCGCGTGCGCTGGGTGCGGGCATGGCCGAGGAACTCGGCCTGCCGATCGTCATGGACAACCGCCCCGGCGCGTCGGGCGCCATTGCCGCGTCCGCCGCCGCGCGAGCGCCCGGCGACGGATCGACGCTGTTCTTCGGCGCATCGTCGACGCAGTCCGTGCTGCCGAACGTGCGGACCTCGCTGCCGTTCGATCCGGTGGCCGATTTCACGCCGATCTCGATGGTGGCGGAGGTCGAGAACGCGCTGGTGGTCACGCCCTCGATGCCGGTGCGGTCCGTCGGCGATCTCGTCGCGGATGGCAAGGCACGCCCCGGGAAACTGGCCTACGGCTCCTTCGGCGTCGGCAGCATCACCCATCTCGCAGGCGAGCTCTTCAAGATGTCGGCCGGCATCGACATGCTGCACGTTCCCTACAAGACCGCGACGGACCAGGACGTGGCGCTGATGACCGGCGAACTGCAGTGCGCCTTCGTCACCCTGGCTTCGTCCATGCCGCACATCCAGGCCGGAAAGATGCGGGCGCTGGCCGTGGCCAGCCGCGAGCGGTCGCCGTTCCTGCCGCACGTGCCGTCCACGGCCGAGGCGGGTCACCGGGCTGTTGTGGCGGTGTCGTGGGGAGCGCTCTACGCCCCGCGCAAGTTGGACCCGGCGCTGGCGACCACCTTCAACGCCGCCGTGCGGGCGGCGCTGGAGCGCCCGGATGTACGCCAACGCCTGGCCACCATCCACGTGCGACCGATGGCGAGCTCGCCGCAGGCGCTCGCTGCGTACCAGGCGGACGACCGGGCGCGCTGGGCCGAGGTGGTCAAGGTCGCCCGCATCCGGCAGGAGGCTTGAGCATGATCCGGCTCGATCCCAATCTGCGCTGGCTGTACACCGAACTCCCCATGGCCGAGCGTGCCGCTGCCGCGGCGGCCGATGGATTCCGGGGCGTCGAAGTGGCGTTTCCGTACGCGATCGCGGCGCGCGACTACCGCGCTGGCCTCGAGGCGTCGGGCCTGGCGCTCGTGCAGATCCTTTCGCCGACCGACTGGGACGCGGGTGAGCGCGGACTGACGTGCCTGCCCGGCCGGGAGGACGACTTCCGCGCCACGATCCGGGCCGCCGTCGCCTACGCCGTCGAATGCGGCCGGCCATTGGTCCACGCGCCGCTGGGCAACGTGCCCGCCGGTGCCAAGCGGGCCGACTGCATCGCCGTGGCGCGCGAGAACCTGCGCTGGGCTGCCGACGTGGCTGGCGCGCACGGGCTCACGGTCCTGATCGAGGCTTGCTGCAGCGCACGAATCGCCGACTACCTGCTCCATGCCAACAGGGATGCGGTGGCCCTGATCGAATCGGTGGCGCGCAGCAACCTGAAGCTGTGCTTTGACACCTATCACGTGGCGATGGAGGGGAACGCGCTGGCGGAGGATCTCGACATCGCCTGGCCGCACGTCGGGCACGTGCAGATCGGCAACGCACCCGGGCGCCACGAGCCAGGCGAGGGTGAACTGGACCTGCAGGCCTTCCTCGGGCTGCTGGAGCGGCGCGGCTGGAGCGGCTGGGTCGGGCTGGAGTACACGCCGCGCCGCACTACCAGCGACTCGCTGGCCTGGGCGCGCGCGCTGGGCCTGCTGCCGGAGCATGTGCAATGAGCAGCGCCAAGGGGGCACCAGTGACCGAAGTGCAGGCCCTGATCGGCACCTGGCGCCTGCTGTCGTTCCGCATCCTCTACGACGACGGCGGCGTGGAGTTTCCGATGGGTGCCGATGCCGAAGGCCTGATCGTCTACACGCACGCCGGCTTCATGACCGGCGCGCTGATGCAGCGTGGCCGGCCGAAGTTTTCGGCGGTGCGCGCCTCGGTGGCCGAGCGCGGCATCGGCTCGGCCGACGAGATCGTTGCCGCCTTCAACGGCTATTTCTCGTACTTCTGCCGCTTCGAGACCGATCCGGCCCAACGCAAGCTGACGCACCGCGTCATCGGCTGCCACCTTCCGGATTGGGAAGGCCGCACGCTGGAGCGGTTCTGGCAGTTCGAGGACGCCGGCGACCGACCGCGGCTCGCGCTGCGCTCCGCGCCGCTGTCGATCAACGGCCGCCCGGCCTGCAACGAGTTGAAGTTCGTGCGCGAGCCGGACGTTCTCCCGAGCGGGGTGGGCGCATGAGGGCCGTGCTCATCGCGCGCGACGACAGCGGCGCGCCGCAGCCTCGGCTGCAGGAGGTGCCGGAAGCCGTGCCCGGTCCGCGCGAAGTGCTGGTCAGGGTGCTCGCGGCCGGCATGAACCGGGCCGACCTGTCGCTGAAGACCGGCCACTTCCGTGCCATGACGGGCAGCGGGCCGGCCGGCGTGGCCGGGCTCGAGATGGCCGGCGAGGTCGTGGGCTACGGCGCGGAGGTGCGGGCCTTCGGCCTCGGCGACAAGGTCATGGCGATGTGCAGTGGCGCGCACGCGGAGCGGGTCTGCGTGGACGAACGCCTGCTCATGCGCGTGCCCGCCGGCGTGGAGGCAATACAGGCGGCCGCCTGGCCGGCCGCGCTGATGACGGCGCATGACGCGCTCGTCAGCAACGGGCGCCTGGCGCGCGGCGACCATGTGCTCGTGCAGGCCGCGAGTTCGGTGGTCGGCATCGCCGCGGTGCAACTGGCACGGCTGCTCGGCGCCGGGCAGGTGATCGGCACCAGCACCTCGACCGACAAATGGGAGCGCCTGCGCGCGCTGGGCGTGACCCTGGCCGCGCACAGCGGCCCCGCGCTCGAGGCCGCCGTGCGGGAAGCGACGAACGGCCATGGCGTGGACGTGGTGGTCGACCACCTGGGCGCTCCCGCGCTCGCCGAGAACATGGCCTGCGCAGCGCTCGGCGCGCGCATCGTGAGCGTGGGACGCATGGGCGGCACGGCCGGGCCGGTCGACCTCGACCTGCTTTCGCTCAAGCGGCTGTCGCTGGTGGGCGTGACCTTTCGCACGCGCACCGCCGACGATGTGGCCGCGCTCATCGCGCGCATGCTCGCCGACGTGGCCCCGCTGCTGCAGGCCGGGCGCTTCAGCATGCCGATCGACAAGATGTTCGCGCTGGACGACGTGGCCCAGGCCCATGCGTGGATGAAGTCGCGCCAGCAATTCGGCAAGGTGATCCTGCAACCATGACACAAGAAGAAGACAGAACCCAGCGGATCGCCTGGATCACCGGCGCGGGCTCCGGGATCGGACGCGCCGCCGCGCTGGCCCTGGCGCAGGCCGGCCACGTCGTCGTCCTGTGCGGCCGCCGGGCCGACGCACTGCAGGCCGTGGCCCGACTGGTGGCCGTGCAGGGCGGCACGGCGCACAGCTTCGTGCTGGACGTGACGGACAGCGAGGCCGTCGCCTCCACCTTCGTGGCCATCGAACGCGACGTCGGACCCGTCGACGTGCTGGTGAACAGCGCCGGCATCAACGTCACGGCGCGGTCCTGGGCCGAGGTCGGCATCGCCGACTGGCGCCGGATCGTGGACGTGAACCTGACCGGCACCTTCCAGTGCATGCACGCCGTGCTGCCCTCGATGCGGGCCCGGCGCGAGGGCCTCGTCGTCAACGTCGCGTCGTGGGCAGGCCGACATGCATCGCCGATCGTCGGGCCGGGGTACAACGCGACCAAGCATGCGGTGGTCGCGCTGACGCACAGCTTCAACATGGAGGAAGGGCGCAACGGCTTGCGCGCCTGTGTGCTCATGCCCGGCGAGACGGACACGCCGATCCTCGACCAGCGGCCGGTGCCCGTGCCGGCGCAGGAGCGCGCCCGCATGCTGCAGGAGGACGAACTGGGCCGGACCATCGCCTTCGTCGCCGGCATGCCGGCGCGGGTCTGCGTCAACGAGATCCTGATCAGCCCAACGCACAACCGGGCTTTCGGCGCATGAGTGGCCGGGCGAAGCAGCGCAGGCAAGGGGCCATGGCCCGCCTGCACGCCACAGGAACCTCGCGCGGGCCACACAGCCTGCTACTGCTCGATGATTGCGTTGACTAGAACAGACCTCGACTCACCGATGTGCTTTTTCAGCAACTCGCCAGCGCGTGCAACCTCGCCAAACCTGACGGCAAGAAGAATTTCCACATGATCGGCACTCGAGGTCGGATCCCAGTCTTCGGCTTGGGTGGCACCAATCATGTAGCGTGTTCTCGCGACGTGGAGTTCCCTGATCGAATCGAGCAAGATCGGCATGCCGCAGGGCTCGTACAAGGCCATATGAAAGCGCCGGTTCGCCTCTTCCCAATCTCGCATGTTCTTGGCTTTTTCGCTCGCGGCGATGGCCGCTTTCGCCAGCGCAAGGCTGGCGTTGGTCATCTTCTTCATCGCCTCGGACAGCGCTAGTGGTTCCAAAGCTTGACGCATCAACGTGATTTCGACGACAGACGCGAGATCCAAAGGTGCAACCCGCACACCCTTCCTGGCGATTGCAACCAGCAGCCCCTCGGACTGAAGCTGCCGGAATGCTTCCCGCACCGGGATGTGGCTGGTGCCGAACTCCTTGGCGATCGCGTCCTGAAGGACTTTCTCGCCTGCCTTGAGCGTGCCATTGACGATCCGCTCCTTCAGGATGCGCGCGATCTTCTCGGACCACGGCAAATTCGATAGATCGTTCGACATGGGGATGAATTGCTTTCGTATTGCCGGCTACAGACCCAGCGAGCCCACTCTGGCCTCGACCGCGGCGAGTATCGAACCGTCGACGACGGCCTTCTTGAGCGTGTCCAGGTCATCATGGACCCAGCGGTCCTCGCCCAGCGTTGCCGGTACGACCGCTCGTATGGCCTTGAGCGCGGCCTGGCTACCGATCCCCAGCGAAAATTGCTTCAGGTTGCGCTCGCTCAGATCGAGGGCTTGCGCAGCCAGAAGCAGTTCGACCGTGACGACCGCTTGCGCATTCTCGACCACCGTGCGGCTTCGCCGGGCAGCGAAGCACGAGTTGCTGATGTGATCCTCGGTGTTGCCTTTTGCAGGCAAGCTGGTCGCGCTGGCAGGACTGCACAGGCCCATGTTCTCAAGAACCAGACCGGTTCCCATGCTTTGCACAGTCGGGAATCCGGAATTCACGCCAGGACGCTCCGCAATCAAATTGGCAGGCAATCCGAAGTTGCAAGCCGGATCAATCAAGCGCGCGCTGCGGCGATCGCAGATGGCACCGAGATCAGTAACGACCAGAGCGAGCAAGTCCATGGCCTGTGCGATGTACTGGCCGTGGAAATGACCCGCGGAGATGATCTCGTAAGCATCTTCTTCCGGAAAGATAAGAGGGTTGTCGGTCGCGCTGTTCATCTCCGTCTGGAGAATGCCGTCGATGTAGTCGAGAGCGTCCAGAACGGGCCCATGAACTTGCGGCGCACAGCGCAGGGAGTACGCGTCCTGAATCCTCGGCGACAGAGGCGGCTTCTGCGGCAGACCGACTGCCGACTTCTCGGCATTCGGCGTTCCCCATAGAACGATCTGCCGCGCCGGTTCCGTACAGCGCGCCGAACTCTCGATGAGCTTGCGGATGGACGCGGCCACACGCCGTTGGCCTTTGTGGGGCCGCGCCAGCATGACGCGATCCTGGAAGCACGCGACATCCGCGCGCAAAGCCTCGAGCGAAAGAGCAAGCGAGACCGTTGCAGTTGAAAGCAGAGCGCGGGCGTCATGCGCTGCAAGCACCGCGTAGGCCAGGGAAGCAGTTGCCCCGTTGATCAGCGCCGTCGCGTCCTTGGCCTGCACGTCCAGGGTCGGCGCAAGGCCCGCTCGCTCGAACGCAGCGGCCGCTGAGAGCACCTCGCCCTCGTATTCGACCTTGCTCTCGGGCATTCCCATCATCGCCCCCGCCATCAGCGCCAGCGGTGCAAGATCACCACTCGCACCGACGCTGCCTTTCGATGCGACGATCGGCGTGATGCCGTGGTTGAGCATGTCGACCAAGCGGTCGACCATCGCAAGTCGAACGCCGGAGTGATTGCTTGCAAAGGCATTCACTCGCAAGACCATCATCGCCCGAACGACCTCCTTGGGCATCAACTCACCTGTGGAAGCCGAGTGCGACCGAATCAGGTTCGTCTGGAAAGCGACAACATCCTTCGCCCCGATCCGCAGGCTCTTGAGCGAGCCAACGCCGGTATTGAAGGCATACATGAGGGGCGCCGCGTCAGTCAGCCAGTTTGTCTCTATGTACTCGCGCGCCTGGGCAAGCGCTCTCCTGCACTCTTTGTCCAACTCGAGCCGTTGGTGCTCTCGTGCGACGGCGATCAGCGACGCGGGAGTCAGGCCTTTTCCATCGAGGATGACAGGAGCATGTTCGGTGTTCATAGGCTGCCCAGTTAAAAGCATATATTATCTATGAAACTTCACGGGTTCAACCCGCGGTGACTTCGTCGCTGCAGGGGCGCGCATGTACGCGCCCGCGTGGCTGAACTGATGCCTTGCTCCGGAAGACGCCAGATGTGTCCGCACACCGAACATGCGCGGGAATCTTGAGCCCGTGCGAGGCCCCGCGGCGTACGCTGACTCAGTACTTCTTGTCCTGCCAATGCGCTCACATTGGCCGCCGAATACCGCCTGATTCAGACCCGAGGAGAAGCCGTGAACTTCCGCTACGCGATGATCGCCCTCGGTTGGTTCTCTGCTGGCAACGCTCTGGCGGATCCGCCCGCAGACGTCATGCAGATTGTCCGTGCTGCGGATATCAAATACGTTCCCAGCCGTTTCGGCCCGAACTTCCCCATCGCATTGCTGGCCGGCGATCCGACACAACCGGAGTCCTACGTCGCCCGTGTGAAGTTCCCTCCTGGCTTCATGAGCCCCCCTCACTTCCATAGGGAGACCCGATACATCCTTGTGCTCAAAGGCACCTGGTGGGTTGGCGCCGGTCCGTCGGGCAGCAAGGACGCGACCTTTCCAGTTCCCGCAGGAAGTCTCGTGGTTCGCCATGGGAACAAGATCCACTTCGATGGCGCCAAGGATGAGGAAGTGGAACTGCAGATCATCGGGATCGGCCCCAGCGTGACGACAGACGTCGATGAGATGGGGCAGCCCAAACGATAGCTGTGCAGCCACCAGAGCCTAACAGCTGTCCACGGCGCGGACAAATCCTGCGTTGCGCCTTGCGCGCGAGGATGCGCCTCTAGCATCGAGAGAGCACCAGATCTGCATCGCTTTCCGGTCCGCTCCATTTCAACGCCAACCACGCAGGCCCACCATGCACATAGCACGAGATTCCAAGGGCGAGATCGTCGAACTGCCGCCCCTTCCATCGACGCTCAATCCGTTTCCCGAGTACGCCAAGCTTGCGGACCGAGGTCCCGTGGTGCGGGTCAAGACCCCTGTGGGCACCGAGGTCTACCTGGTCACGCGGTGGGCGGAAGCGCTCCAAACAATGACCCATCCCGACGTGGCAAAGGGTTCGGAGCATCTGCACAGGGCCATCACCGCGCAGGGGCGCAGCGGGCCGGGCGCGGGCTCGCCCATCGGTGGCACGGTGCCGGGCAATCTGCTGAATTCCGATCCGCCCGACCACACGCGCCTGCGCTCGCTGGTCATGCTTGCATTCACGCCGCGGCGGCTCGAGCAGGTCAGGGACAGCGTGGAGCAGCTGGTTGATCGACTGATCGCGCAGATGAGCGGTCGTTCCGAGGTGGATCTCATCGGCGATTTCGCCTACCCGATCGGCATCACCACCATCTGCACGATCCTCGGCGTTCCAGAGGGCGACCGCACGAACTTCAGGCAATGGGCTGAGTGGGCCATGACGCCCGGCCACGCCGAACAGACGGGCTCCATCGGGCTGCTGCAGGCGTACCTTGCGAACCTCATCCAGTCGAAGAGCGATGCGGTGGCCGAAGGCTCCCAGCCCGACGAGCAGCCGGACCTGCTCAGCGCCATGATGGCTGCGCGCCATGCGTCGAATGCGCTCACGCTCCAAGAAGCCAAGAGCATGGCGTACCTGCTCCTGATCGCGGGCCACGAGA
Organism: Variovorax sp. Soil_C_39; assembly: GCF_057656815.1. Classification (NCBI taxonomy): domain Bacteria; kingdom Pseudomonadati; phylum Pseudomonadota; class Betaproteobacteria; order Burkholderiales; family Comamonadaceae; genus Variovorax; species Variovorax sp. Soil_C_39. The sequence goes on from NZ_JBDGJQ010000009.1 coordinate 152,878, forward strand.
CGACGGTCGGGCTGATCGGCAATGCGCTTTTGCACCTGATGCTGAATCCTGAGCAGAAGCAACTGCTCGTGCAGGACCGTTCATTGCTGAGGAATGCATTGGAGGAAACGCTGCGGTACGACGGTCCCGTGCCCTACACCACCTTCCGCGTCACCACGGCCGACGTGATGATCGGGAACTCGGTGATCCCGGAGAACAGCATCGTTCAGGTGGTCCTGGCGGCCCTCAACCGCGATCCCCTGAGGTTCGAGGAACCGGACAAGTTCGACATCCGCCGCAAGATCAAGCAGCACATGGCTTTCGGAAGCGGAATACATTTCTGCGTCGGCTCGCATCTGGCACGACTGGAAGCGCAAACCGCGGTCGGACGTTTCCTCCAGGCGTTCCCCGAGGTCGAACTCGGCTGCAGCCCGGAAGACATTCCCTGGCTGGGCACAGTGATCCGGGGAACGCGGTCGCTGCCGGTGCGCCTCGGCAGCCGCCCGCAGGTCAAAATCTGAGATGGAGCGCCGCTTCAACATCTGCGGCGGACACGATGCCGCCAGTGGAGACTGGTACGTGGTCGAGGATCCTGCGTACCTGACCCCCATCGCCCACGCGCCCGGCAGCACGAAAGCCGACGTCGACGATGCCGTCGTCTCGGCTGCGTCCGCATTGGCCGCCTGGGCGCGCGATCCTGTCGCGCGTGCCAACGCGCTCCAACGCTGCTCCGATGTGCTGGGCGCCGACCTGGAAGCTTTGGCCATCCTGCTCAGCCGGGAACAGGGCAAGCCGCTGCCGGCCGCGAGGCGCGAGCTGCAGTCCGCGCAAGCGCACTTGGCGTACTTCGCTGCGAAGGCGCCCCGGGCAAGCGAAGTGATCCTGCGCGAGGCCGGCCGGACCGTGCTGGCCGTGAGTGCGCCCGTGGGTGTCGTCGGACTCGTGGTCCCGTGGAACTTCCCGATCGTGCTGCTGACCATGAAGCTGGGGCCGGCGCTCTGGGCGGGCAACACGGTCGTCGTCAAGCCCGCGCCGACGACGCCCCTTACCACGCTTGCGATCGCGAAGCTCTTCGCCGGTTGCCTGCCGGCGGGCGTGATGAACACCGTCAGCGGTGGCGCCGAGGTCGGTGCAGCGATCGTCAGCCACCCGGGCGTTGCGAAGATCTCCTTCACCGGTTCGACCCCCACCGGAAGGACGATCATGGCGAGCGCGGCAGCGACGCTGAAGCGACTCACGCTCGAACTGGGCGGCAACGACGCGGCGATCGTGCTGGAGGACGCCGACATCGACGCATGCGCCGCACCCTTGTTCGAGCGCGCCTTCATGAATGCCGGGCAGGTGTGCTGCGCCGTGAAGCGGCTCTACGTGCATCGGCGCCTCCATGAACCGCTGGTGGAGAAGATGGCCGCGCTGGCCAATGGCTGGCGGCTCGGCCCGGGCCTGCTGGCCGATGTGCAGATGGGGCCGTTGAACAACCGCCGGCAATTCGATCATGTGAAGGCGCTGCTCTACGACGCAGTCGCCGCGGGTGGTCGAATCGTCGCAGGCGGCACGTCGCCGCTGGAGTGGCCGGGACATTTCATTCGGCCGGCCATCGTGGTCGATATGCCGCACAGCAGCCGGCTCGTCCGCGAAGAACAGTTCGGCCCCGCGCTGCCGATCCTGCCGTTCGACGACGAGGACGAAGCCGTCGCCATGGCCAACCATTCCGAGTTCGGGCTCGGGGGCTCGGTCTGGTCCTCGGACGTCGAACGGGCGGCTGCGGTGGTCGGCCGGCTCGACGCGGTGAACCTGTTCGTGAACCAGCATGCGACGCCGCCGGAGCCATCGATCCCCTTCGGCGGCATGAAGGACAGCGGTCTCGGCTACGAGTTCGGGGAATGGGGCTGCGATGAATTCCTGGTGCGCAAGCTGCTGCACCGGCCGGTGGGGGCTGTCGCATGAGAACGATGAAGGCGGCCATCCTCGAGCAGCCGGGCCAACCCCTGCGGATGGTCGACGAGGTGGAGATCGACGATCCCCGCGCGGGTGAAGTGCTGGTGCGGATCAGGCACTGCGGCGTCTGCAGCACGGACCTGGCGCTTGCGGACGGCAAGGTGGCGTACCCGATTCCCGCCGTGCTCGGCCACGAGGCCTCCGGCACCATCGCGCAGCTCGGCGCCGGCGTCGATGATCTGGCGCTGGGGCAGCGGGTCGTCGTCTCGATGAAGCCCGCGTGCGGCACCTGCTACTTCTGCCTGCGCAACCAACCCGTCCTGTGCGCCGCGGCGGAGAGCTCGCGCACATCGGGCCCGGCGGGCAGCGACGCACGGCTGTGGCTGCATGGCGTTCCGCTCACGCGGGGCCTCCGGCTGGGCGCCTTTGCCGAGTACGTCCTGGTGGAGCGCACCGGCGTGGTCCCGGTGCCCGACGCGATCCCGCTCGCCCATGCCGCGACGATGGGCTGCGCGGTGCAAACGGGCATGGGGTCGGTCGCCAACGTGGCAGCGGTTCCGCAGGACGCGACGGCAGCCGTGATCGGCCTCGGCGCCGTCGGCCTTTCGACGATCCAGGCACTTCGCGTGGCAGGCGCGCGGCTTGCCGTCGGCATGGACCGGCATGAGGGCCGCCGCCTGCATGCGACGGACTTCGGCGCGCACCACATCCTGGACAGCGCGGGCGATCCATGCCGCCGGCGCTGCCTGGACCTGACCGGCGGCATCGGGTTCGACTTCGTGTTCGACGGCGTCTGTAGCCCCGAGACCCTGGCCCTGTCCGCGGCGGTGGTCCGCAAGGGTGGAACCATCGTGATGATCGGCGTCGCGAAGCCCTCCGAGCCGGTGTCGGTCGGCGCCCTCGACATGGTGCTGCGGCAATTGCAGGTCAAGGGGTCCTACCTCGGCAACAGCCACGCGCAGCGTGATCTGCCCCGGTATTTCCGCTTGTGCTGCGAAGGCGCTCTGAACCTCGGCAAGCTCGTCACGAAGGAACGGCCCTTGCACGAAGTAAACGACGCACTGCGCGACCTGCGCAATGGCGACGGCATCCGCACGGTGCTGGCCATCTAAGGCGATCTCTTTCCAACTGCAACATTCATTAGGAGGTCCGACATGGTGAACCGGCGCGACTGGCTTCTGGCCACATCTTCAACTCTCGCCTGCGGAGCATGGGCGCAGTCCGCGGCCTTCCCGTCGAAGCCGATCCGCGTGGTCACGTCATCCGTTCCCGGCGGGCCGGCCGATGTGGCGTTGCGCCGGATCGCGCCCACGGTCTCGGAGCTGCTCAAGTACGCCGTGATCGTGGACAACCGGCCAGGCGCCAATGGCGTGATCGCTGCACAGGAAGTCATGCGGGCGCCGCACGACGGACACACCCTGCTGAATGCCACGGTCAGCCTGACAGTGAACGACGCCGTGCGGCCTTCGGAAGGCGCCCGCATCTTCCAGAACCTGCTGCCGCTCACTGATCTCTCACAGGGCCCGCTGGTGCTCCTGGTCAACCCGTCGGTACCGGCCCGGAATGGCCGCGAACTCGTCGCGTACGGCAAGGCCAGCCCCAACGCGCTGAGCTACGGTTCCGGCGGCCCGGCAAGCTTTCTCCAGATCACCGGCGAGCGCTTGAAGATCGAAACCGGGCTTGTGATGAACGAAGTCCCGTATCGCTCCCCGGGAGCGGACATCATCGATCTCATCGCCGGGCACATCCAGGTCGGCTTGACTGTGTGGGGCGCATGCGAACAGCACGTCAAGTCCGGCAAGCTCCGCGCGCTCGCCGTGGCGGCAGGTAAGCGCATCCCGATCGCACCCGAGTTGCCGACCTTCTCCGAAGCAGGCCTGGGCAGCATCGTCGCCACGGCCTGGACCGGCCTCTTCGCGCCATCCGGGATCCCGCCAGACGTGATGGGGCTTCTGAACCGCACCTTCGCCGACGCCGCGAGGCGCCCGGACTACGTGGCGTTCTATACCCGGGACGGCAGCGAAGTAGGCGGCAAGACTTCCGAACAGTTCGCCCAGTTCCTTCGCCTCGAGCAGCAGCACTTCCGTGAGGTGATCGCCAAGGCGAACATCAAGGTCGAGTAGCAGGCGGGGCATTCCGCCCCCGCCAGGGTGGCGATCTGTCCGCGGACCGAACACGTGCGCGACGCGCATCGCACCCAACGCAGATGGGGCCTACGCTTCAAATCCTTCATCTCCACGGAACCCGAACTAGATCGTATGAACAAGACCCTGGATAACAAAGTCGTCGTGGTCACCGGTGCCGGCCAGGGGATCGGCCGCGCGATTGCGACCCAAGCCGCTGCCGCCGGCGCTTGTGTGGTGGTTGCGGATATCGCGAAGGCCAACGGCGACGATGGGAGCATGGCCTCGCTTGCCGACCGTGTCGTCGAGGACATCGTCGCCGGCGGCGGGAAAGCCGTCGCATCCTGCGAGGACATCTCCGACCCCGCCGCGGCTAGCCGCATCATCGCTCGGGCGATGGACACCTATGGACGCATCGACTGCGTCGTCAACAATGCCGGCATCCTGCGAGACCGGATGTTCTTCAACATGAGCGACGCCGAATGGGATGCGGTAGTCAAGGTGCACCTCTACGGCTACTACAACGTTTCGCGTGCGGCGGCCCCCTTCTTCAAGCAGCAGAACGCCGGCTGCTACGTCCACTTCAGTTCGTCATCGGCGCTCATCGGCAACGTGGGGCAGGTGAACTATGCAGCCGCCAAGATGGGTGTGGTGGGCCTGTCGACCGGGATCGCACTGGACATGGCGCGCTTCGGCGTGCGGTCCAACGTCATCGCGCCGTGGGCCTGGAGTCAGCTGCTGGAGTCGGTTCCGATCCGCGACGCCGAGCACGGCGAGCGCATGCGCAAGCAGAAGGAGACGATGAAGGCCGAGCAGATCGCCCCCTTGTCGGTGTTCCTGGCAAGCGACCTGGCCAAGGACGTGTCCGGCCAGGTCTTCGGTGCGCGAGGCAACGAGATCTATCTTTTCAGCCAGCCCCGGATCGTCCGATCGGTCCACAAGGCGGACGGATGGGATCCGCAAAGCATCGCGGCCACGATGCTGCCTTCATTCCGCAACGACTTCCTGCCGGTTCAATCGCATCGCGATGTGGTCTGCTGGGACCCGATCTGACGCACGGCGATGCTGAACCTGGAACGAATCCGGGCCCTGCCGCCGTTGCAGGTTCCCGTTGCGTATGACCGGAAGGACGTCGCGCTCTATGCGCTGAGCATCGGCATGGGGGCGCCGTCCGACGCAGAACTCGAGTACGTGTTCGATGAGAAGTTGAAGTGCACGCCGATGTTCGCCATGGTGCTTGCACACCAGTTGCCCTGGCTTCGCGATCCGGAGAACGGCATCGACGTTCGCCGGATGCTGCATGGCGAGAGCAGCCTCGAGGTCCACCATCCGCTGCCTGCGGCCTGCGCCGTCGTCGTGCACGGCCGCATCACGCAGGTCGTCGATCGCGGTCCGGGCAAGAGTGTGTCCATCTACTTCGAGCAGCGCATCCTGCGGTCGGACGGCGGCCATCACATGGCTACCGTGGGGGGATGCTTCGTCTTTCCAAGCGCGGGGGTCGAAGCCGCGGCCGGTCCCGATCGGCCAGGCAAGGCGGCATGGATTCCCGACGGCATCGCGGATGCCGAAGAGACGGTCCAGGTGCCTGTCAACGCAGCCCAGCTCTACCGGCTCAACGGGGACCGGAACACGCTGCATGTCGATCCGGAGGTGGCACATCGCGCAGGCTTCCCGAAGCCGATCCTGCATGGACTCTGCACATTGGGCTACGCGGGCGCGGCAGCGATCCGCACCGTGTGCGATGGCGATGCCGATCGGATCGCTCGCGTCCGGGCTCGCTACGCAAGCCCCATCTACCCGGGTGAGCGGCTGCGGACCCAGTTCTACCGGGCTGGACACCGGGAGTACCGCTTCCGCTGTATCGCTGAAGACCGCAACGTGACGGTGCTCGATGCCGGCGAGCTTGCCTTGCTGGAGCCGCAATGACGGATGCCAACGAACGACTGCTGCCGCGCCCCACGCCCGAGACGGCGCACTTCTGGCATGGGACGGCCCAGGGGCAGTTGCTGCTGCAGCGCTGCGCCGACTGCGGCGACGTCTACTTCCCTCCGCGCGCGTTCTGTCCGGCCTGCAACTCGCGAAACGTGAGCGTGCATCGGGCAAGCGGCGCGGCGACGCTCCTCAGCTATGTGATCAGCGCAAGGCCTGCACCCGGCATCGAGGCGCCCTACTCGGTCGCGATCGTGCGGCTCGAGGAAGGCCCCACGCTGATGTGCAATGTGATCAACTGCCCGCAGACGCCGGAGCACCTGAAGCTGGACATGCCGCTTCGCGTGGTGTTCGTCCGCCAGACGGCCGACATCACGCTGCCGCTGTTCGAACCTGCGGGCGAAGAATGACACGGGGAACGGCAATCATCGGCGCCTCCGAGACGGAGCGCCTGGGCCACATCCCCGACCAGTCCCAGATCGGACTGGCCGCCGACGCGGCGCTGCGGGCGCTGGCCGACGCCGGCATGACGGCCCGCGACGTGGACGGCATCGCGACCGCAGGAGAGTCCCCGGTCCTGCTTGCCCACTACCTGGGCGTACGTCCGGCCTGGCTTGACGGCACTGCGGTCGGCGGCTGTTCCTTCATGCTCCACGTGCGCCACGCGGCGGCCGCGATCTCCGCGGGGCTGTGCAAGACGGTGCTCATCGTCCATGCGGAAAGCGGCAAATCCAAGGTGGCGGGCAGCCCATTGCCCTGGCCTCCCCCGCCCGGTTCGCTGGCAGGCCAGTTCGAAGCGCCCTTCGGCGCGATCTCATCGTCGACCATGTTCACCGTGCCGGTCCTGCGGTACCTGAAACAGCACGGCCTCACGACCGCGGCGCTCGCGCAGGTCGTCGTCGCACAGCGCAAATGGGCGGCCCTCAACCCACGTGCGCTGCTCAAGGAGCCCATGAGCGTCGACGAGGTCCTTGCCGCGAAGGTCATCGCGTATCCGTTCACGCTGCCGATGTGTTGCCCGCTCACCGACGGCGGGGGCGCCCTGGTGCTGGTGGCGGCGCATCGGGCGGCCGACTTTTCGGGCAAGCCGGTCTATGTGTGCGGCACCGGCGAAAGCGCCGAATCCCCGATGGTCAGCCAGATGGCGGACCTCACGAGCTCCCGCGCCTTCCGCGATTCCGGCAGGGCCGCCCTAGAGAGCGCCGGCATCGCCCACAAGGACGTTGATCACCTGATGATCTACGACGCCTTTGCCCACCTTCCGCTGTACGGCCTCGAGGACCTCGGTTTCTGCGCACCCGGCGAGGCTGCTGCATTCATCGCGCAAGGACACACGTCGCCGGGAGGCAGGCTGCCCGTCAACACCAATGGCGGCGGCCTCTGCTATACGCATTCGGGCATGTACGGCATGTTCGCGCTGCAGGAGAGCGTCCGGCAGGTGCGAGGCACCGCCCCCGCGCAGCAAGGGGTTGTGAACGTCTCCATGTGCCACGGCGTCGGGGGCATGTTCGCAACGGCCGGGACCATCGTCCTGGGCAGCCAACCAACACGAGAATAGCCGTGTACATCGGAACCCAAGCCAAGGCAGCGGCAGACAAGCCGGCAATCATTCATGCGCGGACTGGCGTCAGCATGACGTACGGGCAGCTGGACGCGGAGTCCATCCGGGTGGCGCGCCTGCTGCACGCACGCGGGCTGCGCCGGGGCGACCGCATCGCCATCTATATGGAGAACCATCTCTCCTACATGGCCCTGATCTGGGCGGCGCTGCGGTCGGGGTTTTGTGCCGTGCCGGTGAACCGCTACTTCACTGCCGAGGAACTGGCCTACGTGATCAATGACTGCGGCGCCAAGGCGGTCTTCACCACGGTCCAGCAGGCGGATGCCGCGCAGGCGCTGGGCGATCGGATCCCGGGCTGCGCGATCCGGCTCGTCGCAGGCGGATCGCTGCCGGGTTGGGACGGGTATGAGGCGGCCATCGCGGCGTTCAGCGCCTCGCCGCTGAACGAGGAGCGGATGGGCACCGTCATGTCCTACACGTCCGGCACGACCGGCAAACCCAGGGGCGTGCTGCGGCCGGCACCCGACATGCCGGCCTCCGACACATGGCCGGGCTGGGGCGAGACCGGCGCGCTCTACGGCTTCGACCACAACACTGTCTACCTCTCGCCAGCGCCTCTGTATCACGGTGCGCCGCTGCGTTTCTGCCGTGCGGTGCACATGGCGGGCGGAACAATCGTCATGATGGACAAGTTCGATGCGCAAGGCGCCCTCGCCTTGATCGAACGCTACCGGGTGACGCACTCGCAGTGGGTGCCGACGATGTTCGTCAGGATGCTGAAACTGGACCCGGAGATCCGCAGCGGGTTCGACCTTTCCTCCCATCGGGTGGCGGTGCACGCCGCGGCGCCTTGTCCGATCGACGTGAAGCGACGGATGATCGACTGGTGGGGCCCCATCGTCCACGAGTACTACGGCGGCACGGACAGCGCAGGCATCACTTCGATCAGCTGCGAGGAGTGGCTCCTGCACCCTGGCTCCGTGGGACTGGCGGACCCCGCGCGCGTGAAGGTGTGCCGGGAAGACGGATCGCCGGCCGCCGCAGGACAGGTCGGGCTGGTGTATTTCGTCGGACGGCCCGGCATGCTTCCCGAGTACCTCAACGATCCCGAGAAGACCCAGGCGGCACGGCACCCCGACCACATGAACTGGGTGACGGGCGGCGATGTCGGCGTCGTCGATGCCGATGGCTATCTCTACCTCACCGACCGGAAGGCGTTCACGATCATCTCGGGAGGAGTCAACATCTATCCCCAGGCGATCGAAGACGTGCTCATCGAGCACCCGTCGGTGGTGGACGCTGCCGTGATCGGTGTTCCGAGCGACGAGATGGGCGAGGAAGTCAAGGCCATCGTCGAGCTCTCCAAAGGGCATGCGCCCTCTGCGGCGCTGGCGGAGGACCTGATCGGGCATTGCAAGAGCCGCTTGGCCCGGTACATGGTGCCCCGGTCGGTCGAATTCGTGGACAAGCTCCCGAGGACGCCGATGGGCAAGCTCATGAAGAAGGAACTGCGGGATCCGTACTGGGCGGGGCGCAGCCTGGTTGGCTGAAGCCCCTACTCCGGCTTGAAGTCGAGCGTGCGCAAGGATTCGCGCACACGATCGATCTCTCCCGTGACGATGGACTGCAACTGCTCGGGCGTGGTCGGGCGCACCAACGAACCCCACATGGTCCGGATGCGCTCGTTCGTGTCCTTGTCGCCGAGCGCCTGGACGATGGCCTGGTTGAGCCGTGCGAGTACAGGCTCGGGCATGCCGGCGGGTCCCCAGAACCCAGTCAGCAGACTGAAGGGCCGCATGCCCGGCACGACTTCACCGATCGCGGGAATGTCCTCGAAGGGGTAGCGGCGCTCGTCCGCCAGGATCGCGATCGGCGTCAGCTTCCCTTCCTTTGCGGCACCCGCCAGGTTGCTGGTGGAGATGATGGCTCCGTTGATGTGACCCGCGATGGCGTCCACGACGGCCTGCCCCTCTTCCTTGTACGCAACGCTGACAAGCTTGACGCCCGGAATGGCCTGCTCGATCAAGATCCGGTTCAGATCGTTGATCGACGGCGAGCCCGACATGCCCAGCGTGACGGGCACCGGACTGCGCTTGGCGAACGCAACGAAGTCGGCGAAGTTCCTGATCCCGAGCCTTGGATTGACCGCGATACTGAACGCGCTCACCGTCAGCCGCGAGATCGGCGTGAAGTCCTTGACCGGATCGTAGGGCGGACTGCGCATCGTGAGCGGCCGGAACATCATTGCATTGCTGCCGACCACCAGGATCGTGTGGCCGTTCGGCGCCGAGCGCGCGACGGTCCTGGCCGCGACCATCCCTGCCGCGGCCGTCATCGGCTCCACCACGACCGGTTGGCCGCCCAGCGCCTCGCTGATCCGGGGGGCGAGCAGTCGCACGATCCCCTCGGCGCTGCCGCCGAAGCCGACGACAAGCCGGACAGGTGCGTTGGCCTCCAACGCCACGGCCGCCGTGGACCACGCCATCAGCAACGCAGTCGCGGCCTTGAACAGGCCGACCCCAAGTTTTTTTTTCGTGATGGCAGATGTCATGGTGTGCTGCGGTGCAGAGTTGGTCGTCGATACATGCTAGGAGGGATGTATCGGCATCGACCGGGGGCGTTTGAACTGTCCGCCTCACGGACAGCCCGGCCCGCACGGCGGCAAGGGATGCAGGGTTTGTCATAAGTGCCCGCCTGATAGACACTCGTCTCAGTTTGAATCAAAATCGTCCGGACACGAAAGAAACACTTTGCCCACGGAGGCATGGAATGAGTGATGCAACGATCCGAAGCTTCCTGCGCGGCCTGGAAGTACTCAAGGCACTGAACATCAGGAACTACGTCACCGCGCTCGAACTGAGCCGGGCCGCGTCCTTGCCGCGGCCGACGGTCTACCGGGTGCTCGAAACCTTGATGCAGGCCGGCTATGTCGTTCGCGACGAAGTCACCGACGTCTACAGCCTGACGGCCCAGGTGACGGATCTGTCCAGCGGCTTCGCGCCGAGCGCTCATATCCTCGAGGTTGCCAAGCCGCTGATCAAGGAGTTCAGCGATCACATCTGCTGGCCGTCATTCCTCCACGTCCGCGACGACGGTGCCATGGTGACTCGCGCCATCTTCCGCTCGCCAAGGGCGCTGGGCTATCCCAGGATTGGCAAGCGCCACCCGCTGGCATCGAGTTCCCCAGGGCGAGCCTATCTCGCCTCCATGCCGATGGAGGAGCGGCAGTGCTGGATCCGCGCTTCCCTGGACATGGGCTGCAGCCCCAACGCCGAGCGCTGGCCGTCGAACGAACTGAACAGCCTCATCCGCGACGCCGGACTGCTGGGTTGCGGCTTCCGTGAAGGCGGGCTGGTCCCGCGCACGTGCTCCATTTCCCTGCCGATCTGCGCGGGCGAGCAATGCACTATTTACTGGACCATCGTGATGATGAGCTCCGTCGTTTCGGTCAAGAAGGCCATCTCGACGTACTTGGCCGATGCCCAGCATGTGGTCAAGAGAATCGAGCAACTGGTGTCGTCGCCCATCCCTCGGGAACCGGGCTCCATAGCACCGCCGTCGACGCCGCGAGCGACGGCGACTCATCCCTAGCAAACTCATCCATACCAGCATGAATCCACCATCGAAGCCTCCAATGCCAACTGGCGCGCCGTCCCATTGTGAAATGCCGGCCGGAGAGGCGGGCGACTCCGTGGTCGCTGCCCTCGCGGCCGGCGGCGTCGACTGCCTTTTCTTCACCTCCGGATCGGAAATCGCGTTCTTCCAGGAGTCCATCGCGAAGGCTGGCGCCACCGGCAAGCCCGCGCCGCGGATGATCGTCGTCACCCATGAGCATGCGAGCCTGAACGCGGCGCTCGGCTATTCGGCTGTCACGGGGAAGGTTTCCGCCACCGCAGTGCACGTGGACGCGGGCACCTTGCACCACGGCGCGGCAATCCACACCGCGATGCGGGCCAACCTGCCCATCGTGATGACAGCGGGCTTCCCACCGACAAGCGCCACGGGCACCTCCATCGCCGCGCGAAACCAAGGCGGCCATCTCTGGCTGCAGCAAACCTACGACCAGCACTCCGTGGTCCGCCAGTACGTCAAGTGGGATCACCGGCTTACTGCCCACGACAGCCCCGGCCTCCTGACCAGCCGAGCACTGCAGATGGCCACGGCCGAGCCGGCAGGGCCGGTCTATCTCGCGATGGCGCCGGAGGTCTCGATGGCGGCAATGCCTGCGCACAGTTTCCCGACCGTGCACGGGCTCGGGCGCGTTGTTGCCGCGGCGCCCGATCCGGACGGCATCCGTGAAGTGGCCGAGCGCCTGCTCTCGGCGCGCGCGCCCCGCTTGGTGGTATCGGGCTCCGGGCGCGATCCGCGGACGGTCCCTGAGCTCGTGGCGCTCTGCGAGCTGCTCGGCCTTCCGGTTGCGCATGCGAGTACGCGCAACTACATGAGCTTTCCGATGGCACATCCGCTGCTGCAGCTCGACGCGGACCTGTCGGACGCCGATGTCGTGGTCGTGCTCGAGGCGGAAGTGCCGTGGTTGCCGGGCCCGCGTGCGCCAAAGCGCGATTCCTGGGTGGCCGTCCTGGGGCACGACCCGGTAAAGAGCAAGATCCCGACGTACGAGTTCACCGCGAACCTGCGCCTTGCGGGCGATCCATTGCAGGCCATCCGCGCGCTACGCCGTGAAGCGCGCGACCTGATGACGCCTGACCATGCCGATCGCGCCCACGCACGCGCGAAAGAGGCGGCCCGCGCGTCGGGGGCGTATCGCGCGGGGCTCGCTGCCGAGGTGGCACGTCTCGAAGGCTCCCCGATCATCCAGCCGCTGCAGGTGACGCAGGCGCTCGCGGACATCGTCGACGACGATGCCGTGGTCTTCGACGACACGCTGCCGCACAACCGGGTCTTCGAGTTCCTGCGCTGCAGCCGGCCCGGCTCCTATTTCTTTACGCCGGGCACCAGTGGCGGATGGGCGCCCGGTGCGGCGTTCGGAGCCAAGCTCGCGCTGCCGGGGCGGGACGTCATCGCCGTGACCGGCGACGGTTTCTACATGTTCGCGACCCCGGCTGCCGCGCTGTGGTCCGCCGTCCACTATGGCGCGCCCTACCTCACCGTCGTCTACCAGAACCGGAGCTGGGCGACCGGCACGCTGCGAACTGCGAAGACGTATCCAGACGGCTTCGCGCAAAGGTCCGGCCTGGAGGGCGGTTACTTCGATCCGCCGATGGACTTCGCCCTGGAAGCCCAGGCCTGCGGCGCGTATGGCGAGAACGTGAAGGACCCCGCGCAATTGCGTCCGGCACTCCTTCGGGGCCTCGAGCAAGTGCGCGCGGGCAAGCCGGCCGTCATCTCGGTATGGCTACCTCGCCATCTGCAAGCCGATTGACTGTAGTCGAGTGATGCAGGCCTGCAGGCACGATGCGCGCCCAGGTGTCCTGCAACCGCTCGACAGCGAAGTCGACGAATTGCCGCACACGCGGCGCAAGCTGGCGGCCGTTCGGGAAGACCACATGCAAGGGCTCGGTCGGCGCCGCGAAGTCCGGCATCACGCGCAGGAGGCGCCCCGCGTCGATGTGGACGCCGACATCCCAGATCGACTTGAAGAAGATGCCGGCGCCTTCCAGTGCCAGCGACTGCGCCACGTCGCCGTCGTTCACAAGAAAGGTCCCCTGGATCCTGATGGCGAGCGGCTGCCCGTTCACGTGGAACAGCCAATGACCCGCGGGACGCGGGCCGTACGCGATGCACGCATGGCGGGACAGTTCGTCCGGTGTCGTCGGCGCGCCATGGCGTGCCACATAGGACGGCGCCGCACACAACACCCGGTGGTTCGGCGCAACCTGGCGCGCACTGAGCGACGAGTCGTGCAGCGTGCCGAAGCGAAAGGCAACGTCAATGCCGCCCTCAACCAGGTCCAGCACGTCGTCGCTCAACCTCAAGTTGACCGACAGCGCGGGATGCTTGGCCTGGAAAGCAGCAACGATGGGCGCGAGGTACTGCCGCGCAAACGTGCGCGGCGCGGTCAGCGTCAGCATGCCGCTGACGGTGTCGCGACTGCCCGCCATCAGGTGCTCCGCGCCCTGGATCTCCTGCAGGATGCGGGCGCAGCGCTCATGAAAGGCCACGCCCTCCGGCGTCAGCGACTGGCTTCGCGTGGTGCGCAGCATCAGGCGCACGCCCAGTTTTCGCTCCAATGCCCCGATCCGCTTGCTGACCACGGCCAGTGACAGGTCCATCTCGCGGGCTGCGGCCGACATGCTTCCAGTCGCGACCACGCGAACGAAGACCCTGAGGTCCAGAACATCGTCAATCATGCGTTTACTCTCAACGGAATGGATATAGATTATCCGTCATTTGATGCTTTATAAACTCTTTAGAGAATAAGAAACTGGCGGTCGTCCCTTAAACACTCAGGAATGTCTCGATGACTGCTCGTCAATTTCTCACCCCGCTGCTCGCCGCCCTGCTGATCGCAGGCGGTTCGGGGTTTATCTCGTCGGCGCATGCGCATAACGCGGCCGCGCCCCCCTCCAAACTCGACAAGAGCCAGGCGGGCTTCTATCGCCTGAAGATCGGGGGCGTCGCCGTGACTGCCCTGTCGGACGGCACGATTCCGCTGGACACGAAGATCCTGACGAACACGAAAGGCCATCCCGTCGCCAAGCTGCTGAAGGACGGCTATGTCGGAACGACGATCGACGCCTCGATCAATGCGTTCCTGATCGAAACCGCCGGCCGGCTCATCCTCGTCGACGCCGGTACCGGTGAGCTCTACGGGCCCACGCTCAACAAGTTGCCGGCCAGCCTGAGAGCCATCGGCCTGGAGCCCGCGCAGATCACCGACATTCTCCTCACGCACGTCCACACGGACCACAGCGGCGGGTTGATGGACGGCACGACTCGGGTCTTCCCGAACGCCGTGATCCACGTCGAGCGCAAGGAGGTCGACTACTGGCTGAGTGCGCAAGCGCTCGCGCAGGCGCCCGAATCGCAGAAGCAGTACTTCGAGCAAGCCAAGGCGAAGATAGGTCCTTATGTCGACGCCGGCCAAGTCAAGCCGTTCGACGGTGCCGTCGAGCTGTTTCCGGGCATCCGCTCCGTGCCGGCGCCGGGCCACACGCCCGGCCACACCTTCTATTCACTCGAGAGCGAGGGCGAGAAGATCATGTTCTGGGGCGATGTGCTGCACGTCGCCGAAGTGCAGCTGCCGGCGCCGGGCGTCACGATCCAGTACGACGTCAACCCCCAAGAGGCGGCCGCGGCGCGACGGCGCGCGTTCGCGGATGCGGCCGCGAAGGGTTATCTGGTTGCGCCGGCCCACTATTCCTTCCCCGGCGTCGGCCATCTGCGCAAAGTGACCGACGGCTACCGCTTCGTGCCGCTGCCCTATATCAACGACGCGCATCCCGGTAAGAAAGAGGCTCCGGTGCCCGTATCCAGGTGACCTGGCCGGCGCACTAGGACAATCTGGCGCGGCCGGTGCGCACGCTGGAATTTCTTGAGCTGCTCGCCAAGGCGCCATCGGCTTCTGGCCGCGCGGGCGCGGCCACGGCCGCGGAAAACGCCAGGCGTGCGAGCAGCGCAACGAACATCGGCCTCTCGTGCACCGCCAGGGGCTCCAGGATTCGTTGGTTGATCCGATCCATGGCCGCGTTGGAGGTATTCAGCAGCGACTGCCCTTTGCGGGTCAGGGTCAGCACCTTCAGGCGCCTGTCGAGATCCGAGCCTTGTCGCTCCACCAGCCCCCGCGACTCCAACCCGGCCAGCACCGCCCCCACCGTCGCGCGGTCGTAGCCCACGATTCGCCCGATCTCGGTCTGGTGGCAACCGGGATTGGCCATCAGTGCGGACAACACGTTGTGCTGAGGCGGTGTCAGGTTCAGCTTCCCGATTTCTTCCGAGAAGATGGCAACCGCCACCTGGTGCGCCTTGCGCAGAAGAAAACCAGGTCGGTGCGTGAGATCGTGGAGGTCGTCCAGCGGTTGAGTCATGGAACCCGAGCGAAAGTTTGCTGCGTTCCAGTTTAGCGTCCGCTCTCCCGAGTCGGCCTGCGCCGATCGCATGCATTGCCTGGATCGTGCTCAAGAGATAGAATTGATTTTCGTGTCCATCTAACGGACATAAAAAGGAGCTCGGGGTGACGACTGCATGGATCGAAGTTCCTGGCACGACGGATGCGCCCGCCATGGGCGCTTACCTCGCACTGCCGCCGAACGGCCGCGGCCCGGGCATCGTCCTGTGCCAGGAGATCTTCGGCGTGACCGCCTCCCTGAGGGCCGTGGCCGACGACCTTGCGCAGGAGGGCTACGTGGTCCTTGTGCCGGACCTGTTCTGGCGCCTGCAGCCGCGTGTCGAACTCAGCTACTCCGAACAAGACGTCGCCCGAGCAATGGCATTGAGCCAGCAGCTCGATCAGCAGCTGCTTCTGGAGGACATGCGGGATACCGTGCAAGCCCTCGAGCAGCACCCGGCGGTCGTGGGCCGGATCGCCGCGTACGGGTTCTGCCTCGGTGGCCGCGTCGCGATGCTCGCGGCTGCCGCGGGCCTTGTCAGCTGCGCGGTGGCGTACTACCCGGTCGCGCTCGAGCAGCACCTCGAAAGGCTTGCGACCATCAAGGTCCCGGTGGTGATCCATTTCGGCGCCGAGGACCCATTGACGCCCCCCGTTGCAGTCAGCACTGTCGTCGCTGCGCTTGCCCGCAGCAAGGAGGCATCGGTGCACGTCTACCCCGGCGTGAAACACGGCTTCGCTGCCAAGGGACGCCCTGCCTACTGTGCGCCCTCAGCGGGCATGGCCTACAGCCGCAGCCTGGCCGTGCTCCGCGCGGTCCTCGGCCCGTGGTATGACCTCAACGCGCTCTGGGAAGCGCATCGCGCGTGCGAGTTCGTCTCGCGCGATGCCGCGGCCACCATGGCCACCATGGTTCCCCAGCCCTACGTCAATCACGTTCCGACAATGACGGGCGGATACGGACAGACGGACCTGCATCGGTTTTATAGTGACCACTTCATACCGCGCAACCCGGCCGACATGCGCACGATCCCGATCTCGCGGACGATCGGTGTCGACCGCGTGGTGAATGAAGGGATCCTCTGCTTCACACACGACACCGAGATTCCGTGGATGCTTCCGGGCATCGCACCGACGGGGTGCTACGTCGAAGTCGCGCTCGTCGGGATCATCACATTTCGGGGCGACAAGCTCTATCACGAGCACATCTACTGGGATCAAGCCAGCGTGCTCGTGCAGATCGGCTTGCTCGATCCGGCTGCCCTGCCCGTCGTTGGGCGCGAACAGGCACGCAAGGTACTTGATCCGAGCCTTCCTTCCAACGAGCTCATGCCGCAATGGACATGGGGAGCCTGAGGAATGGCGATCATCCGCATCAACCATTGCGACTTTCAGTACGAACTCACCGGCAAGGGGCGCGACATCGTCTTCGTCCATGGCGAAATCCATGGCATGCGGTACTGGGAGGCGCAGGTGGCGGAGTTCTCGCGCGACCATCGCTGCCTGATCTACAACCGGCGCGGCCACGCGGGCACGGAGTGGACCCACTACGGCTTCTCGCTCGTCAACCAGGCGCGGGACCTGGCCGGCCTCATCGATGCGCTGGAGATCGAACGGCCCATCGTCATCGCGCTGGCCTTCGGCACGACGATCGCTGCGCAGTACGCGCTGTCGCACCCGGACGGCGTCGCTGGCATGGTGATTGGCGCCTGGAGTGAACTTCATGAAGCGCCGATGTACATGGATGTGTGGACGGCGGCGAGCAAACGCGTGGTCCCGGTCCTCGAGTTCGAGGGCCGGCAGGCACTGATCGAACTGCTGCGCCGGGAGGGCGGCACCAACATCTACCGCGTCATTCCCCGGGAGGACGGCGCATTCCGCGAGCGCGTGATCCAGATGATGGCCAGTCATCCGCTCGAGCAGTACCGCCGAGGCATGCTCGAGCTCGGCAACTCCGTGCCGAACCTGGCGCCGCTCTTCAGCCGGCTCGACATTCCGGTCATGGGCATCTGCGGCGCAGAGGATCCCTATCCTGACCAGCCGGAGATGCTGCAAGGAATGAAGAACTTCCATGAGGCGCCGGCGGTGCCCGGTGCGGGCCGTTACGTCAACTGGCAGAAGCCCCAAGAGTTCAACACCGTGGTGCGCGAATTCATCGAATCGCTTCCCCGCGCGGGCGTGACGCGATGAACGCGATGCCCGAACACGCCAGCGTTTCCGGCCGGGTTGTGCTTGTCGTCGGGGCCAGTGGCGGAATCGGGACCGCACTCGTCGATGCACTCCTCGAAGCAGATGCGCATGAAGTGATCGCTGCGAGCCGTAAGCCATCTGCAGCGCCGCATCCTCGGGTGAAGCCGATCCACATGGATGTGACTCGGCATGACAGCGTGATGGAGGCCGCGAGAATCCACGGGTCCCGCGTGGATTGGGTCATCTGCGCCAATGGGATCAATTCGAACCACCGGCTGGCGCATTACGACGAAGCGGCCGCCCGAGCGGAGATGGAAACCAACTACTTCGGCCTCATCAACATCTTCTGCGCGTTCGCCCCGGCGATGAAAGCGCGCGGACATGGCGCCATCGTCAACATGCTGAGCGCCCTCGCTCATGTGAACCATCCCATGATGGCGACCTACTGCGCAAGCAAGGCCGCCGCCTTCTCGGTGACGCAGGCGATGCGCGCGGAGCTTGCGGCCTCCGGCGTTCGCGTCCGTGCGGTGCTGGCGCCGGCGGTCGACACCCCAATGACCGCGCACCTCAAGCAGACGAAACTGGCGCCAGGCGCCTTCGCAAAGCTGCTGATCGACGCCATGCAGCGTGACGAGGAAGACATCTATCCGGCTGCAGCACAAGCGTTGCGCGAAGCTCTGCAGCGCGACCCCAAGGCCGTCGAGCACTCGTTCGCCGCTCACCTTGCGTGAAGGGCCGCGACCTCCTTGCGGAACTCCGCGAGGATCTTCTCGGGTTGCTTCGTCCCGCGCGCCGAGGCGTCCTGCACCCACTTCTGCTCCAGCGCCGAGGTCCTGGCCTTGACCGCGGCCACGAAGCCCGGGTCGGCCATCGTGACCTGGATCTTCGACGCCTGCATGTGGGCGCGTCCGCTGCGATCGAGGATGTCCCACTGGCGGCCGAAGATCCGTGCGAGCACTTCGCCCGAGACCGAATCCACTGCTCTCTTCTCATCCGCGGAGAGCTTGTCATACCGCGCGGGATTCATCATGAACACCCAGCTGAGATTGTAGAGGCCGCCAGGGAAATACGTCGCGTGGCGGATGACCTTGTCGAGCTTGTAGGCCTCAATGGATTCGGCCGGGAAAAGCGCCCCGTCCATGACACCGCCGGACAAAAGCTCATAGGCGTCGGACGCGGGCTTCAGCGTGACATTCATGCCCAACGACCTGGCGATCTCGTTCACCATCCCCCCGCCCACACGGAACTTCAGCCCCTCGAGGTCCTCGATCTTCGCGATCGGCCGCTTCGAGTTGAACACCATGCCCGGCCCGTGCGTGAAGTAGCCGAGCACATGCACGCCCTTGTGTTCCCGGGCGAACTCGGGATGCCTGGAGGCCACCCTGTCGTAGGCGACCGACATGGCCTCCGCGCTGTCTCCGTTGAAAGGGAATTCAGCCATCTGGGTGAGAACGAACCGGTTCGGCGTGTAGCCGTGGACTGTGAGCGAGACGTCGACGACACCGTTGGCAACCGCATCGAAGCTGCCGGGCGGCGAGCTCACCGGTCGCGGCAGGATGTTGCATTTCAGCTTGCCGGCGGATTTGCTGTCGAGCAGGTCGCACCACGCCTTGACCGCCTGGGTCTGGCCGGGCCCGGTCCAGTTGGAGACCGCCAGCACAGTCTGAGCATGGGCCACGCTGCCGGCAGCGAGCAGACCCAGCACGAGGATGGAAGCTTTCATCATGACTTTCTCCTGGAGATCGACCTGCGTTTTTCACCGGGTGCGCGTTCGGCGCGTTCGCATCGCGCTCGTGCACGATGACCCACTATAGGACAACACATGAAAAAAAGAAACATCAGTCCACTACATGGACATCGCATGCAGCGCCCGCTAGTACATCGTCGACGGCAGCCACAAGCTGATCTGCGGAAAGGCGATCAGCAACACGAGCACGATCACCATGATCAGCACGAAGGGCCAGCATCCGCGAAAGATCTGCCGCAGTCCAACGCCAGGCAGTAGCGCATTGATGACGAACAGGTTCATTCCGACTGGGGGCGAAATCAATCCGATCTGCACGATCATCACGATCAGGACACCGAACCAGACAGGGTCGAATCCCAGGCTGGTCACGATGGGGAAGAACAGCGGGATTGTCAGCAGCACCATGGTGAGTTCCTCCATCACGGTTCCCAGCACCACGTAGATGGCCATCATGGCCACGATGATCATGATGGGCGACAAACCCAGATGCGTGATCCACTCCTTGAGATCGTTCGGCATCGAGGTGAAGTTCACGAAGTTGGCGAAGATGGTTGCCGCAATCAGCAGCGTGAAGAGCATGGCGGTAGTGCGCGCCGATTCCACCAGCACCTTGTACAGAATGCGCCAGGTCAACCGCCCACGGCAAAGGGCGAAGAGGAAGGCTCCCGAGGCGCCGATCCCGGCGCCCTCGGTGGCGGTGAACAGCCCGCCGTAGATGCCGCCCAGAACCACCACGACCAGCAGCGCCACGCCCCAGATGCCGCGCAGGGCACTCCAGCGTTCGGCCCAGCTGGCACGCACGGCGGGCGGTGCGTGCCCGGGGGTGAGAGACGTGATCGCAACGATGCCCGCCATCAGCATCGCCGCGCTGAGCAGCCCGGGAAGCACGCCCGCAGCAAAGAGCTTGCCGATGTGCGTCTCGGTGATGATCCCGTAGATCACCATGACGGTGGATGGAGGGATCATGATGCCCAAGGTACCGCCAGCGGCCATGACGCCAGTGGACAGCGATTCGCTGTAGCCCAGCTTGCGCATGGACGGGTAGGCCACCTTGCTCATGGTCGCTGCCGTGGCGATCGAAGAGCCGCAGATCGCGCCGAAGCCGGCACAGGCCACAACGGTGGCGTGCGCCAGCCCCCCACGCATGTGCCCCATAAAGGCGTAAGCGGCGTGGAACAGCTCATGTGCCAGGCCGGCCCGCGCCACGAAGTTGCCCATCAGGATGAACAGCGGGATCACCGAGAGCGTGTAGGCGAAACCTGTCTCGTAGACCACCTGGGCTGCGCTGGCGAGGGCTGGTGTCCAGCCGCGCGTGAGACCGGTGGCCACCAGGCCTACTGTGCCCATGGCGAAGGCCAGCGGAACGCGGGCCAGCGCCAGCACGAAGATGGCCAGGAACCCCAGCAGGGCAGCGGTCACAGCGCCGTCCCTTGCCCACTATCTCGCGCTTCATCGGATTTCCAAGCCCGCAGAAGATGCACGGTACCGGTGAGCGCGCTCAGGAGCGCCATTCCATAGATGAAAGGCGCCTTGAAGATGCCGAGCTGCGCCGTGGTCTCACCCGTGTCGTGGAATGCCCCGCCGGTCTTCAACATCAACCAGCCGAGCCCAAGCAGCAGAACTGCGCAGAACAGGTGCACGCAGGCAGCTTGGACCTTGCGCACACGAGGCGGAAGCAATGCGTCGAGCGAGTCGAACTCGACATGCTCGCCACGTGCCGAAACGAGCGGAAGCCCGGCGAAGATGACCAACACCATCAACAGCTCTGTCAGTTCCAGCGATCCGGTGATCGAACGGTCGAAGAGCTTGCGTCCCAAGACATCGAAGAACGTCAAGGCCATGATCGCGAACAACGCACTGGCAGCGGCCAGTTCACACAGGAGTGGCAAGTGCTTCTTCATGAGTGATCTCCATCGTTGTAGTTCTTCGGTCTCGCAGCCTCGTCGACTCCACTTTTCGTCAACGACAAGCCAGAGGCGATACGGGAAAGATGGCATTGATCTGGCCAGTGCCGGAGCTGGCAAAGTAGGGTGTGACGATCTCCGCCCGCCCTTCGTACTTGTCCCAGCCCATCGCGCCGAGGAGCATGGCCGTGTCGTGCATGTCGCCCTCGCCCCAGCACTTTTCGGCATACATCGGCAACATGCCGATGAAGGTCTTCCATTCACTGGCCCTCCAGAGTTCGACGACTCTGTGATCGACCTGCTCCAGGAATGGATCGTAGATCCTGTGCATGAACTCGGGTGCGCGCCCGTTGTCTGCGAAATGGTGCGACAAGGAGCCGCTGGCAAGCACCGCCACTGTGCCCTCGTACCTGTCTTCGATTGCACGGCGGACGGCCAGGCCGAAGCGCGCGGACTCCTGCAGGTCGTGCCAATCACACCAGCCGCTGATGCTGATCACCTTGTAGTGCCGGTCACTGTTCATGTAGCGCATCGGCACCAGCGTCCCGTACGCCAACTCCAGGGTGGTGTCGGAATGGGCACGGCTCTTGACGCCCATCTCGTTGGCGACGTCCGCGATCAAGTGCCCCAGCGACGGGTTGCCTGGATAGGCGTAAGGCATGTTCTTGATGAAATGCGGGAGCTCGTTGCTTGTGTAGATGCCCTCGAACCAAGGGCCGCAGTTGATGTGATATTCGCTGTTCACCTGCCAGTGCACGTCGAACACCACCATGGTGTCGACCCCCAGTTCGCGGCACCGGCGATCGATTTCCTTGTGGCCATTGATGGCCGCCTCACGGCAGCCGAAGTTCGGCCCTGGAAGTTCAGAAAGGTACAGCGACGGAACATGCGTGATCTTGGCCGCTAGCCCAAGTTTTCCCATGATCAGCCCTCCCGATCGACGGTGGCGGGGTTGACGGCCTCGACGTAGAAAGTTGCCGCGACGCTCTCGCCGGCGATGAGATGGTTGATCTGCATGCTCTCGACTTCTACAAAAAGGTGGTGAGCATCTTCACGGTCAACACGTTCTCGGTGAGCAAGATCTCCCGCCTCCGCAATTGCCAATCGCCGCCCACCTTCTGGAGTACGTCGTTGCGCCTTGCCGAGAGCATCATCGATTCGTGCTGATTCCGGTTCTGCCGGACGAAGACGCGACTGGAGACGGAGAGCTCGGCGCACGTGTCAGCCACGGCGGTCACGTACACGTTCGAGACATGATGCGTGGTCCGTGAGACGGGCTCCTCGGCGAAATGGACGCCAGTGCGGATCTGCTCGATGCGCTTGGCCAAGGTCCACTTTCCCTCCTCGAACCAGCTGATGTCGACACCCTCGCGCGTGGACTCCCGCTGAAGCTCGTTGTGGCGCGTGTTGCGTTGCATCGGCATGAAATAGACGATCCCCTCGTGCAGCGTCGCAAGCCAGTCCTCGTAGCGCCGGGTGTCCAGGAGGTCGGCCTCGCGGTACAGAAAGCGCTCCGCCTCCCAGGTCAGCACGCGCAGGTCTGTTTCCTGCGAAACGCGCGCGGCTTCATTCATCGTCGGCTCCTGCGAGGTTCTTGAAGATCGGGTCATCTCGACCCATCAGTCGATCCCAGTCGTCTCCCTCCAGGTAGTCCGCCCAGCGGGTATAGAAGGTGCGGGGGTTTTCCTCGGATATCTGCGTCGATACGTTGCCCGCCAGCGTTTCGTGCTTGCCAGCCCGACCCAGCGACTGCTGGTAGTTGTACGGGTATCTTCTGGCGATCGGGCCGGCACTGGACTCGGTGGCCATCTGCCAGTTCTCGATGTCGTCCTGCTCGGTCATCCCGGCAGGCCCTTGGTAGCGCATGTAGAAATGGCGCATGAGATCCCGGACTTCGGGCGGTGCCCCCTTGTCGATCAAGTACCAGCGCCACATTTCGGTGTGCATCGGCCCATGCGGATGGAACACCGTGATCGACCGCGGCTGGCGGCCGTTGAAGCTGGTGTTGGGAAAAATCGTGCAGACGAAGGGCAACAGCCGGGACTTCTCGCCCTGGCGCTCCTGCCGCTGCTCATAGCAGCGGCGGAAGTACTGCTCGACCTGCGGATTGTCTTGATAGGCTTCGGCGTACGGCAGCATCTTCGGCTGGATCGCGCTGTGCGCGCCATGGCCTGCCGGGAAGTTGACCCAGACGTGCTGCGCGCCAGAGAGCTCGTCGTCACGGCGACCCTTGCGGCCGGCCTGCGCGCTGGGGCCAATACCGATGTCGTCGACCGAGCGATGGCTCGGGTTGTGGTACGTGTCGCCCAGAAAGTTCTCCGCGCCCACCTTCCAGTTCGCCGGGATGATCCACTTCTGGACGCCGACGAACACTTCGGTTTCGCCAGGCGCTCCATCCAAGCCGTCGAGGGCCAGGTCCAGGTGCTCTTTCGCATCGCCGATGTACTCGAGGAACGGAGGCGCGTCCTTGTCCCAGGTGGCCCAGATGGTGCCCTTGTAGTTGTGGAGTTGCGCCACCTCGATCAAGGACCATTGGTCCTTGTCCAGATGCTCTTCATACAACGTGCCGTACATCGGCACGCCATGGAGCTTGCCTTCGGTCGTGTAGCTCCAGGCATGGTATGGGCAGGTGAACTGGCGCGTGTTGCCTTCATCGTATTGGCACACCTTCATGCCGCGGTGGCGGCAAGTGTTCAGGAAAACGTGAATCCCTTCTTTTTGGTCGCGGCACAGGATGACCGATTCATTGCCCATGCGCGACGTGAAGAAATCGCCAGGATTCTTGATTTGGCTCTCATGGCCAACGAAGAGCCAGGCCCGGGTGTAGATCCGCTCCAGTTCGGCCTGGAAGATCGAGGTATCCGAGAAGATTTCCCGGCTGATGACGCCGGCATCGCGGTCCACACAGTTGCGGTATCGGCCCGGCTCTGCCGGGGCCGCCTCAACGCGATGGATTTTTACGCTTTCGCATTTCATGTTCGTCTTCCTTCTGGATCTGGTCAGCCGGTGAACTTCTCGGCCAGGAACTGCTTCAAGGGGAACTGGCGGCTCTTCAAGGCCTGCCGCGCGGCCTCCACCATGGGCGGCGGCCCGCAGACATAGACAGTTGCAGCGCGATCGAGCTCGATCTCGCCCAGCATGTCGGTCACGCGCCCTTGGCGTGTGGGCGACCCTTCGTCGACCTCATCGCACGCGTACCGAACGTCGAGACCAGGAAGCTCCAAGCGCAGCGCGTCCAGGGCCGCCTTCTCGAAGAGGTGCCGCTCGCTGCGAGCCCCGACCAGCAGGGTGACCGGGGCGCTTCGCTGCAGCTCGCTGCCAGCAGCGAGCCTGCGGAGCATGGCCAGGAACGGCGCCAGCCCCGTACCTCCGGCAACCATCACCTTGGGCCGCAAGTCGTCGCGCAGGAAGAAGGTCCCGCGCGCGGGGCTGAGCTGGACGGTCGCGCCGGGCGGCGCAGCACGCAGCCAGTTGCAGAACTTTCCATCGGACCTGAGCGCAATGTGGAAGATGAGCGTCGTGGCATCCGGCGCATTCGCCATGGAGAACGATCGCTCGGGGCCTGGCTGCGGGGAGATGTTGACGTACTGTCCCGGCAGGAACGCAAACGGCCTCTCTGTTTCCAGAATGAGGGTCATCGTCTCCCGGGACGCTTCCTGCACATTCACCACGGTCGCGGCCGTGGGCGCTTCATCCCCTTCGACCTGCGCATCGCGGCTCGAGTACGGCAGTTCGATCACCACCGGGCCAGTAGCCCTGGTCCGGCACACGAGAACGAATCCGTCGTTGATCTCGGAGGCGGAGAGCAGCCCCTCGGTGAAGGGCTCCATGTCCAGCGAACCACAGGACGCACGGGCCTGGCACGTACCGCAGACCCCCTCTTCGCAATCCACCAGCAGCGAGATCCCCGCCTCCTTGCACGCCGCGAGGACGCTCGCGCCACGCTCGACCTGGATCGAACTGCTTCTTCCGTCGGAGAAAACGAACTGGACCGGGACCTTCTCGCTCATCGAAGTTGCTCCATGTCCATTGTATGGACTGTAATCTCAAGTTTAGAGCAGATGCCAGGCGGGTGTCAAATCGTCTACGTTAGACTTCCGAACTTCATGCAGAGAGGCTTTTCATGACCGAGGCCGAGAAGGGCAGCGAAGGCGTCAGGGCGGTTGGGCGAGCCCTGGAGATCCTTTCTTCGTTCACGCCAGCTGATTTCGAGCTTTCCCCGGCGGAACTGCTCAAGCGCGTGGATCTGAGTCGCCCGACGATGTACCGCCTGCTTCACACCCTGGAGGTCAACGGCTTCCTGGTGTCCTCAGGTGATCCTCAGAAGTTCCGGCTCGGTCCGGAAGTGGCGCGGCTGGCCCATGTCTGGGTGGCGAGCAACGACCCCGCCGCAGCCGCTGGTCCGCTGATGCGCAGGATCTGGGAGGTGAGCAGCGAGACTGTCGGCCTCTTCGTCCGAGAGGGCGACAACCGGATGTGCGTCGCGGAGATCCCCAGTCCCCACCCCTTGAGCTTTCGACGCGGCATTGGCTTTCAGGAGCGACTGGCGCTGGGAGCCAGTGGCAAGGTCATATTGGCCAACTCCTCCCTTGATGTCCGCCAACTGCGTCAATTGCTGCAAGGCTTGAAGATTGACGCGGGCGAGTACATGAAGGAATTGGAACGCGTCCGTCTCGCTGGCTATGCCGTCAGCCAGGATGAGCAGATTCATGGCGCGACGAGTGTCAGCGCTCCATTCTTCGATGCGAGCGGCGGAGTGGCGGGATCGCTGGCGGTCTACGGTCCAAGCGTTCGGCTGGACACCAAGAAGGTCAAGGCCACTGCGAGCTTGCTGCTCAATGAGGCGTCACATCTGTCGCGTGCCTTGGGTTTTCGCGGGCCGTCGGCGAACAGCTAGCTCAAAGGCACCGGCGCAGTGCCTGCGTAGGCGCGACTCCGCGAACGCGACCAGCGGTTCCGCCCGGTCTAGCGCAACGACTCACCGGGTCGGCGGTCCTGCTGCACCCGGCGAGCGAGCACCGCGTCAGCCATGGTGGCGCCATCGCGCCGTCGCTCTCCGGATGATGATTGGTGTGCCTGCGCACGCTCTCAAAGGCCGTGCGCCCTCATCGCCTTTTGCAATCATCTCGTCTGCATGCATACATTTATTGTCGAGGACGACGACAATCTTGTCGGCTCAATCAGACTTGATGCCGCAGAGATTCAAAGGTATATTGTATGCAGACATACATTCTATCGATTCAGCCTTCTTGCTGGACGCAACCACTTACTCAAGAGGACCTCATGGACAGAGTCACTGCGGAACTGCTGGTGCGCACCGGCCCGGACACGCCGATGGGCCAGCTCATGCGCCGCTACTGGGTCCCCGTGATGCTTGCTTCGGAGATTGGAGAGCCGGATTGCGCGCCGGTGAGAGTCAAGATCCTCGGCGAGAAGCTGCTGGCATTTCGCGATACCGATGGCAGGGCGGGACTGGTCGACGAGTTCTGCCCTCACCGGGGCGTCTCCCTCTTCCTGGGCCGCAATGAAGAAGGAGGCATCCGCTGCTCCTATCACGGCTGGAAGTTCGATGTGACTGGCAAGTGCATGGAATTGCCGTCCGTGCCGCAGCTCGCCGACAGGATGAAGATCAAGTCGTACCCGGTCGTCGAGCGCGGCGACATTCTCTGGGCGTACATGGGTCCGAAAGAGAACATGCCGCAGCTGCCCGAACTCGAGTGGTGCATGCTGCCTGCCAGCCACCGTTTCGTCAGCAAACGGTACCAGGCCAGCGGTTGGCTCCAGGCGATGGAAGGCGGCATCGACACGACCCATGCGTCGTGGGTTCACCGGTTCGAACTCGAACAGGACCCGATGCATATGCATGCGGAGGCCAACAAGTACATCAAGGCCGACAGGAATGCAGTCTTCGACATCGAGGAAGCGGCGCACGGCCTGACGATCTTCGGCCGCCGCAACGGAGAAGAGGACTCCCATTACTGGCGCATCACGCAGTGGATCTTCCCGTGGTTCACGCTGATCCCGCCGTTCGGCCCGCACGCGCTGGGTGCCCACATGTGGATCCCGATCGATGACGAGAGTTGCTGGGCGTGGAGCATCAATTTCCTGCCCGACCGCCCGCTGCCCGCCGAAGAGTTGCAAGCCATGCGCGAGGGAAAAGGCATTCACGTGAAGTACATCCCCGGCAGCTTCGTCCCGTTGGCCAACCCCGGCAACGATTGGCTCGTCGACAGGCAGGCGCAGAAGGACAAGCAGAGCTTCAGCGGGGTGGAAGGCTTCTCGATCCAGGACGCCTCCCTTCAGGAGAGCATGGGACCGATCCAGGACTACGCGAAGGAACACCTGGTCGCCACCGATCGGCCCATCGTGATGGCAAGGAGGATGCTCGCGCGTTCGGCGCGCGAGCTCGAACAAGGGACTGCACCGCCGGCGACCGATGCCGCTTCCCAGCGCGTGCGGGCCGCGTCGGTCCTGCTGGACCGCGGCGTGAAAGCGGAAGACTGGGCCAAGGAAGCCTTGACGTCCCTCGACCAGCCGGTCTTCAGTGTCTGAAATCGGGAGCGAGGACGGAACGCTTGCCTACCCACCACGCACGCATGCCCACCACCTTCGCATCCACGACGAGCGGTCCACGAAGGCCGCTCTTCAATCTGCCGGCCACTTCGGCGACATCGGCCTCGCAGCGGACAGTGACCCCATCCGCGCCGAAACCCCGCGCAACGGCAGCGATATCGGTGTCCGGGAATTCGACGATCTCGGTCGAATGGCCTTGAGGCTTGAACTGATAGATCTCCGCACCGTAGCCCTGGTCGTTGTAGACCACGATCAGCATCCCGAGCTTCAATCGAACGGCCGTCTCGAGCTCGGCGATGCCCATAAGGAATCCGCCATCGCCACACGCCACGACGGGAAACCGGTCCGGGCGCGCAAGCGCTGCGCCGATCCCCGTCGCGAGGCCGAGGCCGATCGACTGGAAGGCCTGCGTGAAGCAGAAGCCGTTCTCGTCCGGAACCTTCAAGTACATGCTTGGATAGCCCATGAAGTTCCCTGAATCGACACTGAGGATCCGGTTCTCGGGGAGAAGGTCGTCCAGGGCGATTGTCAGGGTGCGCGGGTCGATGGCCTCCGCGGTGCTGGCATTGGCGAACGGAACGTCTCGCCACTGCAGTTCCGACTGCAGGCGCCGTGCGAGCTGCGGCGAGCGATAGCCTGGACGCTCGGCCCGCGTTGCTGCGAGCAGTTCGGCAACCATCCGGGCGGTCGCAGCGACATCGCCCAGCACGCCAAGGTCGATGGGCTGGTTCTTTCCAAGAGCCTCCTGCGCCAGGTCGACTTGCACCAGCTTCACGTTCTTTCCGAGCAGATGGCCATGGGCGGTAGTCCACATGTTCAGCGTGGTTCCCCAGCCGACGATCAGGTCCGCATCGGCGATCAGCCGCGCCGTCAAGGGCGAGGAGAACCCGCCCGAGACACCGATCGCCCAAGGGTGCCCCGCGAAGAGCCCTTTGGCGACTGCGCCTTCCGCCAGGAGCGCTCCGGCGGCATCGGCCAGCGCCGCCACGGCCTCTCGCGCACGAAGACCGCGTGCGCCGCGCCCGGCGATGAACACCGGTCGCCTCGCGGACAGCAGCATGTCCGCCAGCGTCCTGGCGTCGGACGAGGCCGGCAAGGAAATCGGAGGCGCTTCGATCGGGGCCATCGTGTCAAGCCAGGACCCATCCATGCTCTCGAGCTGCATGTCCACGGGCAGATTCAGCAGGACGGTGCGGCGCTCTCGCAGCGCGAGCGAATAGGCGGCATGCGTGTCCGTCATAGCGCTCGCCGCCGACCGCAGCCGGAGCGAGGAGGCACCGACGGACCGGGCCAACGCATCCTGGTCGATGTGGAAGTTCGATGCCGGGTCGGTTGCTTCGCCCGAGACCACCAGCAGCGGCGTGCGGCTCTTGGCAGCCTCCCCGATACCCGTGATCGCATTGGTGAGGCCGCAACCCTGGTGCAGGGAGACGACTGCGACTTCGCCGCTCATCCGGGCGTAGGCGTCGGCCATGGTGGCGGCACCGCCTTCGTGGCGCGCCGCTGTGAACTTCACACCATGCGCCACCAGCGCGTTCGTGAAGTGGAAATTCCCGCTTCCGACGACGCCGAACGCGTGGCGCACGCCCAGCTTCGTGAGCGCCGCTGCAACACCGTCATGCACGCTTTCAATCATGTTCCGTTGTCTCCGCTAGTCCGCCTTGATACCTGCGGCCCTTGCTATTTCCGTCCACTGCGCACGTTCGGTGGCCACCCGACGTGCGAACGCGGCACCCGCCGGCGCGCCACGCTCCATGCCCATCCGCTGGAGCTGTGTCAGGGTGCCCGGGTGCCCGGCCGAAGTGTCGATGGCAGCACGCAGCTGCGTCGAGACGGCTGCGGGCAGCCCCGAGGGCGCGACGATGCTCGTCCAACCCATCATCTCGAACTTGGGCAAGCCCATCTCAGCGATCGTCGGCGTATCGGGAAGCGATGCACTCCTTCTGCGTGATGTCACACCCAGTGCGCGGAGCTTCCCGCCTTTGAGCAGCGGGAGTGAAGAAGCCAGGTCGACGATCGCGTAGTCGACCTCGCCCGCCGCCACCGCAGTGACCGTGGGCGCATTGCCCTTGTAGTTGACGTGAACAGTCCGCAGCCCCGCTTGCCGAGCGAAGTACTCGCCGGCGAGATGAAACAACGAGGAGCCCACCCCGTGATTGAGTTCTCGCTGCACCGACAGAGCCCGCATCGAAGCCAGGCTGGTCAGGCCCGACGACTCGCCGACGATCAGCACGCTGGGATAGAACGCCAGCACCCCGAGTATTTCAAAGTCGGTGGCGGGCTCGTAGCCGAGCTTGGAGTAGATGGCCGGGTTGACAGCCAAGGCACCGTTGGACGCGACCAGCAACGTGTAGCCATCTGCCGGCGCCTTCGCCACCAGCTCCGCGGCGATGATCGAATTGGCGCCCGGACGGTTCTCCACGACCACTGGCTGGCCGAGCACGCCCTGCACCCTTGCCGCGTACACGCGCGCCAGCAGGTCGTTCGCCCCGCCGGGCGCGAATCCCACGACCAGCCGCAGCGGCCGCGCGGGAAAGGCTTGGGCCCGCAGCGTACGGGCAGCGGCACCCGCGACGCCCGCGGCCGCAGCGCCCTTCAGCAGCAATCGACGTCCGATCAAGATTTGCTCCTCCGGCAGCGGGTCGAGCCATCCGCAAAACGGAAAGCCGCTCCAGAAAGTATCGGCATGCGCGCCATGGCCTAGCAGTAGATCGCCTGCATTTCGGTGTAGTGCCGCAGGCCGAAGATCGAGTTCTCGCGGCCGATGCCGGACATCTTCATTCCGCCGAAGGGCACATGCGCGTCGTAGTCCACGTGCTTGTTGACCCAGGCCGAGCCGACCTCCAGCTGCGCCACGACCTGCTTGCCGCGGGACCAATCGCTGGTCCAGACCGAGCCGCTCAGGCCAAACGAGGTGCCGTTCGCAGCTGCCACGGCCTCTTCGACGGTCTTGTAGGAGATCACGGGCAGCACGGGCCCGAAGGTCTCTTCCTGGACAACCCGCATACCGGCAGGTGGGTTGATGGCGATGTGCGGCGCGAGGAAGTAGCCGCGGCCGGGAACGGGCCGCTTCCCGGCGTAGAACTCGACCGGGCCGCCCTCGGCCTCCTGCAGCACCGACTGCACGCTTTCATACTGCCGCCTGTTCTGTATCGGCCCCATCTGCACGCCCTCGTCCAATCCGTTGCCGACCACCAACTGGTCGCAGCTCGACCGCAGGCTTCGGACGAAGCTGTCGAACCGGGATTCGTGCACGTACAGGCGCTTGATCGCCATGCAGGCCTGGCCGGCGTTGGTGAAGGCGGCGGCGAACACAGCGGGCGCGACGGTATCGACATCGGCGTCGTCGAGAACGATCGCCGCGTCGTTGCCGCCGAGTTCGAGCGTGACGCGCTTCAGCGCCGAAGCGGCGGCCGCGCCGATCTTCCTGCCCACGGCGACCGATCCGGTGAACGATATCTTCGCCACGTCCGGATGGGTGACCATGGCCTCGCCGACCTCGTTGCCGCCGGCCACGACATTGAGCACGCCTGGGGGCAGGGTTTCGCGCCCGATCTCGCCCAAGCACAGGGACGTCAGCGGTGTCGTCGGGGCGGGCTTGAGCACCATCGTGTTGCCAGTCACCAAGGCATGCCCGATCTTCCAGATGGCGAGCAGGACCGGCACATTCCACGGCGTGATCGCAGCGATCACGCCCAGGGATCGGTGGTGGATCTCGACCTGCCTGCCGTCGGATGCCGTGAGCCTGTCGGGTCCCATCGGCAGTTGCACGAGTTTGCGCAGGTACTTCGTCGCGTTGCCGATCTCGTCCTCGGCGCGCGCGAGCGGCTTGCCCTGCTCCATGGTGAGCAGGCGCGCCAGCATGTCCTTCTCGGCATCGATCCTGTCGGCGAACGCGAGGAGCTTGTGGACACGCAGGTCGTGCGGTGTCGATGTCCAGGCCGGAAACGCCGCCAGCGCCGCCCGGACGGCGGCATCCACCTCCAGGGCGCCGCCGGCCGGCGCAATCGCGAATGCTTCCGCATGCGCCGGATTGACGACCTCGAAGACATTCCTGCTCGTGACCGGCGCGCCGCCGATCGTATGGCTGTAGCTGTGACCTTGGTTCAAGGCATCTCCTTCGAACTCTGCAAGTGCGCCGCGGCCTACCGCTGGACGATGTTGGCGGTCGAGAGAACCCGCTTCCACTTCTGCCGCTCGGCGACGACGAATTCTCGAAATTCGGCGGGCGACTTCGACCTCTGGGGAACGCACCCCAGAGCGGCGCACCGCGCGGCGAACGACGGTGAATCCACCAGCGCGAGCACCGCATCGCTGATGCGCGCCACGATCGCCGGTGGCAGGTTCGGCGGCCCCACGATCGCCTGCCACGCTGTCAGGCTCACATCGGGCAGGCCCGCTTCCGCGAAGGTCGGCACATCGGGCAGGAAGCTGCTGCGCGTGGGATCCGCCACGGCGAGGGCCGTCAACCTGCCCGACTGGAGGAAGCCTCGTGCCGGAGCGAGGTCCGTGACCATGATGTTGAAACTGCCGTCGAACAGGCCATTGATGGCCGTCCCGCTGCCGGAATACGGCACGTGCACCAGATCGATCCGGGCTTCCTCCCGGAACATCTCCATGATGAGGTGATGCGGCGTGCCTGGACCGGCCGACCCATAGGAAAGCCCTTTGCCGCCCTGCTTCTTCGCGTCCTGAACCACGTCTTGCACCGACTTGTAGCCGCTGGTCCCACTGGAGACAAGGAAGAACGGGTTCGTCGCAACGAGCGTGATCGGCGTGAGTCCGGTGAGCGGATCGATGTGATCCTTGTACATGGCCGGCGCCGCCGCCAGCGTCGTGCTGGTCGCCATCAACAAGGTGTATCCATCGGGTACAGCCAAAGAAGCAGCTCGGGCTCCGACCAGCGTGCCAGCGCCGGGCCGGTTCTCCACGACGACGGTCTGCTTGAGCGCCTGCGTCATGTGCTCGGCAATCGCCCGCCCAAGGGAGTCGGTCAGTCCGCCGGGCGCATACGGAATCAGCAGGCGAATGGGCTTGCTGGGATAGTTCCCACCGCCCCCCTGCGCCACCGCTGACAGCGGCAGCACCAGACTGACCACGCAGGCCATTGTTTGAATCAGATTTCGAAGCATTGCACCCTTAAGAAAAGGAAGGGTTGAGTGGAATGAGCCGGCAGACTCTAGATCAATCAACGCTCAAAGTAAAACTAGAGTCCGCCTGATGGACAGACCAGCTCAAGCGAACTCCTGAAGCAAGCTGCATAGCGTGCCGTCCTCGTTGGCCAGTTCGTCGAGGATCGAAAAATGATCGTGAGGCTCGAGCGGCAGGTAGTTCATTCCACTGGCGTCGGCGAATTCACGGGATTGCCGAATCAGCTCAGGAAGCTCCCTGGCACCCACCGTGATGGTGAGCGGCGTCGAAGCGGCCGGAAGATGCTTCATCGGGCTGAGCCGCTCCACATCATCGTCCGTGAGTCCAAGCTTGGCGTTCAAGTAGCTCAGCCGGATGGGCTCGAGGTCGTAGAGCCCGCTGATCGCGATGCCTCCGACGATTCCTTCGGTGCCGAGAGCCCCGACACACATCAAATGGGCTCCTGCCGAGTGACCTGCCAAGACAATGCGGTTGGCATCGAATTCCAACTCCCCTGCTCTTCCACGAATGCAGGCCAGCGCACGGCGTACGCCATCGACCATTTGCGCCAGCGTTGCTTCCGGCGCGACCGTGTACTCCAGGTTGGCCACAGCAAAACCGCGTGCGACCGGCCCCTCTGCGAGGAAGCCGACGGAGCGCTTCTCTCCCCCTTGCCAATACCCACCATGTATGAAAAGCAACAGCGGCGCGGCCGATCGCTTCGCAGGATAGTAGTCAAAACACTCCCGCAGCTGGGCGCCGTACACGAGGTCCAGCTTGGCCCCCAACGCCCGTGCCGTGACCGCTGACCGTTCACGCCATCCGGCCACCGTCCCAGGGAAATCGGCAACCGCTGCGATGTTGTTGTAGGCCGCGTCCAATTCGTTCTGGGTGAACCCCCGATGCAGCTTCGCGTCGGTCATGCGCGGCTCGCGGCGGCGATCTGTTCCGGCGTCGCCCACCCTGCCGACTGCAGGATCTCGGAAATGTTCGCTGGACGCTGGAAGGTCGTCGGCGGCTCATCCCCCAGCTTGCGCGGCGCCCCCATGGCCCGCACCACCTCGTCCAGGCCAGGGGGCGTGAAGAACCAGGCGAACTTCATGTCGCAGTCGCCTTCGTTGACGATCGAGTGGCCGCAGTACTTGCCAAGCAAGATCGTGGTCCCCGGACCGATCTGGCTGCGTACACCGTCGATCTCCGCGTAGCCCGTGCCTTCGTAGACAAACAGGACCTCGGTGTTTCGGGCGTGCCCGTGCTCTCGGACGTGGCATCCAGGCGGCATCACCTGGATGCCGAAAGCGAACCCTGGATCCGGATCGCCTTCGACACCGGGTCCGACCTTCACAGTCATGTAGCCCCGATGCGGAACCGGCTGCCAGTACGAATCGCCTTGATCCGTACCAATCACGCGCGACGGACCCTTTGTGTATTGAGACATTTCCTGAGCTCCTTCTTGAAGGCGAGATCAATCCTGCGGTGGAAGCCTGGCCTCACGGACGACCGTGTTGAACTTCGACACGTCGCCGAGGAACTTGGCCTGGAATGCCTCGGGAGTGCTCGCGACAACCTCGTTGCCGGCATCTTCGACGGTCTTGCGAACCGAAGGATCCTTGCTGATCTCCGATATCTCGCGCTGGATCCGGTCGATGACCTCGCGAGGCGCGGTCGACGGCGCGAACACGCCGTGCCAGCTCGTCAATTCATAGCCGGGCACCGTCTCCCCCACCGTCGGAACTTCAGGAAGTGCCGCAGAGCGCTTCGGACCAGTGACAGCCAAGGCCTTCAGCTTTCGACTTCGGATTGCAGGCAGTGCAAGCTGAATCGAGAGAAGGCCGACAGTCACCTCGCCACCCAGCATGGCGGCATACATCGGCCCCTGGCCTTTGTAGGGAACTGCAACCAGGTCCGTGCCTGTCTCCACCTTGAACATCTCCATGCCCAGTTGAAGGGTGTCGGCGACGCCGGCCGAGCCAAAGAACAGCTTCCCAGGCTTGGCCTTGGCCAGAGCGATCAATTCCTGGACTGACTGAACCTCCATCTGCGGGTGAGCGGCGATCAACATCGAGCTTGCGATGAACTGGGTGACTGGGCGCAGGTCCTTGACTGGATCGAAACGAAGCTTCTGGAACAAGGCCGGAAAGATCGCGATCGTGCTTGGTGCGTAAAGCAACGTGTAGCCGTCTCCAGCCGATCTCGCGACCTCGCCGATTCCGATCGTTCCACTCGCACCGGGTACGTTCTTGACGATCACCGGAACCTGCATCCGGTCGGACAGCTTCGTCGCCAGAAGCCGCCCCATGACATCGACGGCTCCGCCGGGCGCATAGGGGACGATGATCGTGACGGTGCGCGCGGGGTACGACTGCGCGGATGCTTGGTGGATGCCGAGCCAGGGCATGAGCATTGCAAGGCAGACCAGATGGCGGCGATGGATCGACATGGCGAAGGCCTCCTGAACGTGTGAGTCCTAGTGAGCTCACTTGGAGCAGAACATGTCGGTGTCGCCCGAAGGCATCACACCGGCACCTGAGCGGCGTCGTAGCCGTAGATCCAGTCGGCACGGCGAATGGCTCCCCCGGGGCGGAGCCATTGGTCCAGCTTGTATCCCACGTCGCGGCGAATCTGAGACCAAGCCGACTGCGTCTGGCACACATCCGCCCGATCTCTGGAGCTGAGTTGGACGCGCGACGTTCTGCCCTTGCGGACGGACTCGTACACACGAAGCGCTTCGATGGGATCCGAATGCGCAGCCAGTACACGCGCAAGCACCAGTCCGTCCTCCATCGCGATGGCCCCCCCTTGCGCGAAGAAAGGCAGCATCGGATGAGCGCTGTCACCCAGCAAGCTGACCCGGCCCTCCGACCACTTCGGCAGAGGATCCCTATCGAACAGCCCCCACTTGAAGCATTTGTCGGTCGCGCCGAGAAGCGTGAGCAGCGATGGATGCCAGCCCTTGAAAGCGTCCATCAGTTCCTGCTTGTCACCAGGCACCGACCAGGACTCCTCTGCCCACACATCCACCTTGCGATGCGCGATCCAGTTGACGAGGCGATCCGGGCGCACGTAGTAATGAACGATGCATCCTTTCGGCCCCATCCAGTTCAGGGAGTCCGGCGGAATGAGCCCTGCGGGCAGCCTCGAAGCATCCACCTGGCCGCGCCAGCAGATCACCCCCGTGAACCGGGGCGCATCCTCGCCAAGCAATTCCGCGCGGACGCTCGAATGGATGCCATCGGCACCGATCAGTACATCGCTCTCCTCTTCGGTGTTGTCCGCGAAGCGCGCGATCACCGAATGCTCGTTCTGCTGGAGTCCAACCAGACGCTTGTTCAGCTGGAACGTGTCCTCAGCCAGCACGGTTCGCAGATGCTCGTGAAGATCCGAGCGCTGGACCTGGAAGAAGGGGGAGCCGAACTGCTCGATGCAAGCTTCGCGCGTGGGAGACCTGAACAGCTCACGGCCGGTGCGCCAGTTTCGGGCCACGTGGTTCCTGGGTTGCGCACCGAAACGCGCCAGCCCCTCACCGAGGCCGAGGGCCGTCAAAACGTTGACGGCATTGGGGCCCAGCTGGATTCCGGCGCCGACCTCACCGAAGGCGCGAGCCTGCTCGAACCCGCGCACCTCGAAGCCGGCGCGCTGCGCTGCGATGGCGGCGACCAATCCCCCGAGTCCTGCGCCGATGATGGAAATACGAGGTTTGCGATTCACAGTGGTTGCGTCGAGTTGTGAGTTTCAGAGAAGAAGCGTCGAGCTATTTTGTATTTGTACATACATTAATGAAGCCGGCACTCAGCGTCAAGTAACTATTTTCCCTAAGGACATGTAGTTTTTTTCAATTCATTTGGAACGTATACATACAAACTTGCAGCGGCAGTCAGTCGCGAAGAAGCGCTTTCGTCGGCACTTGAAAGCTCACGATCGCTTGCGCCTGGCGGGCGAAGGTTTCGCTCGCTCAACGGGTGCGGGATCCGCTGCTGCAGCTTTCGTTGGACGGCTGATGCACTCCGTCAGGGCCGCAGCGGCCTCTATGACGCGCGAGGCCAGGAATTCCTCGTTGAACATCTCGAACTGCCGGACATCGCCAACGACGCTGATGCTGCCGAGCACCCTCTGGTTCTCGTCGAAGATGGGCGCGGAGAGACCCACGCGGCCGACTTCCATCTCTCCACGGGTGACGCAGTAGCCCTTCTTGCGCAACGCGAGCATCTCCTTGGACAGCTGGCGCCACTCCGGCAGCGCGCTGTCCGCCGCCTGGAGTCGATCGAAGACCCGTCGCATTGACCTGGGCTGCAGATGGGCGAGGATGATTCGCCCTGTTGCCCCCCGGTGCAGCGGCATCGCACGGCCGCGTCCGAACTGGAGTGCCGCCATGCCGCTGCCGCCCTCCTCGTGCAGCGTGATCACCGTGTCGTCATAGAGCTCGCTGAGCAGCGCGCTCAGGCCGGTCTCTGCCGCGAGCGCCTCCAGCAGTTCACGGCCGTGGTGAAGCAACGGATCGGTCTGCCTCATCTGGAGATCGAGCTGGATGATCCTCGCGCCGAGAGCGTAGCCGCCGGGCAACCTGACGAGCAAACCTGCCTCGGTGAGTTCGCGGATGTACCGGTAGGCGGTCGACGGACCACAGTCCAGCACCGCGCAAACCCGCGCCGCGTCGACGGTGGGTCTCGACGGCGTGATCAGCCGCAGCACTTCCAGCATCTTGCTCAGGCTGGACATGGATTGCCACTTTCTCTCATATCAGGAATTTCGGTCGGACCTCAGGAGTAGTCGCTGGTATTTAGAACGGATTTACGAATATATGGGAATTTCGCTTTTTTCTCCATCGACAGCAACCCTCCCCTGCCGCATCGCAAGACGCGGCAGCCTGCTTCGCGTGCCGAGCAGAGATCTAGGCGCTTTCCTGTTCGTTCCAGTCCCGCAGGAACCGGATCAGGGCGCGTGCATGCACGGACAAGTCGGCGTCGGGCGGCTTGCAGATCACCATGTCCAGTTGCGCCCATTCGTCGCGCAACCGGACGACGTTGAAGTCGGCAATCCCCCGCATCGACCGTGCCGTCGTTTCCGGGATCAGTGCGATGCCGGCGCCCTGCGCTGCGAGATGGCATGCCATGTCAAAGCCGCGCAGCTGCGCACGGTGCCTGAACTTCCTGCCCTGTCGATGCGCCACGTCTTCGAGCATGACCTGGATCGCCGTTCCGCGACCCAGCCCGACAAAATCAAATTCAAGCAGGTCGACGAAGTCCACCTCCGCTCCATCCGCAAGCGCTCCCTGCACCGGCCCAACGACCACGTAGCGGTCGCTGCGGTAGGGAACGGACTCCAGCGACTTCATGTCGACGGACTGCGCCACGATGCCGAAGTCGGCCTTGCCTTCCCGCACCGCGTCCGGGATCAGGTGATTGGCGACTTCCTCGATGTTCACGTCCACAGCCGGGTTCTGCACCAGGAACCGAGCGAGCGGCCGGCCCAGGAATTCCAGCAGCGACGCGGAGTTGGAATAGACCTTGACGTAGCCACTGGTGCGCTCCGCGTACGCGGCCATCTCGTCCTTGAGCTGCTGCATGCCATCGAGCAGGCGGTAGCTGTGCTGCAGCAGTGCACGCCCTGCGTCGGTGGGCGTGACCCCGAGGCGGTCACGCACCAGCAGCGGCGAACCGATGACGCGCTCCATCTCCTTGATCTGCACGCTGGCCGCGGCCAGCGACCGATGCGCTCTTGCAGCGCCATGGGTGATGCTGCCGGCTTCCACGACGCGCACGAACAAGAGGAGATCCGAGAAATCAAACTGCATGGCGGGTCAATTCAGGGTGATGACCGACGCAATATACGCACCGTTCAGGAGCCTTGTTCGGCAACGAAGGCAGCCACCCAAACTTGCAAATTGTGTCGCTGTGCCCGCCGCAGGAGACTTGCCGCTCCAACCGGGCCCAGCCCCCAACCAAGGACTCCGACCTCATGACCTACACCATTGCCGCCAGATGCCCGACCAGCGGGAAGCTGGGCATGGCCATCGCCACTTACTCGCTCGTCGCGGGGCAGCTTTGCCGCGGCATGCAGGCCAACATCGGCATCGCCATCACACAGGCGTTCCCGCGCCAGGCCAATCAGTCCACCGCATTGCGCCTGCTCGATGCGGGGTTCTCGGCGGCCCATGTGCTGCAGATCCTGCAGGCCGACGATCCGCACGCCGAATACCGGCAGACATGCGTGATGGGCCGCAGCGGTCGCCCGGCCGTCTTCACCGGCACACAGGCCCGCGGCTGGGCCGGCCACTTCATCGGCGAGGACTTCGCGGCCTTCGGCAACGTGCTGGCCGACCAGCGCGTGCTGGACGCCATGTGCGAAGCATTCACTCGGCGAACGGACGATGCCCTCGAGGACCGTCTGCTCGCAGCGATCGAGGCCGCACGGGATGCCGGAGGTCAGGCCGGCCGGAGCGGACATCTGCCGGAACGATCGGCTGCCATCGTCGTGGTCGACCGGGAGGACTATCCCGAGCTCGACCTCCGGGTGGATTTCCACCCGGCGGCGGTGGACGAACTGCGGCGCCTCCATGATGCCTACCGTCCGTACCACGACTACTACCGCCTGCGCGCGACGGCGCCCGGGACCGGCCTTCCGCAAGAAGAATTTCAAGCCAATCTCGACCGCCAGCACGTCCTCGCACGCGGCACGGCCTGACCCAACCCGGAGTTTCCGAATGCCCCACTCTTTCAGCCGGCGTACCGCCCTCCAGTGGATGGCCTCGACCGCGTTTGGCGCTGCCTTCGCGTCGGCCGCAGCCGACGCCTATCCCAGCCAGCCCGTCAAGATCGTCATGCCGTTCGGCCCGGGAGGCGCGGACGCGCTCTACCGCATCGTGGCGGAGCGGCTCCAGGACCTCTGGAGCCAGCCTGTGCTCATCGACTACAAACCCGGTGCCGCCACGGTGGTCGGTACCGACTTCGTGACCAAGTCCAAGCCCGACGGCTACACGCTCGGCATGGCCGGTGCGAACCTGGCCGTCAACCCGATCTTCTACAAGACGCCGTACAAGCGCGAGGACTGGCGCGGCGTCGCCAATCTGGTGGAAGTGCAGATGGCATTGGTCGCGCGCCCCGATGCCCCGTTCAACAACGTCAAGGAACTGGTCGCCTACGCCAAGGCCAATCCGAACACGGTGAACTACGGCATCGCCGGTCTCGGCGCGACCTATATGGGCATGGAGATCCTGATGCGCCGCGGCGGTTTCTCCATGCTCAAGGTGGGCTTCAACAGCAACGGGACAGCCCAGTCCGAGCTGCTCGGTGGACGCCTGGATGTGCTGGTCGACCCGCTGGTCGGCCTGGCGCAGCACATCAACGCCGGCAAGATGAAGGTGCTGGCCATGCTCGGCGAGAACCGGTTCGAAGGATGG
This sequence comes from Variovorax sp. Soil_C_39, assembly GCF_057656815.1. Taxonomy (NCBI): domain Bacteria; kingdom Pseudomonadati; phylum Pseudomonadota; class Betaproteobacteria; order Burkholderiales; family Comamonadaceae; genus Variovorax; species Variovorax sp. Soil_C_39. The sequence goes on from NZ_JBDGJQ010000009.1 coordinate 193,356, forward strand.
GAACAGCATCCGACGCTGAACGAATCGCTGCCTGGCCTGGCGGTCAGCCCCTACTACGGCGTGATCGTTCCGCGCGCAACGCCGGAACATGTGGTCGCGAAGCTCCAGGCGGATCTGGCGAAGGTCATCGGCGACAAGGGCACGCAAAAGCGCATCGCTGCACTGGGATTGGTGCCGCACTTCCAGACCGCGAAGGAATTCGAGCAACGCTCGGATGCCGATGTGCGCGCCTTCAATGACATGGCAAGGAAGATGAACATCGTCCTGCAGTGATGCGGCTGGCAAGGCGCAACCGCGCACCGCTTGTGATGTCGCCAAGGCATGGACCCGAAATTCTGGCTTCTGCCCTGCTTTTCCGCTTAACGAGAATTTAATCGGGTGGTGTCATGATCCGTTTCGGCGCGATCCACCGAATGTCACCACCATGCACCTCCTTCTCGTCGAAGACGACCGAATGCTCGCAGAGGCGGTATGCGAAGGCGCGAGCCAGATCGCTTGGAGCATCGATCACGTCGGAGATGCCTCGGGTGCGCGCCTGGCTCTCGTGGACCACAACTACTCGGCCATCCTGCTCGACATCGGCCTGCCGGGTGACTCCGGACTGACGGTGTTGCGCGCGCTTCGAAGCCGCTACGATCCGACACCGGTGCTCATGCTGACCGCCCGGGGCCAGCTCAGTGAGCGCATCCAGGGGCTGGATGCAGGGGCCGACGACTATCTGGTCAAGCCGTTCCAGTTCGATGAGCTCTGGGCGCGGGTGAGAGCCGTCATCCGCCGCAGCGAGGGCCGGGTGGTCCCGGTGGTCACGCATGGGGACGTGACGATCGACCGCAGCAAGCGCGTGGTGACACGCGGCGGCACCGAGGTACCGCTGAGCGCGCATGAATACCGCACCCTTCTGGCCCTGCTTGCGCGCCCGGGCCACGTGGTCACGCGCAACCAGTTGCAGGATGTGGTCTACGGGACAAGCAGCACCATCGAGAGCAACACCATCGCCGTCTTCATCCACCAGCTGCGCAGGAAGCTCGGGGACGATGTCATCCGCACGGTGCATGGCCACGGGTACGTGATCGGACAGCCACAAGCATGAGATCGCTGCGGTCCCGGATGCTGACCGTCCTGGCGACCGTGGTGCTCTGCTGGACGATCGCGCTCGCGGCGCTGGTGCTGTATTTCACGCACAGCCAGAACAGCGTCTGGGACGACAAGTTGGAGTCCATCGCCACGCGCTTCCTGCTGTCGCTTCCCGCGGGCAAGGAGCTGCAGGCAAGCGGCGAGAGCCTGAAGCTTCGCCACGCTGCCTCGCCCGACAGCGCACAACTGGTGTTCCAGGTCTGGTTGGACCGCAGCCGCATGGTGGCAAGCACGCCCGGCTCGCCGGCCACGGCGCTGCGGCCGGACTTCGCCGAAGGGCCTGCGACCAGCGTGATCGATGGTGTGCACTGGCGCGTGTATTCCGTCTCCGACAGCACCGGACGCGTCTACGTCCAGGTGGGCAACGTGCACAGCCTGGTCGCCGGCGAGATGCAGAAAAGGGCACTCGTCGCGCTGGCACTCAACACGCTCCTGCTGATGCTGGTCGGCGGGCTGATGTGGTTCGCGGTGCACCGCTCCCTCAGGCCGGTGGAGGCCGTGGGGGCAGCGCTGCGCGGCCGGCGAAGCTTCGATCTCACGCCGCTGTCGGGACAGGCGCTGCCGTCCGAACTCCAGCCTCTGGTCGCGTCGTTCAACCATGTGCTCGCGCAACTGAGCGGGGCGGTGGAAGGCGAGCGCCGTTTCATCGCCGACGCGGCGCACGAACTGCGCACACCGCTTTCCGCGCTCCAGGCCCAGGCGCAGGTCGCCATGCATGCGCAGACGACCGCCGAGAAGGACGCCGCCTTGGCGAAGCTCGTCGTCGTCGTGGAGCGCACCGTCCGGCTGTCGGAGCAATTGCTTGATCTCGCCCGGCTCAATGCCGGTGCAAACGCGCCGGAACACACGAACGCCGACCTCAGCGAACTGATCCTTCACATCATGCGCGAGTTCGAGGTGTACGCACAGAAGCAGTCGCGCTCCATCACCCTTGCCATCGAAGCCGCCCCCATCCAATGCAATGTCGACGAGATCGGCATCCTGCTGCGCAACCTGGTGGACAACGCGCTGCGCCACACGCCCGCGGATGCGCGCATCAGGATCAGTTGCGGACATGACGCCAGCCCCGGCGGACCGTTCGTCTATCTCGAGGTCGCGGACGATGGCCCCGGCGTGCCGGAGGCCGAGCGCGAGGCCATCTTCCGCCGCTTCTACCGGGCTGCCGGCGCCGATGCGCGCGGCAGCGGCATCGGCATGTCGCTGGTAGCGGGCATCGCCCAGCTTCACCACGCGAGGATCCGGACCTCGGAAGGCCTGGAGGGACGCGGCTTAGGCATCCGGATCCTCTTTCCCGCCGCAGAACCCGCCTAGCTTGGTGGCGGGTCCGCCGGATCGTCAAAACCGATAGGCGTAGCCGATCCGCACCGCGGTCGAGCTCGAGCGTTCGACCAGCGGACTCTCCTTGATGCCACTGCCGAGACGCGTTGCGCTGAAGTCGACAAACAGGTTCTGCTTCGGCGCGATCGCGTAGTCGAGGCGCAAGCCCAGTTCGAGATTCACGGTCGAGCGGCCGTCGTAGCGCACGCGGTCGACCCGAGCCTCGGACGCACGCACGCCGTAGTAGTAGCCGACGTACTTCTTGTCGAGCCACTGCGCCGAGACACGCGGCGTGAGGCCGAATGCACCGGATGCAAAACGGCGCTCCAGCTGCAGCTTGAACTTCGTACCGTTGCTGTGACCCGATCCATCCGCCAGGAGTTCGGCCGACAGGTCGGCAGCGTCGCTGCGCCAGGCTGCGGCGCCGCCGAGCCAGACGCCGGCCTTGCGCTCGTCCATGCCGGTGAGATAGGGCGAGTCTTCGGCTTCGTAACCATCGCCGGCATAGCGGGCACGCAGCCGGAACGCCACCGGACCTGCCGACGGCAGTTTCACGTCCAGGCTGGGGCCCTGGATGCTGACGTACCTGTTCTCATACAGGATCAGCGGTAACACGCGCGCCTTGTCGTCGAACTCGCGGTAGGGGCTGCGCTCGAAGCCGAGGCCGATGCCCAGGCCCCATTGAGAGGTGCCCTCCCGGTTTCCGGTGGGCTCTTCAGCCCACGCGGCGGGCGCAGCGAGCCCGCCCAGTGCGAGCGCGGCCATCAGCAAGGCGCGGGCGCCGGCGTCGAGTCGAGGATGGAATTCATTCATCTGTGGGTACCTGAGGGTTGGAAGAAAAAAAGGAGCCGGCATCGGCATCCGTCGATGTGGAAGCCGGCGGATTGCCGTCGTGCACAAGGCTCTGGCGGCGTTGCAGGTAGAAATCACGCACGAAGAGGTAGCGGTCGAGCGCGACCGCGTCGAGCATCGAGGACGCCGACAGCAGCGACGACCGCGCCTGGGTGATCTGCAATGGCATGGCCGCGAGCTCGAACCTCGGCGAGGTGACGTAGTCCACCGGCATGGCCAGCGAATCGCGCAGCACCGAAGGCCCGAGCAGTGGCCAGACCACGTAGGCGCCCGGACCCACGCCCCACCTGCCGAGCGTCTGGCCGAAGTCCTCACCGTGGCGCGGCATGCCCCAAGGTGTTGCGGGATCGAAGATGCCGAACACGCCGACGGTGGTGTTGACTCCGAAGCGGGCCAGGTCCGACAACCCGTCGATCGGGCGGCCCTGCAGGAACAGGTTGATGGCGGAACCCACGTCCAGCGGATTGGCGAAGACATTGCCCACGCTGTGGCGAACCGGTGCGGGCACGACCCTGGCATAGCCGCGCGCCACCGGCGCAAGCACCGCCTCGTCCAGCGCATCGTTGAAGGCGAAGACCCGACGGTTCATCGCCTCCATGGGATCGGGCCGCTGGGGGACGGCACAGCCGACCAGGAGCAGCCCGGAGAGAAGTGCGGCAATTGCAGCGATGCGGCGGGTCATGGCGCGGCCTGCGATGCAGGAACGGATGCGGGCACGGGCGACTGGCGGGCGAAGCGGCGTTTGAACGCCTGCTCGACACCCTCCGCATAGGTGAAGACCACCGGCACCACCAACAGGCTCAGCAAGGTGGATGTGACGAGGCCGCCGATCACGGAGATCGCCATGGGCTGGCGGAAGCTCGCGTCAGGACCAAGCCCGAGCGCGATCGGCAGCATGCCCGCGATCATCGCGAAGGTCGTCATGATGATCGGGCGTGCCCGCTTGTGGCAGGCATCGACCAGTGCATCGAACATCGACAGGCCGCGGTCGCGAATGCCGACCACCGCGTACTCGACGAGCAGGATCGAGTTCTTCGCCACGATGCCCATGAGCATCACGAGGCCGATCATCGACGGCACGTTGAACTCGCTGCGCGCAAGCACCAGAGTGATGAAGGCACCGCCCAGCGACAGCGGTATGGCCGAGAGGATGGTCACTGGCTGCAAGAAGTCCTTGAAGAGCAGCACCAACACGCAGAACATGCAAAGCACGCCGACGAGGATCGCCATGCCGAAGCCCGAGGCGAGCTCCGACGCAAGCTCGGCATCGCCGGTCTCGATCATCGCCACGCCGGAAGGCATCTCCAGCGCTGCCGGCAGCGCGCGTGCCGCGGCCAGCGCGGGCCCCATCGGCATGCCGCCCAGATCTGCACTGACCGTGACATACCGTTGGCGGTCGAATCGATCGATCTGCGCCGGACCGCTTTCCAGCGAGAGCGTGGCAACGCTGCCGAGCGGCACAAGGCCGGTTCGCGCCGGCACGCGCAGGTTCGACAGCACCGCAAGATCCTGGCGCGCCGCATCCGCAACGCTTACCCGGATGCCGACCTGCCGCTGGTCGAGGTTGAGCTTGGCCAGCTGGGCGTCGAAATCGCCGCTGGTGGCGATGCGGACCGTCTCCCCGATCACCGTGGTGCTCACGCCGAGCTCGGCGGCGCGCTGCAGGTCGGGGCGCACGACGATCTCCGGGCGCTCCAAGCTGGCGGTCGATGCAATGCCCGTGAGGCCGCTCAAACCGCGAAGCTCACGTTCGAATGCCTGCGCGCTGGACTTGAGCGCCTCCGCGTTGTCGCTTGCCAGGATCAGCGACAGCTTCTCCCCGGGGCCTTCGCCGGCAACGGCGAACCGCGCACCCGGAACGCCCGCCAGCGCCTGACGCACCTTTTTCTCGACCTCCATCTGGCCGGGCCGCTCGTCGCGCGGCGCCAGCACCAGGGTCAGCGTGCTCCTTCGCACGTCGGAGGCCGGCGCGTCGCCGCCCGGAGGCGCGACGCCCGCGGCCGTGAACACGCCGCGTACGCCCGGGATCTGAACGAGTGCGAGACGGGCTCGCTCCGACGCGGCGAGCGTCTCCGCCAGCGAGCTGCCGGGCGCAAGCTCGAGGTTGACCGAGATGAAGCCCCGGTCCGATGGCGGGATCAGGCCGCTCGGAATCAGTGGCACCAGTGCAAGCGCGCCCAGGAAAAAAGCAGTGGCTGCCCCCAGCGTCGTCTTGCGATGGGCCAGGCACCAGCGCACGGCGGCAAGATAGCCGCGCATCAGTGCGCCGTCCTTCCCGGATTCGGCTTCATGCGGCCGGTCCTTGAGCAGCCAGGCCGCCATCATCGGTGTGAGCAGCCGCGCCACCAGCAGCGACGACAGCACCGCGATCACCACCGTCCAGCCGAACTGCCTGAACAAGAGCCCCGGTATGCCGCTCATCAGCGCTGTCGGCACGAACACGACCACCAAGGTCATCGTGGTCGCGATCACGGCCAGGGCGATCTCGTTGACCGCGTCGACGGTCGCCAACTGCACCGGCTTGCCCATCCGGCGATGGCGTTCGATGTTCTCGATTTCGACGATCGCGTCGTCCACCAGAATGCCCACGACGACCGCCAGCGCAAGCAGCGTCAGCATGTTGAGGGAATAGCCGAGCCACGCCATGGCTGCAAAGGCCGGCAGGATCGACAGCGGCAGTGCCGCTGCCGCCACCAGCGTCGCGCGCCAGTCGCGCAGGAACCACCAGACGACCAGCACGGCCAGGATCGCGCCCTCGTACAGCATCTGCATCGAGCCGCGGTACTGCTCGCGGGTGTAGTCGACCGAGCCCGACACGGGTGTTACGCGCAGCTTCGGATCGTTCGCCTCCAGCTTCGCGATCGCCTTGGCGACGCCGTCGGCGATGCGGGTCTCGTCGAAGCCCTTGGCCCGGTAGACGCTGAAGCCGACCACCGGCTGGCCGTTCAGCAATGCGCCCTGCGTCCGCTGCGCGGAGGCGTCGTGGACAGTGGCCACCTGGTCGAGGCGCAGCTCGCGGCCGTCGGCCAGGGTGAGCGGCAGCGCGGCCAGCTCTCCCGCTTGCTTGACCGTTGCGACCGTGCGCACCGACTGTTCGGCAAGGCCCAGCTGGGTACGCCCTCCGGACGCGTCCATCTGCGTACTGCGAAGCCCGCGCGAGACATCGACGGCCGTCACGCCGTGGGCGGCAAGCCGGACCGGATCGACTTCGACGCGCACCTCGCGCTGCACGCCGCCCTGCCGGTCGACCCGGCCCACGCCGGGCACCGCCAGCAAGGCCTTGCTGACCGTATCGTCGACGAACCATGAGAGCGCTTCGTCGGTCATGCGCGTCGAGGCGATGGCGTAGGTGAGGATCGGACCGCCGCCGACGGTCACCGCGCTGACGGCCGGCTGCAGCAGATCGACAGGCAGATCCGATCGGATCCGGTCGACGGCATCTTTCGTGTCGAGGAGCGCGTCCGACAGGCGCTTCTCGAGCGCGAACTCGGCGCGGATCTCGACCTGGCCCTCGGTGATCGAGGTGCGTGTGTGCTTGAGCAGGCCGACAGCGGCCAGCGAGTTCTCGACCTTGCGCGCGACCTCGACCTCAAGCTGGGCCGGGGCCGCGCCGGGTTGCGCCAGGACGATGCTCACTGCGGGCAACTCCATGTCCGGCAGCGCCTGGATCGACAGCTGCTCGAACCCGCGCAGGCCCGCCAGCGACAACAGCACGAACATCAGGATCGCAGGAATGGGATTGCGAAGCGACCAGGTGGCGAAGTTCATGCTCATCCTCGCGCCGGAAGGTCGGCAGAGACCAGCGGTGCGCTGGCCGCCGGCCGTGCGATGCGAACCACGTCGCCATCGTTCAGGAGCCCGGCGCCCTGGGCCACCACGCGCTCACCCTCGCGCAGCGCTTCCATGATCTCGACCTCGCCGCCCTGGCGCCGGCCGACGGTAACGGCCTGCGCGGCCACGTGCGCAGCACCGCGCTCTTCCTGGACCTTGAAGACGTAGCTGCGGCCATCGCGAATCACCACACTGGCTGCGGGCACGACCATGGCAGGCCGCTGCGCGAGCACGATGCGGCCGGCGGCATACATGCCGGCACGCGTACTTCCCGGGCGCGTGATGTCCGCATACACCATCCCCATGCGCGAACGCTCGTCGAGTGCGGGCGCGGTCTGGCGAACACGCCCCGTTGCGCTGCCGCCGTCGGGCAGGCTGAGTTCGACGCGCTGGCCTTCCACGATGTCCAGCAGCTGCATGGCAGTGACTTCGCCGCGCCATTCCAGCCGCTGCTGGCGGATCAGGCGAAACAACTCCTGGCTGCTTGCTCCCACCGCCCCCAGCGAGGCACTGCGCGCGCTGATCACACCGTCGTCGGGCGCGACAACATTGGCATGGCGCAACTGGACCTGTTTCGCTTCCAGCTGGGCCTGCGCAATCTCGACCTGCGCGCGCGCAGTTTCGGCCTGGGTGACGTACTGCTGGACCTCCTGGTCGCTGATTCCCCCACTGCCGCGCAGCGCGAGGGCGCGTTGCTCATTGGCGTTGGCCTGGGCCGCCGTGGCACGCGCTTGCACGGTCGCGGCGCGCAACTGGGCGACCTCGGCGCGCAGGCCGGTGTCGTCGTACCGCGCCAGCACCTGGCCGCGCTTGACCGGATCGCCGACGTTCACGTTGACCTCGGTCAGGCGCAAGCCTGCCGCCTGCGATCCGACGATCGCTTCCTGCCAGGGCACGATCGTGCCCGTGGCATCGAGCACGGCAGGCCAGGTGACCTGCCGTGCCGCCGCAACGGTGACCGTCAACGCAGGCGGCACCCCGGGCGGCGGCGTGGTCGCCGCGGCCCGGGGCAGTGCCGCGACGAGCACGGCGCCGGTGGCAACGACGGCTGCGGCGACCAGCAACGGCACGCGCAGCGATCGCCAACGCGCCAACGAAGGCAACATCCCTGCGAGGGGCTCAGCGTGCTGATAGACGGGGTAGAACATAGGCGTTGCTTTCGGTGGTGATGGCAGTGGGCCCGGCCGCGCGCACCAGCGCGACCCAGGCCTGGGCGGCGTCATGCGCCGCCGCGATGGCGCTGTCCTGCGCAGCGGATTCCTGCCGCCGCGCGTCTTCGAGTTCGAACAGGCTCACGGCGCCCGCGCGCCATTGCGCTTCGGTGGCGGCCAGCGTGCGCCTTGCAGCATCGGTCGATTCACGCGTGCTGGCGATGCGTTCGCGGGAGGACGCGACGGCGGCCAAGGCGTTCTCCACCTCCTGGCTCGTCGTGCGCAACACCGCACGCAGCGTGGCTGCCGCGGCCCGATGCCTTGCCTGTGCACCTTCGACCTGCGCGGCGCCGGCACCTCCGTCGAAGACAGGCGCCGACAACGCCGGCGTCAGTGCCCAGGTCGTGAAGTCGAGCGTGCTGCCACCCGCGCGAAGCCACTGCCCGCTGATCGCCGCCGCAAGGTCGATTCGCGGCAGTCGTTCTGCCCGCGCGACCGCGATCTGCTCCCAGCTCGCAGCCACTTCACGTTCGGCCGCAACGACGGCAGGATGCGCGGCGAGCACCGTCGCGGGCAGGGCCAGCGCAACGGGCGGCGCCTTCGGCATCACCGCGGCCGTGCCGGCGGACGGGACCGCGCTGCGAACCTGCGCAGCATCGCGACCGGTGAGTGCCGACAGACCATTGACGATGCGCGCACACGATTCATTGCGAAGCGCCAGGCTGGTCCGCACAGCGGCGAGACCGCTTTGCGCGCGAGCCACGTCGACGGGCGCGACAAAACCTGTCGCCAGTCGTCGAAGCGTCAGCGCAAGGACCGATTCGCGCGAACGGATGTCCTCGCGCACAACGGCGCGCGAGAAGTCGCAGGCGCGCAGTGCCAGCACCGAGTTGGCGATCTGCGCCGCAAGGCTCAGCCGCGCGGCCTCCGCGTCAGCCGTACGGGCATCCAGCCGATGCTTTGCCGCCTCGACCGACTTTCGGACCCGGCCAAAGAGATCGATCTCCCAGCTCAAGCCGAGTCCTGCAGAGGCGGTGGTCTCGAGCGAGGTGGCCGAGGTGTCTCCGCTTGTGCCGAGGCTGCGAGCCCGCGTCGCCGTGCCGTTCAGCGAGATCGCTGGCAGGCGCTGCGCCGCGTCGCTGCCGAGACTTGCACGCGCCTCATCGACACGCGCCACGGCCTGCGCCACCGACGGGCTGTCGGCCATTGCATGGTCAGCCAGTTCGTTGATGGCGCTGTCGTTGAGGAGCGTCCACCAACGATTGCCGGGGAATGCAGCCGCCGCATCGGGAAGAGGCACCGCTGCCGACCATGCTGTCGGCGCAGAAAACGCCGGAGGCCGGTAGTCCGGCTGCGTCGTGCAGCCGCCCGCGACCAGGACGCCTGCAACGATGGCCGCCCCCGCCATGGCTCTCGGCCCCCCCGCGAAGATCGCAGAGGCTCTCACGCCGGCGTCTTGCCGCAGCGGTGGCGACCCTGCAACTCATGCGCGGATCGCGGCGCGGTGCAAGGCACGTAAGTTTCGATGTGGCGGTTCGGCACGGTGACTCCAGTTCGATGCGAGCTCGGACGACATGTCTTTGCTGGCAGGACTCGATGCTGAACACCGCCGGTTAATAACTTTTTGTGTAGATTGGGATTTGATTAATGGCGCGAAACGCACCTCAAGATCAAGATGCCTCTGGCAGCACGGGTCGGTGCGGGAGCGGGTTCAGCGGAAGAGCGCTGCGTCCATTTCGCGCAGGTCGGCCGCAAGGCGCACCGTCACTCCGTCCAACATGTCGAGCACTTGGGTCTGCAGATCGATCCCGGGTGCGATTTCCGTCAGCACCAGCGCGTCGGGGTGGACTTCGAAGACCGCGCGCTCGGTGATGATCTTGGCCTGTTGGCCGCGCTCGGCCACGTTGCGCCGCACGGGGTAGGTGATGTGGTCTGCGGCCTTCACGAACTTCCTGACCTTGCCTTCCTTGAGGATGACCAGCTTGCCATCCTTGAACTCGACCTCGAGGCCGCCCGTGGTGAACGTGCCGGTGAACAGCAGCTCCCGCGCGTTATAGGCAATGTCGATGAAGCCGCCGGCGCCCGGATTGGCGACGCCGAAGCGCGAGACATTCACGTTGCCCGCCTCGTCGAACTGGGCAAAGGCCAGGGCCGCGAATGGGCATCCGCCGCCATCGATGAAATCGAACTGGCTGACACCGTCCAGCAACGCCTCGGGGTATTTGTTGGCCGAGAACTGCCAGCCACTCATCACCAAGCCGCCGAACGGGCCATGTTCTGTTGTGAATTGGTAGTCGCGGTACCCGCCTTCCTTGAAATGGCCGTCTTCCAGCAGGACGGTGGGCACGTCGGACGAAGCACCGAAACCAAAGATGGAGGTCACGCCTGGCCGCACTTCGAGCGCCGCGCGCCGCGCAATGATCTTGTCCGTGCCGAGAGGCAGACGGTCATCCGTCTGGCCATCCCAGGGCACACCGCCCAAATAGCTTTCTTCATACGGCACCTGAGTGGTCATCATCTGATGCTCGTCCACCACCACCTTGTCGACCAGCACGCCGGGGATCTTGACCATGGTCGCAGGGCGGCTGCCTCGCTCCACGATCCGGCGGACCTGAGCGATGACGGTGCCGCCGCATGCCTTGACCGCCAGTGCGATCTGAAGCGCTGCGGAATGAATGGGTTCGTCCTCGAATGACAGGTTGCCGAATTCGTCGGCCGTCGAAGCCCTGATGAAGCCCACATCGAGCGGCCAGCTCGGGTAGAACAGGTAGTCCTCGCCCTCGAATTCAACGCGTTTGATCAGGTCGTCTTCGGCGAGCGTGGTGAATTTGCCGCCGGTCTGGCGCGGATCGGCATAGGTGTCGAGGCCGATCTTCGTGAGGTAGCCCGGACTGCGCCGCGCGACTTCGCGCAGCCAGTGCATGCTGGCGCCTATGGGCCAGCTGTAGGCTTCGATGCGGTTTTCCCGGATCAAGCGCATCAGCTCGGGGCGCTTGCCGGTCACGGGATCGACCGGGTTGACGTAGGAGCCGGACACGATGCGCTTCATGAGGCCTTCGATCGCCACATGGTCCATGCCTCGGATGGCCATCGCATCGCCGGTGCCGCAGGGAAAATAGAAGGTCACATCGCGCGGTTCGGCCGATGCCTTGAAACGGTCCGCCAGGCCCTTGAGCAGCGCATCCGGCGTGATCCATCCGATCACACCCACGCTGGCCACCGCATCGCCGCTTTTGACGACCGCAACGGCTTCTTCCACCGAGCAGATCTTGCTCATACTTTCACTCCGAATTTCCTGAGGGTCGCCTGCGCAGTGGCATGGCGGCAGTTGTCCTTGAAGAAGTGCGACGCGAGCAGATCGCCGCCTTCACCATCGGGGGCGCCGTGCGAGGCGAAGTACAGCTTCGTGGCGGCAATGGCTTCTTGCGGAAGGCGGGCATAGGAGGCAGCGACCTCGATCGCACGGTCCAGGGCCGCGCCGTCTTCGGTGAGGTGATCGGCCAGCCCGAGGCGCATCGCCTCGTCGCCGTGGAACGGTGTGCCGCCCCAGACCAGTTGCCGGGCCCGCGTGCGGCCGACGCGACTGATCACCGATTCGAGGCCCCATGGCGGGATCCATCCGATCTCGACCTCCGGGAGATTCCAGCGGGTGGAGCGCGCCGTGACCACCACGTCGCAACTAGCCGCCAGCACAAAGCCGCCGCCCAGTGCGAAGCCCTCCACGGCGGCAACGACGGGTTTGCGCAGCATGGCGATCTCGCGGCAGAAGAGCGCGGTGCGGGCTTCGTGGGCACACATGTCGTCCAACGACATGGCGCCGAGTTCCTTGAGGTCGCTGCCGGCGCAGAAGCCAGGCGCTCCGCCCGTCAGAACGATGGCGCCCACGTCCTCCCTGCCATCGAGCTGGGTCATCGATTCGCGCAGGCGCGCCACCAGCGCATCGCCCAGCGCATTGCGCCGCGCGGGGCGAGCGATCGTCAGCACGGCAACGCGGCCGCGCACATCCAGGTTGAGTTCTTCGTCATGCATCGAGTTGGGCTCCATCCTTGTTTAAGAGTGTTCTGACATCGGAGGCGCGCAGGCTGCGCACCGAAACTTTTTCCTTAACGCTGAGGGCTGCGGCATGGCCCATTGCGTGTCCGTAGCTGAAACATTGCGCAGTCACGCGCGCGGACGCCATGGCTTCGTGTTGTGCGCTGAGGCAGCGGCCCGTCGCCAGCAGGGATTCGCCCTGGCGCGGAATGAAGCAGCCCAGCGGAATGTCGTAGTGGTCCTCGTACAGCCACGAAAGCCGTGGCTTGCTCCCGCTGTGCAATTCGATCGGCCAGGCTGAACGGGCAATGGCGTCGGATCGCTTGCGTCCGGTTTCCACGTCCTGGTTCTGCAGGGTGTCGATGCCCGCGATCTGGCGGGTCTGGCGCACGCCGACCTGCACGCCGGTGTCGTTGAGCGTGGCGCTTTCGCAGCCGGCCAGGTTCGCCCGGAAGAACGCCCAGTACTGGCGTGCCTGCCGGCGGCCCTCGACTTCGGCTTCGGTGAGGTCGGCCGCCACCAACGGGTTGAGTTCACGTCCGTCGCGGCCGATGACGCGCGTGCAGTTGCAAAGCAGTTCGTTCTCGCGCGGCGTCGGGAACAGGAAGGCCTTGGTGCGAGGCAGTTCGTAGGTGCCCGCGGCGTTTGCCGCCAGAATCGCCTTGGACACGGCCTCGGGCATGATCGCGTCGCTGCCGTAGGTTGCCAGGAAGCGCTCCACGTCCACGTTTCCCATCCGGAAGATCATGGTGGGGTTCTGTACTTTTCCGTTCGCGCCCACATTCGTCGGCAAGCCAGCCATTGCAAATATGTCGGCGTCGCCACTGGCATCGATGGTGACCTGTGCACGGATGTCGATGGCGCCCTGTTTGGTGAAGGCTCTTACGCCTTCCACGCGCTCACCCCCCTCCATGTGCACGCCGATCACGGTTGCGTGATAGATCACCTGAACACCATGGCGCTGCAGCAGTTCATCGCCGGTTTCCCGCCACGCCAATGGCTCGTGCACCAGCGTATAGGTGTCGCCGTAACGCACTGGCCCAGTCAGTCCGCCTCTGCCGTTCATGGCGGTGATGAATTCGTCGACGAAGCCGAAGACGATCTTTTCCGGCTTGCCCGCAGCGTCGGGGCGTGCGAGGTACAGACCGCAGATGGTGCCCGACAGGCCGGCCACTGCCGCGCCACCGCAGAAGCCGTAGCGTTCGAGCAGCGTCACTTTCAGCCCTTGCCGCGCCGCCGTGCAAGCCGCTGCCAAGCCGGCCGCGCCGCCGCCTACCACCAGCACATCGGTCGTGACCATCTCTACCGGACGGCTGTCCAGCAATCGCGATTGACTCGTCATGAGCAACTCCTTCAGTTGTCGAGCATGGTGCGCGGCAGCCACAGCGCGATTTCCGGGAAGGCAACCAGCATCAGGACGGCCAACACCTGGATGCCGATGAAGGGCCAGACGGAGCGGAAGATGTCGCCCATCGTGATGCCGGGCGGCGCGGCGCCCTTGAGGTAGAAGGCCGCGGGTCCGAATGGCGGAGAGATGTAGGAGATCTGCATGTTCATGCAGAACAACACACCGATCCAGATTGGATCGAAGCCGAGAGCGACCAGCACAGGCACGAAGATCGGCGCGGTCAACAGCAGGATGCCGATCCAGTCGATGATGCAGCCGAGGACGACCCACACCAGGTTGACGACCAGCAGGATGCCCCACTTGCCAATGGGCAGCCCGGCAATCAGGTCCTTGAGGTACTGGGTGCCGCCGGCAATGGTGTAGATGCCGATCAGCGCGGAAGCACCGAAGAACAACCAGTACAGCATGCAGGTGACCTTGGTGGTCTCCACCACGGCGCTGGACATGCCGGCCCAGCTCAGGCGCCGATTCACTGCGGCTGCCACCACCGCGCCGGCGACACCGATGCCTGCCGCTTCGGTCGGCGTGGCAACGCCCATGTACAGGGAACCAAGAACCCCGAAAGCTACGGCGCCCGGCAGGATCAGCTTCTTGAGATAGCCGATTTTCTCCGACAGGGGAATGTTGATTTCCTCTGGCGGCGCAGCGGGTGCGATCTCGGGTTTCAGATAAGAGATCGTGACCACATAGATGATGTAGAGCCCTGCCAGCATGAGGCCGGGCAGGATGCCCGCCATGTAGAGCTGTCCGATGGAAGTGCCGGTCGTCAATGCATACATGATCAGGACCACGCTGGGAGGAATCAGCGTGGCAAGTCCACCGCCGGCGCAGATGGAGCCCAGCGCGAGCGACTTTCCGTACCCGCGCTTGAGCATGGCCGGCAGCGCCACGACACCCATCGTCACGATCTCTGCACCGATCACGCCGACCATCGCCGCCATCAGCGCGCACGAAATGATCACAGCGACGGCAAGGCCTCCACGGATGCGCCCGGACCACACGTACGCGGCCTTGAAGATGTCTTCTGCGATGCCGGCTTTTTCGAGCACCATCGCCATCAGGATGAAGAGCGGCACGGAGACCAGGATCTGGTTCCCCATGAGTGTGAAGACGCGGCTGACGATCAGATTCAACGTGTTCACGTCGAACAACCAGACGCCGAACACCACAGCGACGGCGCCGGTTGCGAATGCGATGGGCACACCGACCACCAGCGCCGAAACGAGCGCCAGAAGCAGGAGAAGGGTCAAGGTATCAACGGCCATGAATGTCTCTTGCAGCGGGATTGGGGGCAAGGCCGAGATCGACCAGCAAATTGGCGAAGCCTTGCAGCAGCAGCAGGACGCCGGCGATCGGAATGGCGAGCTTCACGGGCCACAGCGCCGGATTCCAAAGCGTGCCGCTTCCCTCGTGCTCGCGGATCGACGCCAAGGCCAGTTCCGCGCCGAAATAGATCAGCGTCAGGCAGTAGATCGAGAACAGGCCGAACGCGATGACGTCGACGTACTTTTTCAAACGGCCGCCACGGTCCGCGATGGGCTGGTACACCAGATCGACGATCACATGCTTGCGATGCAGCAGCGTGAAGCCACCGCCTAGCGCATAGGCCATGCCGGCGAGGTAGGTCATGGATTCGTCGGCCCACAGGGATGGTGCATTGAACACGCCCCGGCCGATGACTTCCTTGAGGATGATCAGGACGACTGCCACGATGAGCAGGCCGGCAATCCGGCCGACCCACTCGTTCACATGTCCCACGAATCGGACGTAGTGGTTCATGCGCGTCAGGCCAGCAGCTTCAGTTCACGCAGAAAGGCGCGCTGGGATTCCGCCGCCTGTTTGGCGAGCGGCCCCTTCGCGGCCCATTCATCAACCACGCCTTGGGCGACCTGGCGCGCACGAGCGATGTCGGCATCCGACCACACCACCAGTTCGACACCCTTTTTCTGCACTTCGGCCGCGACGCGTTTGTCGTTCTCGGCAATGCGGCTCACCTGGGTGGTCGAGAACTCGCGCCAGGTACGCTCCAGGATCTGTTTGACATCGTCGGGCAGGCTTTTCCAGGCACTGGCATTGACTGTGAAATCCTGGATGGGCATCGAGTGGAAGCCGGGGAAAGTCGCGTACTTGGCGACCTCGAAGAACCCGACCTTGGCATTGACCGAGATCGTGGACCAGTCGACGCTGTCGACAATGCCTTTCTCGATGGCGGAGTAGGCCTCACCGCCGGGCAGGACGACGATGGACGCGCCCATCTTGGCGATGGTTTCCGCAGCAATGCCCTGGGCGCCACGGTGCTTGATACCCTTGAAATCCTCGGGACGCCGGATGGGCTTCTTCGACGTGAGGGACTCGACGCCCCACCAGGTCGCGCCCACGGTGTAAGCGTTGAAGCGCTGGTAGGCCTTGCGCAGCATCTCGATGCCGCCCTTCTCGTACAGCCAGCGGTTCTGCTGCTCCGGCGAGCGGTATCCGAAGGCGAAGTCGCCGATGACGGCCAACGCCGGCTCCTTGCCCGCCCAATAGCCAGGGTACGTCGACTGGCCCTGCAGTACGTTCTGGCTGACTGCATCCAGGGTTTCGAAGGCGCCCACCACAGCGCCGGCCGCAAAGGTCTGGATCTCGAGCCGGCCGCCCGTATTGACCTTCACCTTCTCGGCGAATTCCTCGAAGTACTTGAAAGTGTCTTCGCCCGCGCTCCAGAGGGTCTGAACCCGCCACTTGGTCGGCTTCTGTCCGAAGACGATGGCGGGCATCCCGGCAATCAGTGCTGTTGACGACGCGGCAACCGCCTGCAGAACCCGGCGTCGATGAAAGTTGGTCATTGTTGTCTCCTGGTTGGGCATGGAAGCCGGTCAAAGGCTGGTATATCTGAACTAGTGTTAGTAATATATTAAGGAGGGCAAAAAAAAACTATAGGGTTTACGCTAGCCTCTGATGCCGTGGCTGCTCCCGAGCAAATTCCTGGTGAACTGCTCGGCGATGTCACTGACGTTGTCGCAGTGCTGGGCTACTTTTGATTCGTCACCGGCGACAATGGCACGCGTGAGTTCGGCATGTGCTGGACCCACCACAGGAAGGTTGTTGAAAGCACGATGGTGCGCAAAATAGAACCGCTGCGACAGCGTGTGGAGCGGGCGGAGAGCGCGAGCTGCAAATTTGTTTCGCGCGCACTGCGCAACGAACCGCTTGATTTGGAAGTGAAACTGAAGGTACGCCTCGGCCTGCTGCGACTCTCCAGCGCGCTGTATGCCGTCTGCCATTTCGAGCAGTTGTCTGCGCTCGTCGTCGGTGCATCGAACTGCCGCACGAATCGACACCAGTTTCTCCAACACCCGGCGCGCGTCCAGCACCGCCATTTGGTCCTCGACAGAGATTTCGCTCACCACGATCCCCGCGCGCCGGATCACGGTTACGAGACCGTCGATGGCCATGCTCACGACCGCCTCGCGAACCGGAGTGCGGCCGATGTCGAGCAGTTCGCTGAGGGAACCCTCGGTCCAGACGGAGCCCGGAGGCAGAATGAGCGTGACGAACCGCGTTTCCAACTCCCTGCGCGCTTTTTCGACCAGGGTGGGTTCAGGCGTGAAGTGCAGATCTTTATGCATATATCGTTGGAATTCTTGTGAAATACCAAGCGAGGATAGCGTGAACTGGCGGGCTGGAGCCTGCTCGCCACTGCCCCCGCTGCGCTTGCCGATGCCCCGGCGGGCGCGGCATCGGCCGCCCTTCCGAAAGTCTGGCCCGCACGATCCGCTGCGACCAGGCGTAAGCAGCTCTGGCAGATGCGAATCCGTCGGGCAGCGCCCTACCGAAAATCCCGGCTCACCGTCGCCCCTGCCAGACGCCCGAGCAAGGGCGTGAGGTCTTCCAGCCGCGACGCGACCAGGTTCTTCACCGCGCCCTCGCGCTGCCAGGTGCCGTGCACCGCGAGCAGCCGCGCGCCCAGCAGTTCCTGGCGCTGCGCGTCGCGCAGGCTCTTCCAGACGATCGCCTGGACCACGCCGGTCTCGTCTTCGAGCGACACGAAGATCGTGCCCTTCGCGGTCTCGGGCTGCTGGCGCAAGGTGACGATGCCGCAGTGGCTCACCTGCTCGCCGTTCTCCATCGCGTCGAGCTCCCGCGCGGTCATCAGCCCGCGCCGCGCGAGGCGTTCGCGCAGCAAGGCGAGCGGATGCCGGCGCAGCGTCAGGCCGGTCGAGGCGTAGTCGAACACGATCTCCTCGCCCTCGGGCGCGGCGTCGAGTTCAAGAAAATCCTCGTCGACCGGCGCCTCGCGCAGCAGCGCCGGCGCGGCGCGCAGCCCCGCCGCATCCCAGACCTGCTGGCGTCGGTGGCCCGACAGGCTCGCGAGCGCATCGGCGGCGGCCAGCAGCTTCATCTCGTGCAGCTCTAGCCGCGCGCGCAGCGCCAGGTCTTCCGCGCTGTCGAACACCTGCTGCGCGCGGGCCCGGGCAATGCGCGCGGCCGAGGCCGACGCGAGCCCGCCGACCATGCGCAGCCCGAGCCGCACGGCCGGCGTGTGCGCCAGGTCTTCGAGCGTGCAGTCGACGCCGCTGTACATCACGTCGACGGGCCGCACGTCGACACCATGGCGCCGTGCATCCTGAACGAGCTGCGAGGGCGAATAGAAGCCGAGCGGCTGCGAGTTCAACATGGCCGCGAGGAACTCCGCCGGGTGATGGCACTTGATCCAGCAGCTCGCATAGACCAGCAGCGCGAACGAGGCGGCATGGCTTTCCGGAAACCCGTACTCGCTGAAGCCCTTGATCTGCTCGAAGATGGCCCGGGCAAAGCCCTCGTCGTAGCCGCGCGCGGTCATGCCGTCGACGATCTTCGCGTGGTAGTGCTGGAGGCCGCCCTTGCGCTTCCAGGCGGCCATCGCGCGCCGCAACCCGTCGGCCTCGCCCGGCGTGAAGCCCGCGGCCAGGATCGAGATCTGCATCACCTGCTCCTGGAACACCGGCACGCCCAGCGTGCGGCCGAGGGCCTCCTTCAAGGCCTCGCTCGGGTAGACCACCGGCTCCCTGCCCTGTCGCCGGTTGAGGTACGGGTGCACCATGCCGCCCTGGATCGGCCCGGGCCGCACGATCGCGACCTCGATCACCAGGTCGTAGAAGCAGCGGGGCTTGAGCCGCGGCAGCATGCTCATCTGCGCGCGGCTCTCGATCTGGAACACGCCGACGGTGTCGGCCTTGCAGATCATGTCGTAGGTCGCGCTGTCCTCCGCGGGAATGTCCTGCATGCCGAACACGCAGCCCTTGCGCAGCCCGATGAAGTCGAGCGCCTTGCGCATCGCGGTCAGCATGCCGAGCCCGAGGCAGTCGACCTTGAGCAGGCCGAGCGCGTCGAGGTCGTCCTTGTCCCATTCGATCACGGTGCGCTCGGGCATCGAGGCGTTCTCGATCGGCACCATGCGGCACAGCGGCCCCTTGGTCAGCACGAAGCCGCCCGTGTGCTGGCTCAGGTGGCGCGGAGAGCCGATCAATTGCCCGGTCAGCTGCAGCAGTTGCTGCACCTGGAGCGAATCGACCGACAGGCCCACCTCCTGCAGCCGCTCGGGCCGCACCGCACCGCCGTCCCACCACTGGTGCCCCTTGGCGATCGCATCCACCGTCTCCAGCGGCATGCCGAGCGCCTTGCCCACGTCGCGGATCGCGCTCTTCGGCCGGTAGCTGATCACCACGCCGGTGATCGCGGCGCGCTCGCGGCCGTACTTGGCATAAAGGTACTGCAGCACCTCCTCGCGCCGCTCGTGCTCGAAGTCGATGTCGATGTCGGGCGGCTCGTTGCGCTCCTTCGAGATGAAGCGCTCGAACAACACGCTCATGCGGCCGGGGTCGACCTCGGTCACGCCCGTGCAGTAGCAGACCACGCTGTTGGCGGCGCTGCCGCGGCCCTGGCAGAGGATGTGCTGCGAGCGCGCGAACATCACGATGTCCGCCACGGTGAGGAAGTAGTGCTCGTACTTCAGCTCGGCAATGAGCGCGAGTTCGTACTCGATCTGCGTCTGGACCTTGGCCGGAATGCCGTCCGGCCAGCGGCGCCCCGCCCCTTCGTAGGTGATGCGGCGCAGGTAGCCCGCCGGCGTCTCGCCCGCGGGCACCACCTCGTCGGGGTACTGGTAGCGCAGTTCGTCGAGGCTGAAGCTGCAGCGCGCGGCCACCTCGAGCGTCTCGGCGAGCAGCTCGGGCGCATAGGTCTGCGCAAGCCGCAGCCGCGTGCGCAGATGCCGCTCGGCATTGGGCTGCAGTTCGAGCCCGCACTCGGTGAGCGGCTTGCCCAGGCGCGTGGCGGTCATCACGTCCTGCAGCGGTTTGCGCGAGCGCACATGGAAATGCACGTCGCCCGCGGCCACCAGCGGAATCTGCGTGGCCGCGCTGATCTCGCCCAGGCGATGCAGCCACATCTCGTCGTCGAGCAGGCGCAGTTTCTCCACCGCGAACCAGCAGCGCCCGGGGAATTCCCGCTGCAGCCAGCGCGCGAGCCTGCCAAGCTGCGCCGTCGTGGCCATGCGCCGGGGCGAAGCGAGCACCAGGCAGCCGGCGAGTTCGTCGCCGCGAAGCTGCGCGCGCGTCAGCCGGTAGCAGCCCTTCTCCGAGCTGCGGCGCAGCTTGGTGATGAACGCCGACAGGTTGCCGTAGCCCTCGAGATGGCAGGCCAGCACGGTGAGCGTGAACGGCGCGGCCTCCGGGTCGCCCTGCTCGTCAGGCTCGACAAGGAACTGGCTGCCGATCAACAGCTTGAGGCCGTGGTCCTTCGCGGCCACATGCGCGCGCACGACGCCCGCCAGGCTGCACTC
This sequence comes from Variovorax sp. Soil_C_39, assembly GCF_057656815.1. Classification (NCBI taxonomy): domain Bacteria; kingdom Pseudomonadati; phylum Pseudomonadota; class Betaproteobacteria; order Burkholderiales; family Comamonadaceae; genus Variovorax; species Variovorax sp. Soil_C_39. The sequence continues at coordinate 213,883 of NZ_JBDGJQ010000009.1, forward strand.
GTCGGTGATGGCGAGCGCGGTGTAGCCCAGTTGCTTCGCGCGCTCGACCAGTTCGTGGGGCTGGCTCGCGCCGCGCAAGAAGCTGAAATTGCTCACGCACCGCAGCTCGGCGTAGTCGGGCAGTTTCATCGCGAGCCGATCAGGCGAAGGTGCCGTGCAGGAACCACGCGGTCTCGTCCTGCGCGAGACGCATTTGGAAGATCCAAAGCACGCCGGCATGCTCGCTCACGGCCACCCAGTAGTCCCGCGCGGCATGCCGCGTGGTCTCCTGCGCACCGCCATCGGCATCGGCATCGCAAGCCACCGTGGTGCGGTCCCACCATCCGCCCTCGACACGGTGCGGCCCCGCGAGCAGTTGCAGCACGCCCTGGTAGACCGGCCGGCTGTCGCGCGTCGCGAGGCGCAGCGGCTTCGGCAGGACGAAGGTCGGCTGCGGCACGTCGACGCTGCGGCATCTGGCGCGCGGCGCGGGCTCGGGCGCGGGCCGCCAGCGGCACATCCATTCCAGGCGGTGGTCTTCGAGGACGACGGGGCGCAGCACGCGGTCGGGGCCGAGCCGCGCCGCGATGCGCTCGAGCACCAGCGCCAGGCTCTCGCCCGACTGCCGCGCCTCGGGCAGCATCGACAGGCTCTTCTCCTCGAGCGACAGCACTTCCGTGGCCAGCAACTCGAGGTCGCCCACGGGCGCAAGCAGCTCGACCTTGCCCAGGTGCTCGGCCAGCAGCCGCATCAGGTGGTCGGTGTCGCGCGTGGCCTGGGCCGTGCGCACGGTGAGCTCGCCGCCGTCGCCGGCGCTCCTGGCGCGCATCGCGTCGTGGCACCAGCGCAGGGTGAATGCGGTCACGCCGGATCGCCGCGCCATGAGCCAGCCGGCCATCTGCAGCATCAGGCGGCGCGCGCCGAACAGCATCGCGGGCGCATGCTCGACGCGGGCCATCAGTTCGAGCCGGGCATGGAAGCTTTCGGGCAGCTGCGCCCAGGGATAGATCTCCGGGCGCAGCCCGTAGGCCTGGTCGAGCGCGGTGAGCAGCTGCGCATCGAAGCGACGCGAGAGACCGCCGCGCGGCAAGGCGCGGACCTGGCCGAGCGTGCGGCATCCGAGCCGGGCCAGCGTCGCGTGGTGGGCCGCGACGGCGGTCAGGGTCTCGAGCGGCAGCGCATCGAGCAGCGTTGCGAGCGGCTTCGCGAAACCGTTCGACAGCCCGGCCCGCGCCAGCGCGAGCGCGGCCAGGCCCGTGGGCGCCCAGCCCAGCTGCCGCACGCCGAGGTCGGGCGCTTCCTCGCGCACGCGTTCGACCAGCCGGCGCTTGCCGCCGAAGAGGCGCAGGCTCTGTTCGACTTCCATGACGACCGCCGGGCATGTCAGAAGCGCTTCGAGGACCGCAACGCGCGGGGTGAACTGCAGGCACCACGTCGCAAGCCCATCGAGCGCTTCAGTGCGCGGTTGCGGGCCGTCCGGCAGGTTGTCGGGAAGAAGAGCTGCCCACAGCATGGGAAAGCTCCCGCGATTGGCGGGCCGCGACGAGGCGGCTCGGGTGGCGAAGGCGTGGCGTCAGGATCGCCTCGAGACCGCCGGGCACCGAGGGAAGCCGCAACTCGCCCTCGTGCGGCGGGCCCTTGCGCTTGAGCAGATGGATGCGCAGCTCCCAGTCGATGCCGAAGCGCGCCTGCAGCCGCAGCGGCGCGGCCGAGGCCTCGTGCTCGGCCGCGGCCGGCCGGCACAGCACGACGGGACTGTCGCAGCCCTGGGCACAGACCTGCAGTCGCCGGATCTGCTCCTGGCGGGCCTGCGGCAGCCAGCTGACGAGCATGCCCGCGGCATTGGCCTTGATGAGCTGCTCGGTCGCCCAGAGGCGCTCGACCGGCTTGTCCGCCGCGATCCAGACCAGGTGGCGCTCGTCCAGGCCGAGGTGGTGCAGGCCCGGCAAATGCGGGGCCTTCGGTGGGCCGATGACGACGATCTGCCGGCCCTCGGCCACCAGCGTGCGCATGGCGGGCGCGAGCAGCCGCCACTCGAGCACCGAGGGCTGCACTTGCAGCACTTCGGTCAGCGAGCCGCAGGGCCAGCCGCCGCCGGGCAGCTCGGCGTCGAGGCCGTCGAAGCCTGTGCGCACGGTCGAGGTGACCGGCGAGCCGAGCGCGTCGCCGCGCCAGACGGCGGATTCGATCGCGTGCGGTAGCACGACGCGCGCGCGCCGCGGCTGCACTGAGGGCGGTGGACTTGCAGGGGCCAACGACGGTTCATCGCCATCGGCCCATGACAGGGAAATGGCCAAAAAGGACTCCAATGACTGTATGGATGTACAGTATCGGTCCAAGGCCACCGATGAACAAGAAGGTTTACAAATTCAATGTGTGATCGGTTGCGCCGCTTCCGGCCTGACCACCGAGCCAGCGTGAATTTCGCGTCGGTATCGAACGGCCGGCTCGACGTCCCGACATTTCGCGTCAAGCCGCGAACGCGAACACCCATCCGAACGACCGTGCCGGCCACGTCGTTCCCCGGAACAAGGGGAAGGCGGTGGGAAGAATCAGCTTGAACTCGCCTCGCTTGATCTTCGTGTCAAGGGCATTGACGCTCGCCGCGTGGATGCGGACCAGATCATCATCGTCCCGCACCTCGGGTTCCTTCTTTCCATACCGATCGAAGCGCTTTCATTGGGGACTGTTCATCAGCGTGTCGCTCGTGCGTTCCGGCGCGTTGCCGTTCAGGCGGCGCTTCGATAGCGCTCTGCCACCTGCGCCTGCCGGATGTCCGCGATCAGGGCCTGGCGTGCCGCGTTCAGCGCCTCGAACCGTGCGCCATCGTGCAGTGGCGGAATGGTCACGGGTTCGCGGCGGTCGAAGCCGACCAGCGCGGCATCCACGAGTTCATTCACTTCCATCAGGTCAGGCATCGCACTGGCATCGATGCCGGCACGATCCCAAATCTCGGTACGGGTGCCGGCAGGCAGCACCGCCTGCACATAGACGCCCTTGGGCGAGAGCTCCAGGCTCAGTCCCTGGGACAGGAACAGCACGAACGCCTTGGTCGCACCGTAGACCGACATGCCGAACTCGGGCGCCAGGCCAACCACCGACCCGATGTTGACGATCGCGCCATGGCCGGCCCGCGCCAGGCGCGGGGCGACGGCACTCGCGAGCCTGACCAGTGCCGTGGTGTTGAGCGCGACCAGGCGGGCGACATCGTCTGTCGATTGGTCGATGAACTGCCCGGACAGCGCGGCCCCGGCGTTGTTGATCAGCGTGTCGATCCTGGCGTCCTCGCGCAGACGGGCCTCGACCGCGGCCAGGTCGCCGGGCTCGGTCAGATCGGCCGAAAGGATGTCGACGGCCACACCGGCTTCGTCGCGCAGGCGCGCGGCGAGCGCTTCGAGGCGCGCCTTGTCGCGGGCAACCAGCACAAGGTCGTGGCCGCGGCGTGCGAAGCGCTCGGCATAGATGGTGCCGATGCCGGTCGAGGCGCCGGTGATGAGAACGGTGGAATGGGAGGTCATGTGCTTTCTCTTGGTTAGAAGGTGAATCGCCGTTTTTCATAATGATGTCGATCATCATCTTTGAAGTCAAGAACTTTGATGATGAGTGACATCAATGTATATTTCTGACTTCACGCACGACATACCTCAAGAGATCTGGACATGAAGGTCACCAAAGCGCAGGCGCAAGCAAACCGGGCGCACATCGTCGAGACGGCCTCGACGCTGTTTCGCGAGCGTGGCTACGACGGGGTGGGCATCGCGGACCTGATGGCGGCGGCAGGCTTCACCCACGGCGGGTTCTACAAGCACTTCGGGTCCAAGACCGAGCTGATGGCGGAAGCGGCGAACTGTGGTTTCGCGCAGACGGCCACCAGGGCCGAGGGCGTCGACGCGAGGGAATTCGTCACGCACTATGTGTCGCGCGAGCACCGCGACGCCCCTGGCGAAGGTTGCACGATGGCCGCGCTGTGCGGCGATGCCGCGCGCCAGCCGGAGTCGGTCAAGGCGGCTTTCGCGATCGGCCTGGAAGGCCTGCTGGCCACTCTGGGCAACCCGTTCGACGCGCCGGAGGCAGGCGGTCGGCAAAGCGACGTGCGCGCCAGGCAGATCGACGTCATTGCGCAGGCGATCGGTGCGATCGTGCTGTCGCGGGCCTGTCCCGACGACTCGCCCCTCGCCGACGAGATTCTGGATGTCTGCCGTGCCGCAGCCCTTTCCCGGTTGCCCTCCAAGACGCCTGCCGCCTCTTCTCGCTCGCGGAAGCGGTAGACAGGCTCAGGGGTGTCTCGAAGGCCCCCGGCGATGAAGTCTCACTCCAGCTTCACGCCGGCAGCCTTGATGAGCGGACCCCACTTGTCGCGAAGATCATGGACTGAGTGGCTGGCCAGCAATCCGCCGATCAGCCGCCCAGCCGCATCGCCGTCGAAGAGGCGGTCGCGACGACCGTCCCTTCCGGTTGCTCCAGGATCCCTTCGAGGAACACCACCCGCCGACCCCAGCGCACCACGCGCACGTCGGCCACGCACGGGCCGGGCTGCACGCGACCGAGGTAGCTGACCTTCATCTCGAGGGTGGCGATCGCCGCGCCCTCTTCCCGCGCGCACGCCGCCCATGCCATCGCGTGATCGAGCCAGGCGCCGAGGATGCCGCCCTGGATCACCTCCCCGCCCGAATGCGCGAGCCGCGCCGGCCCCTCGAAGCACACGCGTGCGCGCCCTTCCGGGTGGAGCGCGATGACGCGGTCGAACCCGATCGCGTCCATGAGGTCCTTGGGAAAGCGCGCCGCGTCGGCGGCGATGACGTCCACTTGCGCGCGCGCGAGCATGGCTTCCTGTTCCATCGTCACTGTCCCGTGAACTGCGGCGTGCGCTTCTGCGCGAACGCCCGGCGCCCTTCGGCGTAGTCTTCGCTCGCAACGCACGCCGCGCGCAAGCGCTCGATCTCCGCGTTGTCGGCTTCGGGCGCGAGGCGCCGCGCCAGCGCGATGGAGCGCTTGGCCAGGCGGGTCGTCAGCGGCGCGTTGGCCGCGATCTGCGACAGGACCTCCTCGATGCTCGCGTCGAGTTCGTCCGGCCCGAAGGCAGCCTGCAGCAGGCCAATGCGCAGCGCCTCGGCGCCATCGAAGGTGCGCGCAGTGAAGAACAGCTCCGCCACGCGTGGCGCGCCAAGCCCGTGCACCATGTGCTCGACGCCGCGAAAGGAATAGCCCAGGCCCAGCCTCGCTGCCGGCATGCGAAAGCGCGCGTCCAGGGCGCCGTAGCGCAGGTCGCAGGCCATTGCAAGGCCAAGACCGCCGCCCATGCACACCCCCCGGATGCTCGCCACGACGGGATGCGGGCATGCCATCAATGCAAGCTGGGCGTCCTCCACCGCCGCGTCGTAGTCGCCGCTGCCCGATGCGGCGCTTCGCTTCGTGTCGAACTCCGTGATGTCGGCGCCCGAGACGAAGGCCCGCTCCCCTTCGCCTCGCAGCAGGACCACCCGGATGTCGCCCTCTTCGGCGAACTCCCTCGTGCGCGCCGCCAGCTCATGCCACATGCCGAGCGACATGGCGTTGAACTTGCCGGGGTTGTCGATGCGCAACTCGCCGATGGCGCCGCGGCGCACCGTGATGATTCTTCCCTCGGCCATCAGATCACCGCCTTCTCGCGCAGCGAGGCGATCTCGGCGTCGCCATAGCCCGCCTCGCGCAGCACCTCGTCACTGTGCTCGCCCACCGATGGCGCCGGCGACGCCAGCGCCGCCGGTGTCCGCTCGAGCACGATCGGCTGCGTGATCATGCGCAGCGGCGCGCCCGACTCCGTCGGGATTTCGCCGACGACTTTCAGGTGGTGCACCTGTTCGTCGTCGAACATTTGGGGCACCGTGTACACGGGGCCGGCCGGGATACCGGCGGCATTGAGCGCCTGCACCCAGTGCGCCACGGGCTTCGTCTGGAAGAGGCTTTGCACCGTGGCATTGATCTCGCGCCGATTGCGCACGCGATCGGCGTTGAGCCTGAATTCGGGATGGTCCAGCCAGTCGAGGCGCTCGATCGCCTTGCAGAAGGCCTTCCACTGGCCTTCGCCCGAAACCCCGATGTTCAGTGCACCGTCAGCGGCCTCGAACATGCCCATGGGCGCAGACGTCGGATGGTCGTTGCCTTCTTGGGCCGGCACGTCGCCGTCCACGAGATAGCGAGCGGCCTGGAAGTCCATCATGGCGATCTGCGAATGCAGAAGCGACGCATGGACCCACTGGCCCTCGCCCGACTGCTCACGCTCGAGCAGCGCCACCATGATGCCGATCGCGGTGTACAGGCCGGTCGCGGAGTCCGAAACGGCGATGCCGGCGCGCACCGGACCGCTCTCCTTGAAGCCGGTGACCGACATCAGGCCGCCCATGCCCTGGATGACCTGGTCGAAGCCCGGCCGCCAGGCGTAGGGGCCGTCCTGGCCATAGCCCGAGATGCTTGCCAGGATGACCCGCGGGTTGATCCGCCGCAGGGTTTCGTAGTCGAGGCCGAGGCGGGCCTTGACGTCGGGGCGCCAATTCTCCAGCACCACGTCGGCATCCTTGACGAGCCGGTGCAGCACGTCGACGCCCTCGGGCTTCTTCAGGTTCAGCGCGAGGCCGCGCTTGTTGCGGTTGAGGTTCTGGAAGTCGCCGCCCTTGCGCTTGGCCGCGAACATCGCGTCGTTGGGGTCGACCCCCGGCGGCGGCTCGATGCGGATGACGTCCGCGCCGAAGTCCGCGAGCATGCGCGCGCAGGTGGGGCCCGCGCGAACGCGCGACAGGTCGAGGATTCGGAACCGCTTCAGGGCGGCCGAGGCGTTGAGCGATGGCATCTTCATGTCTCCTAGGTTGATCCTGGGGCGTCAGAGGTCGAGGACGACCTTGCCGAAATGGGCGTTCGCCGCGACGAAGTCGAGCGCGGCGCGTGCCTCTTCGAAGGGATAACGGGCGGCGACCGGCAACCGCAGGTCGCCTCGGGACAGCGCGTCCCAGAGGTCGGCACGCATGCGGCCCGCGATCTCCCGCACCTCTTCCGGGCTGCGGGTTCGAAAGGTCGCTCCCACGTAGCTGATCCGGCGCAGCGAATGCAGGTCGAAGTCGAACGTCCCGCTGAACCCGCCCATGCGTCCGACGTTCACGATGCGCCCGAGGATGCGCGTGGCCCGCAGGGTCTCGTTGATGCCTGGCCCGGCGATGAAGTCGACAACGAGATGGGCACCCTCGCCTCCCGTGGCCGCCAGCACCTCGTCGGCCCAGTCGGTCGCACGTCCGTCGACCACGTGGGTGGCGCCAAACTCGCGCAGCCTTGCTTGCCGCGAGGGCGTCGTGGATGTGGCGACAACCGCCGAAGCGTCGAGCCTGCGTGCAATCTGCATCGCCATGAGCCCCACGCCGCTGCTCGCGCCATGGACGAGAACCGTCTCGCCGCGCGTGAACCTGCCGCTGGCCGTCAGCGCCTCGTGGGCGGTTTGCAGCGCGATCGGAAGCGCCGCAGCCGAAGCCGCATCGATGCCCAGCGGCAGCGGATAGACGCGGCCCCAATCCGTCACCGCGTACTCTGCGTAGCCGCCGACCCCCGAACACATCACCAATTGGCCGGGTGCGAAGCCAGGTGGAACGCCGGGGCCGATCTCCACGATCTCGCCCGCCCATTCGATGCCGATGGTCGAGCCCACGCCACCGCTCCTGCCGTGGACATGGCCCGCCGCCACATGGAGATCCGCCCTGTTGATCGCTGCATGACTGACGCGCACGAGGATCTGGTTCGCCAGGGCAACGGGCCGTGGGATTTCGCGCAGTTCCGGTGTGGGGGTGCCCACGGTCCAAGCCTTCATCGTCTCGCTTTTGTTATTCATATAGTGAATTATCTATTCATTTATGTGATATTATGCGGTGTTTCCGATTCGAGAGGAAGGTCGCGCCATGCCAACAGCCAAGAAGTCATCCGCCAAGCCCACAGGCCAGCCACTCGTGGAGGGCTTGCTGCGCGGGCTCGCAGTCCTGCGATGCTTCGACCATGGCCGCGAGCGGCTGGGCAGCAGCGAACTCGCACGCATGACGGGCCTTCCACAGCCCACGGTCTGGCGCCTGTGCAAGACACTCGAGCACGGCGGCTACCTCGTCGCCGATTCCGACGGCGCCCGCTTCCGACCGGGGCTGTCCATCCTGACCCTCGGCTATTCGGCCCTGGACACGCTCGAACTAGCCGAGCTCGCGCGGCCGCTGCTCATCGACGTGGCGTCGCGGTTCGAGGGGGCGGCGAGCCTGTCCACGCGCGAGGGCGCGAACATGCTCTACCTGCAGCGCTGCGAGGCACCGCACTCGTTCCTCAGCGTGAACCTGCGCGTGGGCTCCGAAGTCCCCATCATCTCGAGCGGCACGGGCTGGGCCTACCTGGCGGGGCTGGGGCGCGAGGACCGCAAGGCGGCGCTGGCGGAATGCAAGGAGGCGCATCCCGCGCTCTTCAAGAAGCACGAGAAGCAGGCGCTCGCGGCACTGGCCGACTACGGCAAGGACGGCTTCGTCACCAACATCGATGTGTTCGTGCCCGGAATGAGCACCGTGTCGGTTCCGCTGGGCACTGCGGAGCAGGTGTCTCCCTATGCGCTGAACATCACCTCGGCGTCGGCAGTGTTCAAGGTTGCTGCCGTCCGGGCCGAGGCGGGTGAGGCCGTGGCCGCGATCGCGGCGCAACTTCGCCCGGTTGCAGAACGGCTCCGAAGCGGCTGAATAGCGCCTATTCACAGCGCGTCCGTGAAGCTCCTAGTGCGGAGGTAGAACGCAGCTCCTACCATTGATGAATAGCTTATTCACTCAATGAATCAGGAGTTTCGATGATCGCTTATCCATTCCCCGCAGGTGCGGCAACCACCCGTGTCCTCGAAGCCGGTTCGGGCGACAGGACCGTGGTCCTGGTGCACGGCACGGGCGGGCGCGCCGAGCGCTGGTCGCGCAACATCGACGCGCTCGCGCAGCGGGGCTACCACGTCTACGCGATCGATCTGCCGGGCCACGGCTTTGCGTCGAAGGGGGCCGGGGTCGCATGCTCGGTGCCCGCCTACCGCGAAGCGCTCGGGGCGTTTCTCGACGCGATGGGCATCCAGAAATCCACCATCGTGGGAACCTCGCTCGGCGGCCATGTCGTGGCCTCCTATGCGTGCGAGAACCCGACCCGCGTCGACGGCATCGCCCTGGTCGGTAGCATGGGCCTCGTGCCCATCGGTGACGAGGCGCGCGGGCGCATCAAGGCAGGCGCCAACAACCAGACGCGCGAAGGCGTTGCCGGGAAGATGCAGCGCGTGATCTTCGATCCCGCGCTCGTCACGCCGGAAATGCTCGAAGAGGAATGGCGCATCAACAACTCCCCGGGCGCCAAGGCGTCGTTCGAGGCGCTGGGCTCCTACATCGAATCGGACCTCGACGACGAAGTGGTCGGCGAGGCCTTGGCCGCGGCGAGCTTCCCGGTGCTGCTCGCGTGGGGCGACGAAGACAAGACAGTGACGCCTTCGGTGGGTGAGAAGGTGCGCCAACTGGTGCCGCGCAGCCGCCTGGTGCGATTCGCACGCGCGGCGCACACGGCCTACTACGAGCGCGCCGACGAGTTCAACCAGGCCCTCGTGGATTTCATGGAAGGCAGGCCCGGAGCCTCCAAGGCCGACGGCGTTGCCTGGAGCTGAGCCGATGAAGCGCTACATCGTCGGAGGCACCCTCATCGACGGGACGGGCGACAAGCCCGAGCCGCTGCATTGGCTGGAGATCGACGGCGACCGCGTGGGCGAGATCGCCAAGGGCGAGGGTCCCGCCAGGCCCCTGCCCCATGGCGCGGAGATCGCCTGGGACGCCACCGGCAAGACCGTGATGCCGGGGATGATCGACGCGCATTGCCACATCAGCTACGGCGTGGCGCGCGGCATCGAGGAGCAGGACCTGTTCGGCTCGGCCGAATACCGCGCGATCCGCGCCGCGTTCCACGCCAAAACGGTGCTGCAAGCGGGCGTCACCTCGTTCAGCGACCCCGGTGGCAGCTGGTATGTGGCCGTTGCAGTGCGAGACGCCATCAAGGGCGGCCTCTTCCCCGGGCCGCGCATCACGGCGGCAGCGCGCTACCTGTCGACCCATGCGGCGCTCACGGACTACTTTCCGTCGTGGGTGGGATCGCCGCGCTCTGGTGTGGGCGCGCTCACCGAAGGCGCCAGCCAGATGGTCAACGAGGTGCGCGACCAGGCCAAGAACGGCGTCGACTTCATCAAGATTGCCGCGAGCGGCGAGTCTGCGCTGCTCACGCCCGGCGGCGGCAGCGTGCCCGCATTCCGCGCCGATGAGCTCAAGGTCATCGTCGAGGAGGCGCATCGCCTGAATAAGCGGGTGACGGCCCATGCGCGCAGCGGCGAATCGGTGATGGACTGCATCGAGGCCAGGATCGACTGGATCATGCACGCCGACTTCATGGACCGCTCGCAGGCCGACCGGCTTGCGGCCAGCGGCATCCCGTGCTGCCCCGCGCTCACCTTCACCGCCAACGTGGCCGATTGGGGCCACCTCGCCGGCTGCTCGCAGTCGCGCATCGACCGCTTCAGGCGCGATCTCGACAAGGCGGTGGTCAACCTCGGCTATGCGTGGAAGAACGGCGTGACGATGATGACTGGCACCGACACCGGTTTCGCCGTCACGCCCTATGGCGAGTGGCACGCGCGCGAGCTCGAGCTGTTCGTGACGCTGCTGGGCATGAGCCCGCTCGAGGCGATCACCTGCGCCACGAAGAACGCAGCGGTGACCATCGATGCCGAGAACGTCGGCACGCTGGCGCCGGGCAAGTTTGCCGACCTGCTCGTCGTCGACGGCGACCCGCTGGCCGACATCCGCATCCTGCAGGACAACGCCCGCTTCGCGGCGATCTTCCTCGGCGGCCAGGCGGTCGACCGCACGCCGCAACCGGCCATCACGCGCTGGCCCTGGGAGCGCAGCTTGATGATTTCAGAGCGCGAGCTCTTCCGGCCTGCCGTGCAAGCCGCGATCGCCGAGCGCGCCGGCACGGCCTGAAGCCGACCCACTTTTCGTACATCACAACAGGAGACACCCATGAGATCGTTCCTCCGCGCGGCGCTCGCCGCGCTCGCCTACGCTGGCCTGTCCGCACTGATGCCCGCCCTGGCACAACCGTCGCAGGTCACCATCGTCGTGCCCTATCCGCCGGGCGGCCTGTCCGACACCCTGGCTCGGCTCACGGGCAAGGTGCTTGCGCAGAACATGGGCACGACAGTCATCGTCGAGAACAAGCCCGGCGCCAACGGGGTGCTCGGCCTGCAGCAGATTGCGAACGCCAAGCCCGACGGCAGCGTGATCGGCATGGTTCCCGCGAGCGTGATGACCGTGAATCCGGCGCTCTACAAGGACATGAAGGTCGACACCTTGAAGGATGTGGTGCCGCTGACGCTCGCGATCACGCTGCCGAACGTCCTGGTGGTCAATCCATCCGTGCCCGCGAAGAACATGGCGGAACTCGTCGCCTACATGAAGCAGCAAGGCGGCAAGGTGTCGTATGGCTCGATGGGCACCGGTTCGAGCGCCCACCTCAACGGCGAGTTGCTGGCGCGCGCCGAGAAGCTGGAGATCACGCACGTGCCCTACCGCGGCAGTGGCCCCGCGATGCAGGACCTGATGGCAGGGAACATCCAGATGGCGTTCGAGAACCTGCCGGTCGCACTGCCCTTCATCCAGTCCGGCAAACTGCGCGCCATCGGCGTCACCAGCGGCAAGCCTTCGGCGCAGGCGCCCGAGATCCCGCCGATCGCCAGGACGATCCCGGGATTCGAAGACAACATCTGGTTCGGCTTCATCGCTCCCGCCGGCGTGCCACCGGCGGTGGCCGAGCGGCTGCATGCGGAGCTGGTCAAGGCCGTGCAATCCGAGGAGGTGGCCAAGGTGATGCGCGGGCGCGGCGCCGCGATCACGACGAGCACCCCGCAACAGATGCGCACGCTGATCAGCGAGGAACGCGACAAGTGGGCGCGCCTGGTCAAGGAACGCAACATCTCCGTGGAGTGAGCCCGTGCAGAAACCCTTATTCGCCTTCGAGCCCCCACCCGTCGTCTCCGTCGCCATCGCGGGGAGCGCCGCGCGTTTCCCGGTCCGCCGCGTCTATTGCATCGGACGCAACTACGAGGCCCACGTGCGCGAGATGGGCCACGACCCGTCGCGCTCGCCGCCCATCTTCTTCTGCAAGCCGGCCGACGCGGTCGTCGAGGCCGTTGCGGACAGCGAGGCGTCCTTCGCCTACCCGAGCGAGACCGCCAACTGCCACCACGAGATCGAACTCGTGGTCGCGATCGGCAAGGCCGGCCGCGACATCCCCAAGGAAAGGGCGGCCGGCCATATCTTCGGCTACGCCGTCGGCCTCGACATGACCCGGCGCGACCTGCAGCAGGCGGCCGCGCGCGCGGGGCAGCCCTGGGAAACGGGCAAGGCCTTCGACGCCTCTGCGCCGATGGGACCGATCCATCCGATCGATGCGACAGGCGTGCTGACCACCGGCGCGATCGCGCTCGAAGTCAACGGCGAGCCGCGACAGCAGGCCGACCTGGCCCAGCTGATCTGGAGCGTGGACGAGATCGTGGCGGCGCTGTCGCGCCTGTTCGAACTGCAGCCCGGCGATCTGATCTTCTCGGGCACCCCCGAGGGGGTCGGCGCGGTGGCGAAGGGGGATCTCATGACCGGCCGCATCGACGGGCTGGGCGAGATCCGGGTGCGCGTGAACTGACCATTTTGGAGACACCGACATGTTGAACAGAAGAGACTTCGTGGCCGCGGCCCTCGCTACGGCGCCCATCCTTCCCGCCTTCGGGCAGCAGCCCGAGACCGCGCGCATCTTCGTGGGATTCACGCCCGGCGGCCTCACCGATGTCATGGCCCGGCGGCTCGCCGACAAGATGCGCGGCGGCTACGCGCCGGCCATGCTGGTGGAGAACAGGCCCGGCGCGTCCGGCCAGATCGCCATCACGCAGGTCAAGGACTCGCCGGCCGATGGGAGCGTGCTGCTGCTGACGCACTCGTCGGCGCTGGCGATGTATCCCTTCACGTTCAAGAAGCTGCCCTACGACCCGGCGAAGGACCTGATGCCGGTGTCCCTGGTCTGCCACACGAACCACGCGCTCGCCGTGGGCCCGCTCGTCCCTGCGAGCGTCACGAGCCTCAAGGACTTCGTGGCCTGGGTCAAGGCGAATCCCGACAAGGCGAACACGGGCACACCGGGCCTGGGCTCCATGCCGCACCTCGTCGTGGCGGTGGTCAACCAGCAGACCGGCCTCGACCTGAAGCCGGTCCCCTACAAGGGCACCGCCGCCGCCATCAACGACGTGGTCGCCGGGCAGATCGCCTCCGCCGCCGGGCCCGTCGGCAACTACCTGCCCCAGGTGCAGGCCGGGAAGCTGCGCCTCATCGCCGTGTCAGGCGAATCGCGTTCGAGCTTCGCGCCCGGCGTGGCGACGTTCCGCGAGCAGGGCGTCGCCATGACGGCGCGCGAATGGTATGGCGTCTACCTGCCGGCCAGGGCAAGCGCCGAGACCCAGCGCCGTGCGCAGGCCCAGGTGCACGCCGCGCTGTCCGACCCCGCGCTGGCGGCGTTTCTCCAGCAGTCGGGCGTGGACGTCGCCCATTCCACGCCGCAGGTGCTGGCGTCGATGCTGGAGGCCGACACGAAGGAATGGCGCACGCTGACCAAGGAGATCGGCTTCACGGCGGAGTCCTGAGCGCGATGCGCTCGCCGTGAACGCCCACGCTCACCACTTCACGCGCACCCCCGCAGCCGCATTGACCGAGCTGCCCACGCGCGCCGACCCACCCGAGGCCCAGAGCTTGCCGAGCTCGCCGTAGAGGCTGGTGCGCTGGCTCACCGCCAGGGTGAAGCCCGCGGCCAGCTCGGTGCTGGTGCCGCCGATGGGCGCACCGACCGGCGTGATCGCCGCAGGGTTCACGAAGCGCGCAACGTCGTTGCCCTTGGCGCTGCGGTACACGTTCAAGCGGCCGTAGGGTTGCAAGGTGCCAGCGCCGGTGGCGAAGCTGCCCTTGACCCGCACGCCTGCGCGGCCGGTCCAGCCGCTGTCGGCATCCTGCTGCACGACCGCGCCCGCGATCGACACGTCGTCCAGCCGCTGGCGCCCATGGATCAGCTGCAGCTGCGGCTCGATCGACCAACCGCTCGCGCCGAGCGCAAATGCCTTGCCCACCTCGATCGAGGCCAGCAGGCTGTTGCCCTTGCCCGATGCGCCCGCGCCCGCCAGCGGCTGCACCGTGTAGCGGTGGCGGCCGGCCTGCAGCACCACGTCGGCATAGAAGCCGCTTTCACCGGCATAGGTGCCGTAGAGGCCGAGGTACTGGCTGCGCAGGTCGTTGCGTCCGGCGGCCGTGTTGAGCAGCCCGCTCGCAAAGCCGCGCACCTGGGTGTCGCCTTCGAGCTGGCCGACGTAGATGCCGGCGCGCCAGTCGGGCGTAGCCAGCAGGTCGGTGCCCGCCTGCAGGCCGGTGACGCGGCCTTCGCTGTGCGGCGACACGGTGCCGCCCTGGCGGATGTCCATGTCGGTGGAGATCAGGCGTCCCCAGGCGCGGCGATGGCCGCTTGCCGCGCTGGATGACGCGCCCGGGCTGCCGCGCACGTCGTCGTCACCGATGCGCTGGTGCAGGTTGGCCAGCATGCCGAGATCGCTCTGGCGCAGCTGGCTCGGCAGCGCGCCGAACAGCGACGCCTCGGCGCGGTAGGTCGGCAGGCCGGCGCCCGGCTCGGCCTCGGTGCGCAGGTACCAGTTCTCGCCGCCACCGCTGTTGTCGCCGGCGTAGAGGCGGTACTCGAACGCGCCCGCGTCGACGCGGCCACCCGCGAGCGCGAAGGCGTCCTTGCTGGTCTGCGCCGTGGTGGTGGCGCCATTGAGCGCACTCACCACCTCGATTCCCGCGCCGCTGGTGCGCGCGCCCAGGCCGCCCAGGTTGGTGACCTCCACGGTCGTTTGGCCGCTCGCGGTGGCTGCGGCGCCGTCGAGCACCAGCCGGTCGGCGATGCCCGGGTTGTCGAGCTTGGCGCCGAGGCGCAGCACGCCGTTGTTGCCGACGTAAGGGCCGGTGAGTGTGAGCGTGGTGCCCGGTACGCTGCCGACCAGCGAGACCGTGCCGGCATTGGCAAGGCCCGCCATCTGCTGGCTGTGGCCCGCGAGGTCGAGCGTCGCGCCGCTGGCCACCACCGCGCTCGAGGCGGCGCTGAAGGCATTGGCTGCGCCGGCCGCGAGCGTGCCCGCGGCCACGCGCGTTTCGCCGCTGTAGGTCGCGCTGCCCGACAAGGTCAACGTGCCCGCGCCAACCTTCACGAGCGAGCCACCCGCGCCGCTGATCGCGCCCGAGATCGTGTTGTCGCCGCCGAGCGCGCCGGTGGTGAGCATTTTCGCGCCGAGCACGACGTCGCCCGCGCCGCCGAGCGAGCCGATGCTCGTCCCGGTGGCCGCCAGGTCGATGCGCACCTGGCCGCCGGCCGCGTTGCTCACGCTCGCGTCCGCGGCCATTGCGCTGTCCTGCAGCGCCAGGGTGCCCTCGTTCGAAATCGCGAGCGTGCCTGCGTCGGCCTTGCCGCCGAACTGCAGCACCGCGCCCGAAGCGATGCCCACCGCGCCCGTGCCGAGCGCACCGCTGGTGTCGGTGGCGAGCGTGCCCGCATCGACCAGCGTGCCGCCGCTGTAGCTGTTGGCGCCTGCGAGCGTCAGCGTGCTGGCGCCGATCTTGCGCAGCTTGCCGGTGCCGCTCATCGTTCCGGCATAGGTGCCGGCGGTCTTGTCCTGGTCGAAAGCGACCTCGGCGTTGTTGACGATGCTGCCGCGCAGGCTCGCGGCGCTGCCTTGCAGCACGCCGCCCTTGACGGTGGTGCCGCCGCTGTAGGTGTTGGCGCCGCCCAGGATCAGCCGGCCTGCGTCTTCCTTCGACAGGCCCCCGGTGCCCGAGAGCGCCACGTTCAGCGTGGCGGTCATGTCCGCGCCCGCGGCTGTGCCGTCGCCCACGCGCAGCACGGTGTTGGCACCGTCCATGCGGATGCCGTCGCCCTGCACCTCGTAGCCGTCGACCGCAAACTGCGCGCCCGCGATGCGCACCGCACCGCCGCTGCCGTCCACCGTCACTGTGCCGGCCTTGCCACCGAACACCGCGAACTGGTTCTGCGCCCAGTTGCCGTTGAGCTTGCCATCGGCATCGGTCCATCCGTCCATCGATGGCGTCGGGGTGCCCGCACGCCAGGTGCCACTGCCGCCGGCCACCTGACCGTCGTTGTACTTGCTGGCGTCGCCGCCATCCCAGAAGTTGAGCGACAGGCCCGCGCGGTTCACCAGGTTGACCTGCTGGGCCACCGAGGTCTGCACCTGCAGGTCGGCCGCCTTGGTGCCGGCCGGCGCGGTGCCGATGTCCAGGCCGTTGTCGGTCAGCGTGCCGCCGTAACTGACCAGGCGATAGAGCCCGGGCCCGAAGGTGCCGCCCGCCGACTGCGCGATGTTGAGCGTGCCGTCGAGCTGCACGTTGCCGCCTACGTTGATCAGGTCGTTGAGCGCGCCGCCGGGCACGCCGGCCTGGCCGAGCTCGTAGTTGAGCGTGGCGCCCGCAGCGAGCGTGAGCGCGCCGAGCGTCAGCGTACCGGGGCTGTTGCCCGCGGCCAGGATGCCGCCCTTGGCGACGGTGACCGCACCGGCGATGGTGCCGCTGCCGGCCAGCGTCGCGCCGCCTTGCACCCGCACCGCGCCGCTGCCGGTCGCGCTGCCGCTCTTGTTGTTCACGCTCAGCGTGCCGGCGCTGACGGTGGTGCCGCCGGTATAGCTGCTGGCACCCGCGAGCGTGAGCGTGCCCGCGCCCACCTTCACGATCGAGCCGCCCGTGCCGCTGATGGCGCCCGACAGCGTGGCGTTGCCGCCGAGGCCGCCGAGCGTGAGTGCCTTGGCGCCGAGCAGCACCTGGCCCGCGCCTTCGAGCGAGCCGATGCTCGTGCCCGCGGCGCTGAGGCCATCGATGCGCAGCTGTGCGCCCGCCTTGTTCACCACGGTGGCATTGCCGCCGCTCGACGCATCGCGGAACGCCACCACGGCACCGCTGTTGGCGGTGATGGTCAGCTTGCCCGCATCGGCCGTGTTGCCGAACGCCAGCGATGCCTTGCCGGCCACCGACACCGGTCCGGTGCCCAGCGCGCCGCTCGCCAGCGCTTCGAGCGAGCCTGCGGCCACGTCGGTACCGCCCGTGTAGCCGTTGGCGCCGCTCAGCTGCAAGGTGCCGGCGCCGGCCTTGCGCAGGGCGCCGGTGCCGGTGAGTGCGCCGGTCAGCGCCGCCGTGCGGGCCGCATCGACATCGAATGCGCCGCCCGCCTTGCCGAGCGTGACGGCGCGCGCGCTGCTGGTGTCGCCGGTCACGCGCAGCGTGCCGCCGTCGAGCGAGAGCGCGCCGGCTGCGGCGCCGAGGTTCGCGTCGGCGGCGATCTGCAGCACGCCACCGCTGACGCGCGTGCCGCCGCTGTAGCTGTTGGCGCCGCCGAGCACCAGCGTGCCCGCGTCTTCCTTCGCGAGGCCGCCGGTTCCGGTGAGCGCGGCGCCGATGGTCGCCGTCATGGTCGCGCCCGCGGCCGTGCCGTCGCCCACGCGCACCACGGTGCTCGCATTGCCCAGCTCGACGGCATCGCCCTGCACCACGTAGCCGCCGGTCGCGAACTGCGCGCCCGCGATGCGCACCGCGCCGCCGCCGCCATCCACCGTGACCGTGCCGGCCGCGCCGCCGAAGACGGCG
The DNA here is from genome assembly GCF_057656815.1 of Variovorax sp. Soil_C_39. Classification (NCBI taxonomy): domain Bacteria; kingdom Pseudomonadati; phylum Pseudomonadota; class Betaproteobacteria; order Burkholderiales; family Comamonadaceae; genus Variovorax; species Variovorax sp. Soil_C_39. The sequence continues at coordinate 231,642 of NZ_JBDGJQ010000009.1, forward strand.
AACTGGTCCTGTGCCCAGTTCGCGTTGAGCTTGCCGTCCATGTCGGTCCAGCCGTCGAGCGAAGGCTGCGGGTTGCCGGCACGCCAGGTGCCGCTGCCGCCGGCCACCTGGCCGTCGTTGTACTTGCTGGCGTCGCCGCCATCCCAGAAGTTGAGCGACAGGCCCGCGCGGTTCACCAGGTTGACCTGTTGCGCCACCGAGGTCTGCACCTGCAGGTCGCCCGGCGCGCTCGGCGCGGTGCCGATGTCCAGGCCGTTGTCGGTCAGCGTGCCGGTGTAGCCGATGAGGCGGTACAGCCCCGGCCCGAAGCTGCCGCCGGCCGACTCCGTGACGTTGAGCGTGCCGTCGAGCTGCAGGTTGCCGTTGACGTTGACCAGGTCGTTCAGCGTGCCGCCGACGGTGCCGGCCTGGCCAAGCTCATAGTTCAGCGTGGACCCGCCGGCGAGCGAGAGCGCGCCGAGCGTCAGCGTGCCGGGGCTGTTGCCCGCGGCCAGGATGCCGCCCTTGCCGACCGTGACCGCACCGGTGATGGTGCCGCTGCCGGTCAGCGTCGCGCCGCTTTGCACCTGCACGGCGCCCGTGCCGGTGGCACTGCCGCTCGCGTTGTTCACGCTCAGCGTGCCGGCCGCCACCGTGGTGCCGCCAGTGTAGCTGTTGGCACCCGTGAGCGTCAGCGTGCCGCTGCCCACCTTGACGATGGCGCCGCCGGTACCGGTGCCGGGCTGCGGGAACAGGCTGCCCTTGTCGGAGATGGTGCCGGAGATCGCGTCGTTCGCGTTGGTGGCGCCGAGCGTCAGCCGCGTGGCACCGAGCACCACCGCGCCGCCGCCCGCAAGCGAGCCGATCGCGAGGCCCGCCGGTGCAGTGATGCCCGACACGTCGAGCGTGCCGCCCGCGGCGTTGGTGATCGACGCGCTGCCCGCGGACGCGGTGCCCGCGAAGTACACCAGGCCGCCGGCCTGGTTGGCGACCTTGGCCGTGCCTGCGGAGGCCTTGGACGCGAAGGCCAACAGGCTGTCCGCACCCACGGTGATGCTTGCATTGCCCGCGCTGGCCGCGTCGCTGAAGGCGACGACCGCGCCCCGGTTGTCGATGGTCGCGTTGCCGGCCGTGCTCGCTTCGCCGAACAGGGCCCCGTTGAAGTTGCCGCTCGTGAAGCCCTGGCCATGCAGGTCGATGCGGGCTGCACCGGCCGAGGCGGTTTGCGCGAACCCGATGAGGTTGCGGCTGTCGGTGCTGCTGGCGCGCCCCACCGTGAAGCGGGTGCTGCCGGCGCTGGCCGAACCGGTGAACGCCAACTGCGTATCGGTGGTTTCAAGGCGCACGTCGCCGCTGCCGAAGGCGCCGTCCACGCTGGCGACGACCGCACCGCCGTCCTGCAGCAGCGTGCCGCCGGCGTGGGTGTTGGCGGCGTTCAGCGACACGGTGCCGCCCGCGCCGCGCACGGTGAGGCCGCCGGCACCACCGATGGAACCGTTCGACTCGAAATCGCCACTGGCCATCTCGAAGGTGCCGCCGCCCGCGCCCAGCGTGATGGCACGCGCCGAGGCCACCGTCGAGGCACCCGCGGCCACGCGCAGCGTGCTGCCATTGAGCGCCAGTGCAGTGCCGGCCGCGCCCAGGTTGTTGTCCGCCGAAATCTGCAGCGTGCCTCCGTTGACGGTGGTGCCGCCCGTGTACGAGTTCGCGCCGCTCAGCATCAGCGTGCCGCCGTCTTCCTTCACGAGGCCACCCGTGCCGCCGATCGACGCGCCGATGGTCGCGGTCATGCCCGCGCTCGCGGCTGTGCCGTCACCCACGCGCACAACCGTCGCCGGTGCGCTGATGGTCAATGCGTCGCCGACGATGCTGTAGCCGTCGACCGCGAACTGCGCGCCGCCGATGCGCACCGCGCCGCCCGCACCCTTGTTGTCGACCGTGACGGTGCCGGCCGTGCCCGTGAAGATCGCGAAGCCGTCCTGCTTCCAGGTGCCGTTCATCGTGCCGGCCGCGTCGGTCCAGTTGTCGCCCGGGCTGCCCGCGCGCCAGGTGCCTGCGCCGCCGGCGATCTTGCCGTCGTTGATGTTCGCGCTGTCGTTGCCGTCCCAGAGGTTGAGCGCCACGCCGTCGGAGTTGACCAGGTTGACCTGCTGCGCCACCGAGGTCTGCACCTGCAGGTTGCTCGCGTCGGTCGGCGCCGTGCCGATGTCCAGGCCGTTGTCAGTCAGCGTGCCGGTGTAGTTGATGAGCCGGTACAGGCCCGCGCCGAACTGGCCGCCGGCCGTCTGCGCCACGTTCAA